>JBEBXQ010000051.1:0-28946 GCA_040391535.1 Telluribacter sp. | reverse complement strand
AGCTATTCCAAAACCACACTGACAGAACTGATGATCCCATCCTATTCTAACTTTGGAGGGAAGATCCACGGAGGTATTCTTTTATCACTGATTGATAAAGTAGCTTACGCCTGCGCATCAAGACATGCGGGTAATTATTGTGTTACGGTTTCCGTAGATAATGTTAATTTTCTGGAGCCGGTTGAAGTAGGTGATCTGGTATCATTACATGCTTCCGTCAATTTCGTAGGAAAAACCTCACTCGTCATCGGCATCAGGGTCATTGCGGAAAATGTTACCAACGGGATCAAGCGTCATACGAATACTTCTTATGTTACCATGGTGGCCAAAGGGGAAGATAATAAGCCTGTTCTTGTTCCCCCACTGAAACTACAGACCCGTGAAGAAGGAAGGCGTTATCTTGAAGCCATTAAACGAAAAGAGCTTAAAGAAAAATTCCGTACCGAATTTGACACCGAAAGATACCAGCTCGAACTGGATGAACACCTCGGTGATCTTGAGAAACAGCGGTGCGTTATTGACTGGAATGAATGAGTTGAATGGTTTTAATGAACAGCACCTTCTGCTAACCTGAGCAGCTCGTTTGCTGTTTTCCAGTTACGGGTGGTTGCTTTTACCTTCAGCTGGTTTTCCAGAAAATTATTATGCAGTTTTGTTCTTCCATAACCATTCGGACAGTACAAATAAACTGCCTCATCAGAAAAATGAATAGCTTCTCCTTCCCCTGCTTTCTGTCTGATATACCCTTCTTTGCTCAGATCTGGAGATGACGCCAGAAAAGTAACGTGTAAAAAGGAACTCTCCTTCGAAGTATCCCGCACAAACGGATTGTTCCGAAGTATATTCTTTAAACTTTCAACAGAGAAAACCATCACGGCAATATCCACTCCGAATTTCTTACGGATTGCATCTGAAATCTGTTGCGTTAAGATCTTTTCGTCCTCTGCAGTGCTTTGAAAAATAATATTACCACTCTGAATATAGGACCGGATATTTTCAAACTGCAGGTCCAGAAATAAACTTCTCAGTTCATCCATCCGGATGGTGTTTCCTCCCACATTGATACCCCGTAAAACTGAAATATAAGTTTGCATAACTACTGAAAATGTGTTCAGAAACCTTCCTGAATAATAAGTGATTCAGGGACTTTCAGGTTTTTAAGAATTTCAATTACCGCATCCGTCATAGGAGGTGGTGCGCAAACATAAACATATTTTTCTGTTGCTACCAAAGGTTTCAGCAGTTCTTCCGTCACATATCCGTGAGCGTACCCCTCCGCTTTTTCTTCTGACAGCACATTTACAAAATCAGCCCCCAGCAGATTCCTGAACCGTTCTTCATGAATAATATCAGCCTTTGTCCTGTTTGCAAAGACCAGCTTATTACGATATATTTCTCCTGATGCTACAAGCTGCTTAAAAATGGAAATGAAAGGAGTAATACCTGCCCCTCCCGCGATAAATATACCATCCCCCTTGTAGCGGATGTCCCCGAAAATATCATGCACGATCAACTCATCATTTTCCCTTAGGTTTAATAGCTCCTTCGTGACGCCGTTACGTTCAGGGTAAGTTTTGATAGTAAACTGCAGATGGTCGTCTCCAGGGAGTGAAGTAAAGGTAAAAGGCCGTAATTCCTGTTTCAGCCCTTCCCTGTTGATGGAAATATCTGTAGCCTGACCGGGAATAAATTCATAATGGATTGGCTTTTCCGTTTCTATCTGTACTACATCATGGGTTATGTGACGTATAGACAGAATTTTAACAATATGTTCCATAAGAATAAAGAAAAGGTCTGATGATACCTATAGAACAAAAGTCACGAAGAATAGTTTAATTTTAATGTACTCTCCTTGTACCCGATAACCGGTTTCCGTCATCAGGCCTGAGTTGCGCGAAAATCAAAGAAGATAACACCGTTAAAATTCCTAATACAAGAAAAGTTCCTTTAAATGGAAAGACTTTGCCCTTTTGCTCTAAAAACGACCAGTTACTCATCAAAAGAAGAACGAACGATCCGATGGAGATACCCAGGCTGATGGATAACTGCTGCGTAACCGCTATGAGACTGTTTCCTTCGCTTGAATCTGCGTTTTCAAGATCCGCTATTGAAATCGTATTCATACACGTAAATTGAACAGAACTGAAAGCTCCGAAAACAATCAGGAGAAGGATCAGAAAGATAAGGGGCGTATCGGCCGTAACCAGTGAAATAGTCCCGATAATGATTCCCAGAATAATGGTGTTGCTAATCAGCAGCCGCTTATACCCGAACCGTCTGACGATAGGAACAATCATGGATTTGGTAACGACTTTGGCGATGGCCATCGGCATAAGCATCACGCCGGCCACCGAAGCCGGATAGCCCAATCCTACCTGGAGCATCAAAGGTAAAAAAAGAGGAATGCCCCCTATTCCAAGGCGTGTTACCAGGTTGCCGATCAGCCCGATCTTCAACGTCCGTATTTTAAAGAGTTGAAGGTTAATCAACGGCCGCGGATAGCGTTTCGCATGTTGTATATATAAAAAAATGAGCCCGGCCGTACTGCCCGCAAGCAGCGCTACAGTTGAAAACTGCACCTTCGTGTCACTTCCCGTTTCCATAGCCAGTGTGGCAACAGTAATAGCACCGCCAAATAAAATAAAACCAACATAATCGAACTTCCCAACCGATCCTTTATGATTGGGAATCGCAAATGTAGCCATCCACAGTGCTACCATGCCAATCGGAATATTAATCAGAAAAATCCAGTGCCATGATGCAAATTCCACCAGCCAGCCACCAAGGCTCGGACCTACGATGGGACCGATTAATCCCGGAACGGTAGCATAATTAATCACTTTGAGCAACAGCCTCTTGGGATAAGTATAGAGTAGCGCCAGCCTTGCGACGGGTACCATCATCGCTCCGCCGGTAGCCTGCAGAATACGGGATAGTACCAATTGCTGAAGTGTTCCGGCAAAAGCACAGCACAATGACCCTACTGTAAAAATAATGACAGCCGCACAGAATATATATTTTGTTCCGAACTTATCCGACAGCCATCCGCTCACAGGAATCAGCAAAGCGAGTGTGAGCATATACGAAACAATAACCGGATGCATGGCTAACGGAGATCTGTTCAGGTCAGCGGCAATGGCGGGTAAAGCCGTATTGAGAATGGTACCGTCAAGCGATTGCATAAAAATCGCCAGCGCGGTCAAAGACGGAAGGAATTTCTTAACAGCGGGTGATAAAGGCTGTATATGGGACATGGGTGGATTTAAGACAGGTTATTATTCAGACAGAACACCTTCATAAGTTGCTGTTCTGTCTGATGATCAGTTGTACTGGTGGTATTTATTAACGATGATCGCTTTGCTGCTGCATCATTTTTGCCAGTCCTTCAAATAAATAATCCAGCCCGTTGATTTTTATTTCATAGACGGTCTGTAACAATATACCGAGTTTCCCGGCAGGAAAACCCTCCCTGGCAAACCATTCCAGATAAGAAACGGGCAGTTTATGCAAGGGCGTATCTTTATACTTTCCAAACGGCATTTTATACCGCATCATTTCGAGTAACAATTCGGGTTTAAACCCCTGTTGATTATCTGCTGTCATCATTCTCTTTTTTATCGTGAAGACTGAACGGCCAGTGTAGTGGTTATTCCATGGCTTTCCAGTAATTTCATTTCTATTGTCATTTCCGGCTTACCTTCTTTTCTATCCTCCCCATCATTTTTCAGACCTTCTGACAATACATATTGCATTTTATCTTCTTCCCAGACCGGTTTTTCAGGGCGGTTTAAGTATTCATAGAATAAATAACTGATCAGCTTTGTCTTATTCCATCCGGACTGTCTTTCGGCCAGCACATATAACCGCTGAACCGGTCTGGTGAAAGCTACATAAAGCAGATTCAGGTTTTCCACCAGTGTTCGTTCCTGCTCTTCCCTGATCACATCCCCTAATTCTGACTCCAGCAATTCCCGCTTCAGGTTAACTTTCCCTATCTGCATCGAAACTTTATCGTCCATGGCCTCCTCTACCACTAATTCATCATAATCAAGCCCGGTAAGATCAGCCCAGATCGAGGACCCGGGCTTCACATCAAAGCTCCAATGGCAATACGGCAGAATCACAACAGGATATTCCAGTCCCTTGGATTTGTGAATGGTCGTAAACCTGACCGCATCTGATCCTTCAGGAAGGGCAATGGATACTTTGTTCCGAAGGTCCTCCCAGCGAATCAGAAAATCGGAAGGATTGCTGTTTTTCTTTGTTGTAAATTCAAGTACCACATCCATAAACCGCAGCAGATAATCCCGTTCGCTGCCCTCAGCAAACAAATCAAAAATTCCGCAGATCTGCTCACAGAGCTCATAAACCCCAGGTTGCTTTTCAAATAGTGAATGAACAGGATAGCCCATTTTCCCGAAATAAGCCAGAAAAAAGCTTATGTCGGCCTTCTGGCAAACCTCACGGATGATTTCTTCGTCTTCAGCCAAAGGCGGACGCAGATGCTTCAGCTGCCAGAACCACCAGATAGCACTGTATCTTGACGATATACCGTCCCTGACACTCAATACTTTAATCAGTGCGACTGTAAATCGGACTGAAACCGCATAACTAACCAGTAGCGAATCTTCTGAAATCAAAGGAATGCCTGATTCCTTAAATGCCACAGCCAGTCGGGCCGCTTCCTTTCTGCCACGGCACAGTACGGCGAAATCACGCCAGTGATAGCCCTTTTCTTTCAGTTCAGCAACCAGGCTCAGTGTACGTTCAATTACCGGATCCTGATCAGCATCACCGGTCACCTGTCCTTTATCCAGAAATTCAATTTCCACATGTCCACCGGTTGGTGCCTGCGGAGCAATTTCCTGTTTAAAATTTTCGTCAAAAACCAGACGAAGTGCCGGATTTTCTGCCGCCAGTAAGCCGGTGGTAAATTCAAAAAAATCATTGTTAAAGGTCGTAATTTCCCTGAAGCTCCTCCGGTTAGTACGTAGCGTCGCTTTCTGAACCGACTGAAAAACGGTGTATAGCCGTTCGTCAAGAAAAGGTCTGGCACCTAAAAGCGTATACAATTCATTAAACTGTTCATTTCCCAGATGCACAATAAGATCCATATCCCCGCCCCGAAAACGATATATAGCCTGCTTGGCATCACCCACCACGAGATTGAAATGACCGTAAGCCAGGGAATTTTCAATCAGGGGAAGTAAATTCAGGAATTGCAGTTTCGAGGTGTCCTGAAACTCATCAATCAGTATATGATAATATTTTTCACCCAGTCTTTCAAAAATAAGGGGTACGGGTTGAGCCGTTACAATCTCTGAAATCCTTTGGTTGAACTCTGAAATGTGTACCTGATTTTCTTCCCGCAGCAGCGATTTAAATTCTTTACGGATTTCTTCCAGCAATGAAGTATTATACAAATGTGGCAAAAGGGCCTGATAAATCAGGTAGCGGTTTTTATGAGCAGAGCGGATTTCTTCAATCTCCGCAAAAATATCAGTAAGACTATCCTGTATGGTTTCAATCTGGGCAATGAGTCCGCCTGAAGCTTTTGACCCTGCCCATTTTCCTTCTTCAATGGTTTTAATAACATAGGAATTAGGGTTTTTCAACCATAGATTTTCCTTTCTTCCTTTATCTCTGAAATATCCGTAAATCCCCTTGGTGCTGTAAAAAAAATCTTTTTCTCCTAATCCCGCATCCTCTATGATCCTCATCGCTTTTTCACCCAGTGCCGCCAGTTGCATTTCCTTTTCCAGAATAAAGCCCAGCATCTGCTTCCGGAGCAGTAACCAATCGCGTACGTTCAGCGTTTCCAGTTTTGCCAGGGCTTCGTTGGTTCCCTCGTTCAGAAGGTCACGCGCTGCATTCTGCAGGCTATGAGACAGCGCACTCCACCCTTTCCCGTCCATCGCATTTTCTCTGAAATAGCCTTCGAGAACCAGGGTCAGCGCGTCCTCCCCTTCTCTTCCTACCCGGGCCAGCAAACGATCGACGGCTTCCTCAAGCAACAGAGCGTCCACTTCTGTTTCAAAGTTATAGGGAAGCCCCAGCTCATCGGTAAAACTACTGACCAGACGCTTGGTAAATTTATCAATGGTCAGTACTGCGAAATCAGAATAGCTATGAAGAATTTTAGTAAAAATGCGGCCTGAATCCTTTACCAGTTTCTTCTTTTTTTCTTCCAGCAGTTCAGGAATATTCACTTCTTCCGGAAACAGTTCATTCAGGATATCCAGGAACATAGGATGCTCCTGTCCCTGTCCGAGGGCAAATAATTGCAGCATCCCCAGAATCCGTTCCTTCATTTCGGCGGCGGCTGCATTCGTAAATGTAACGGCCAGTACATGCCTGAAATAGGTGTCAGAGTTCCCGTTCAGAATAAGTTTCAGGTATTCTTTGGTTAAGGTATAGGTTTTCCCTGAGCCGGCTGAAGAACTGTATAATTTGAACATATCGGAGAAAATCGGGTATATACTGTTTTTAAAAGAACTCCCTGGGCTTGTCTGCTTACATCACGTAACCACAAACCCAGGGAGTACCTGAAAAATATCAATTCCTATGGCTTCTGCTACAGATTTAATCTGACACCCAATGACACATTAGGACTCAAAAACAAGGGCCTTGGAATTACTTCCACATAAGTACCACCTTCTATAAAAGCTGAATACCGGCCATCCGGAAGAAAATATTCAAAACCACCTAACAAAGACCCTCCCAGGGAAATTTGCTTTTCACGGTCACCCGGAGGAGGCAAATTCTTGCGGCTGTCGGCATAATAATTCCGGCTGTTTACCTGTCCGCCCAACCCGTAATAGACATGAACGGCATCCGATCCGAAGAACGGCACATGCCACAGGTAATGCCCCTGGACCGACAACCCTACATTTTTATACTCCCCCTGCCGATAATCACGGTTATTACCGATGATTCCGCCAAAAGTGCCGACGGTTATGTCAATCGCATTAATATTATTAAAATACTTCCGGATGTTCAGACCTGTTGGCTCGCCCAGTTTAAAGCCTACCGCCCAGTTGTCATATTGCGCCTGTGCCATCTGAAATGACAGGAGGCCTATAATTAATAGCAGGATTTTTTTCATATAATTACCAGTATTGCTGTTCTTTATTGATTGGATGTTGATTTTTGAAGAATGTTCAAAGATATTATATTCCTTTCAGATTTTCCTCAATGATGTTATTAACTGATTATTTTCTGTTTCAGTCCCTACTGTAATCCTCAGACAATTGTCTGTCAGTACTACACGCGAACGGTCTCTGACAATTACCTTGTCTTCCAGAAGATGCTTCATGACGGCCGGTCCATTGTCAAATTTCACCAAAAGAAAGTTAGCATCAGAAGGATATATTTTTTTTACTAACGATAAATCCTCTAACATGTTTTGCAAACGCGCTTTTTCCTTGAGAATTTCTTCTACCATGGCTTCCTTCAGTTTCACATTGCCGAGTGCCTGATGAAGATGCGCCTGTGCCGGAGCACTCATATTATAAGGAGGTTTGATTTTATTCAGCAGTTGCACCAGTTCTGGCGATGCATAACATACGCCGGCCCTCAAACCAGCTAATCCCCAGGCTTTTGAAAAAGTCTGTAACACCACAAGATTCGGGAAACGGTCTAATTGTCCGATCCAGGAATCCTCTTCTGCAAAGTCTATATAAGCCTCGTCTACTACCACCAGTCCGCTAAATGAACGAAGCAGCTTTTCAATATCAGCCCGGCTCATGAGGTTCCCGGTAGGATTATTGGGAGAGCATACCCAGATGATACGGGTTTCAGGCGTAACAGCCTCCAGCATAGCATCAGGACGAAGCTGAAAATCTTCAGTAAGCTGTATTTTGATGATATTGACATCATTGATATTGGCGCTTACCTCATACATACCATACGTCGGAACATGAATCATGACAGCGTCTTTACCCGGCACACAGGTAAGCCTGATCAGTAAATCAATCGGTTCATCACTGCCATTTCCAAGGAAAATCCGGTCGGAACTCACATTTTTAATCATCCCCAGCTTTTGCTTGATTTCCTGCTGATAAGGATCAGGATAACGGTTATGATCCATTTCATCTGCCGAGCCCAGCGCGTTTTCATTGGCATCCAGAAAAACACCTTCCTTGCCGGTATACTCATCACGGGCAGAAGAATATGGTACAAGGTTAAGCAAATGCGGGCGTACCAGACGGGTCAAATCAAATTGTATACTCATATCAAATCATTATTAATTCTCCAGGCTGCTCAAACGGATACTTACAGCCCTTTTATGTGCGATCAGCGATTCTGCTTCCGCCATTTTTTCAACCACAGGTCCAAGATTCTTTAACCCTTCTTCCGAAATCTGCTGCAGGGTAATTTTCTTCACAAAGCTATCCAGCGATACACCACTGTAAGCTCTGGCAAAACCGTTCGTAGGCAAAGTATGATTGGTTCCTGACGCATAGTCACCACACGATTCAGGTGTATAGTTACCCAGGAAAACAGAACCGGCGTTGCTGATTTTTCCGGCTACCTCTTCCGCATTCTCAACACTCAGAATCAGGTGCTCAGCTGCATATTGATTCAGCAATTCAATGCCGTCTTCTTCATTATGCACTACAATAGCTCTGCTGTTTTCCAGTGCTTTCGCTGCGATCTCTTTCCGTGGCAACAAGGCAAGCTGCTTTTCAACTTCCGAGTTCACGGCATCAATAATGGCAGGATCAGTCGCTACCAGCAAAACCTGGCTGTCAATACCATGTTCAGCCTGTGACAGCAAATCGGCAGCTACGAATGCCGGTATAGCAGAATTATCCGCAAAAACCGCAACCTCTGACGGGCCGGCAGGCATATCAATCGCTACTCCCTCTTTGGTGACCAGCATTTTAGCTGCGGTAACATATTGATTCCCTGGTCCGAATATTTTATCCACTCTGGGTACAGATTCCGTTCCGTAGGCCATCGCGGCAATCGCCTGCGCTCCGCCGATACGGAATGCTTTAGTAACTCCTACAAGCCGTGCAGCAAACAAGATGGCAGGGTGATCACCGGGAGTACAAAGAATAATCTCCTTACACCCCGCCAGCTGTGCAGGTATGCCTAACATCAATACAGTACTGAATAAGGGAGCCGTACCCCCCGGAATATAAATGCCGACTTTTTCAATACCTACTGACTTTCTCCAGCAAACCACACCAGGCATGGTTTCTATCTTTTGGACAGGCTGTTTCTGAGATTCATGAAAAAGGGTAATGTTCTGATATGCCTGACGAATAGCGGCTTTCAGTTCAGCATCAAGCTCGGCTTCTGCTCTTTCAAAATCTTCGGCCGGGATTTCCAGGCTGGTGAGCAGCACCTTATCAAAGGCCAGCGCATATTCCTTCAATGCTTTATCACCCTGTTCCCTGACTTTCTGTAAAACAGGCGCTACGATCAACTCCGTTTCCAGCGCCGGGTGAACCGGACGGGCCAGCAGCTGATCCCATTCGCTACGCTCAGGATATTGTGATACCTTCATGTTAAACAATCATTTTTTCAATAGGAACCACCAGAATTCCTTCGGCGCCCAATTCCCGTAGTTTCTCTATGTTTACCCAGAAGTCATTCTCATTAATCACCGAATGAAGTGAGCACCAGCCTTCGGTAGCCAGCGGAATGATCGTAGGTGCTTTCATTCCGGGAATGTATTTCATAATATCATTTACGGCTTCCTTAGGACAATTCAGAAGAATGTACTTGTTGTTTTTGGCTGCCTGAACCGCGTTTATCCGGAACAATAATTTCGAAAGAAGATCCTGCTGGACTCCGGAAAGATTTTTATTGGCGACCAGAATAGCCTCTGAACGGTAAATTACCTCTACTTCTTTCAGGCCATTGCTCAGCAGGGTACTGCCCGAACTGACGATGTCGCACACCGCATCGGCCAGACCGATACTCGGGGCAATTTCCACAGAACCGCTGATTTCATGAATATTTGCTTCCACGTTGTTTTCTTCGAGGAATTTACCCAGTAAACGCGGATAAGAGGTAGCAATACTTTTACCTGCCAGATCCTGAACATCATTATATTCCACCTCTCTTAATGTTCCGATCGACAAACGGCATTTTGAAAATCCTAACTTATGCACCAGCTCTACATCCCTGCCGCTTTCATCTGCCACATTCTGGCCTATAATACCCAGATGCGCCACCCCATCTTCAACATAACCGGGAATATCGTCGTCTCTGAGAAACAGGATTTCTGCGGGGAAGTTGGTAGCGGTTGTTTTTAACTTTCCGGCACCATTATCAAACCGGATTCCACATTCTTTGATCAGGCGGAGCGAATCCTCACTTAGTCTGCCAGATTTCTGGATCGCAATGCGTATTGTTTCGGACATTTTCAAGTAGCCTGTTTAGTTAGGCTGTTTTATTATTTTTCTAAGAATTTATTTTTATTATCCCTAAAGACCAAGATCTTTCCGGACGATATCGGAAATTTCGTTTAAAGTTACTGATAACTGTTCTCCTGATCTCATATTTTTTAAAGTAAGTTTTCCGGAAGCCATTTCATCAGAACCTATCAACACGACAAATGGGATTTTTTTCCGATCAGCATAATCCAGCTGCTTTTTCAGTTTTACTGATTCCGGATAAATCTCTGCATTGAATCCATTGTTCCTGAAAGTACTGATCACCTTCAGTCCATACCGGAACGATTCCTCATCAAAATTAGCAACCATTACATGAGTGGATAGCATCTGACTATCGGGAAACAGGTTCAGTTCATCCATTACATCATAAATACGGTCTACTCCCAAGGAGATACCGACCCCTGAAAGTCCCGGCACACCGAAAGTACCTGTAAGGTTATCATATCTTCCGCCTCCGCTGATACTCCCCATCTGAACACCATTGGCTTTTACCTCGAAAATGGTACCTGTATAGTAAGATAGTCCGCGGGCAAGGGTAACATCCAGCTGCACAGAGGGTGATTCAAGTCCCAGATCTTTAACCAGACCCCATACTGTTTCCAGCTCTTCAATCCCTTTCAATGCGATTTCAGAAGATGCCAGCCAGGACCTCAACTCCTCAATTGAAGCACTTTTTCCGACAAACCCGAACAGAGGTTCAAGTCTGGCAACCGCATCATCACTAAAGCCACGTTCTGTTAATTCAGCCTGTACTTTTTCCTTCCCTATTTTATCCAGTTTATCAATCGCTACACAAAGCGGGCCTTCCTGTCCCGGAGCACCTATCACTTCTGCTATACCGGTCAGTATTTTACGGTTATTGATTTTAACGGTAAAATCAGGGATACCCAATTCATGAAGAATCGTGTGAAGCATCATTACGATTTCCGCTTCGCAAAGCAATGAGCCGGTACCTACTACATCCGCATCGCATTGGTAAAATTCTCTGTAACGTCCCCTCTGCGGACGATCCGCACGCCACACCGGCTGAATCTGATATCTTTTAAACGGAAATGAAAGTGTTCCCCGGTTCATGACCACATACCTTGCAAAAGGAACAGTGAGGTCATAGCGTAAACCTTTTTCTGAAATCTTTGTGGTCAGCGCTTTTGTCTCCTGTTGCCAGTCCTCCGGTCCCAGTTTACCGGCAAAATGCCCTGAGTTCAGAATTTTGAACAACAGCTGATCCCCTTCTTCTCCATATTTACCCATCAGCACCGAAAGGTTCTCAATGGCGGGAGTTTCCAGTGGCTGAAAACCAAACTGCCGGAAAGTTTTCCTGATGATATCAAATATATAGGTCCTTTTGACCATTTGTTCGGGACCGAAATCCCTGGTACCTCTTGCCAGTGTTGGTTTACTCATAATTTCAATTAGTGCCTCTAACAGGCGATCAATATAGTCATTAAATCATTGATGGGACAAAATTAGGGAGTCTCTGCAATTTTTTTATCCAATATTTTACTTATTTTCCAAATAGAAATCGTACTTTTGCGCCTCATTCCTGCATAGACAGCAGAGAATAACAAAGAAATCATTGTTTAAAAGAAGTTGCTTCACAAGCCATAACGGTACTTGCAGCTACTTTTTCATCATTTAATAAATAAAAAAGAACATGGCAGTAACGGAACTTAAACGCAAAGGCCGCAGAAACAAATCTACCGCGAAAAACAGAGTAATTCGCATCAAGCAATTGCTTAGCAAGCCTGAGATTAAAAATGTAGATATTGAAGCTATTAAAGCGGAGTTTGAAGCAAAAAAGAAATAATTACGTTCAACAGGCGTAACGCGAAAGGTACCGGCAGATCATTTGTCAGTACCTTTTTCCTTTTTATCTTCTTTTGATTTTCCTCTGGTCTCCCTGACTACCCGGACTTCCTTGGCAAGGACCTTCATCCTGTCCTGGATTTTATCCTGCATTTTCTTTTCTACTGATCTTATATTCCTTCTGGCTTCCCTTCGCACGTCAATCAGTATCCTGAAACGGAAAGCCTGCCCTAGAATGAGAATACCACTGCTGAGTAAAACCATACCGTATAACACCAGTATAACCCATTGAGAAGCCGGATGATTATTATATTTATAAAGAGCGGTAGTAGCAAGCACAAAGACACCTACGCCGGCACATATAACCCCGGCGACCGTCAGCAAAATCCATTTTGTACGCGCCGGCATCCGCTTGATAACTTTTCTTCCGGGTGGCTTTCCCTGAGATTTAGGCAATTCCATAACAAACCTTAAAATAAATGTGTCAAATTCGTCATTCAAATTTAGAAACAAATCCTTGATTTGCCTACCGTAACGGTATATCCCTCACAATTCTTATTTCCAAAAGTCTTAAATTGCGTACAAAATCTGATCCATAACGGATCTTTACCGACTTTTCGAATACATGAAATCCATCATCAGTCTTGTTCTGAGATATATACCACGCCCCTATCTGCAGCTGGTGGGCCACTGGGCGGCACGTTTTCTGGGCTTGTTCTATGCAGGCAATAAAGTGGAATGCACCGTTTGCGGAAAACATTACGGAAAATTTCTTCCTTATGGCCGGGGGCAATCAGCACGCGAGAATGCGCTTTGTCCCGGCTGCCTTTCCCTGGAGAGACATCGTTTAATGGCATTGTATATGCGGAGAAAAACCAATTTTTACAGTGCACCGTCACTCAGGGTGCTACACGTTGCTCCGGAATACTGCTTTATTGACCGCTTTGAAAGAATGAAAAATCTTGACTATATCACTGCCGATATTGAATCACCACTGGCTAAGGTCAAAATGGATGTACACCAGATACCTTTTGAGGCCAATGCATTTGATGTAGCCATTTGTAATCATGTAATGGAGCATGTTGACGATTACATTAAGGCCATGAGCGAATTACACAGAATACTGAAACCCGGAGGCTGGGCTCTTATTCAGTCACCTCAGAATATGAACTTTGAAACGACCTATGAAGATCCTTCAATTACTGACCCCAAAGAAAGAGAAAAGCATTTTCTGCAAAATGATCATCTCCGGCTTTTCGGGAAAAATTATGGCGATGAATTAAGAAAAGGCGGTTTTACTGTCACTGAAGATACTTTTGTTAAAACAGAGCTTACTCCTGAAGAAGTGGCAAGGTATGCCTTACCTTCTGAGGAGATTATTTATTTCTGCCGGAAAATCTGATTCATGCCATTGCTACACTATATTATCCTGCTCTGTTTACTGGCACCAGCGTGTCAGTCTGTTGCTCAAGCTGTTAAAGTGAGCATGGTTCCGGAGTTGTCGTTTAAAGACCTGAATGTCTATTATCCTGAAGAAAAACATCCGGAATTCGGCGGTTTTTCCGGGATGGAATTTGATCCTTCAGATAAAAAATGGTACCTCGTAACAGACGGAAGGCCACCGTTACGTACCTCCTATCTGTACCGGTTCAACAGCAGTGCTTCAGGATTTCCCGACTGGACACAACCCGACAGCATTTTTACCTTTGCCGATCTGGAAGGGGCCGAAAGCATCCGGATCACAGCAGACCGCCGCAAATGGATTATCGCTTCCGAAGGGGATGATGACGAAAAGTTTGCTACCGGAGATATTCATACCGCTGATTTTACTACAAGAAAACTATTGTCAAGCCATGAGATTATCACCCGTTATCCTCCCAACCGCGGACTGGAAGCCATTGCCATTGACGGACAGAATACCATCTGGACGATGTCGGAATGGCCTTCTTATGCTGATAAGGATTTTATACGTATCAGAGGGGTGAAAATGGGAGCTGATACGGTCATCCGCTCGTATTCCTATCCCATTGATGTGGCGTCGTGTCTCCATGCAGACAAAGAACCAGGAGTCAGTCTGGGAAATGGTGTCAGTGAAATGGTAATGGAGAACGATCGTGTTTTCTGGGCTGTTGAACGCTGTTTTGATGGAAACATTACGCGCATTAAACTGAAACGGATGCGTTTTCCAATAACAAATACGACCGTTATTCAGCAGGTTGAATTACTGGACGAATTTGATTTGAACACGATTATTGAAGACATACCGGATAACATTGAAGGAGCGGTATTCGGTCCGATACTGCCCGATGGAAATCCCAGCCTTTGCCTGATCGCAGACGACAATTTCAGCAGGTTTAAAAACGGGAAACAAAAGTCAGTATTTATTGTTCTAAGGATAGAATTCAATAATTAACAACGGAATCAATCTGATTTTCCGCTTATATTTGTCTGAATCCGTCATAAAAACCGGATCGTTTTATAAAGAAGGAAGTATATATGAATATCGAATTAATCAGAGTAGATGACGCCTTTCACCTGGAAGCACAAGGGTCATCAGACAAAGTAGTACATATTGATGCGGCCGAAGCTGTAGGTGGCAAAAACAACGGTGCCCGCCCCATGGAATTGCTTTTGATGGGTATTGCGGGTTGTTCGGCCATTGATGTTATCTCTATCCTGAAAAAGCAGAAACAGGACATCACTGACTTCAGGATTTCAGTTTCCGGCGAGAGAATAAAAGAACAAAATACAGAGCGGAAGCCATTCAGTACGATAGAAATTCATTTCAAACTGACCGGCCATCATCTGGATGAGAAAAAAGCTGAAAAAGCGATTTTACTCTCTATGGAGAAATACTGCTCCGCAACAGCACAGTTTGAAAACTCGGCTAAAATCACTCATCAGTTAACCATTCAGGAAGCCTGACCATGCAACAGTACCATGATTTATTGCGCCATATTCTGGACAAGGGAACACAAAAAACGGACCGCACCGGAACCGGGACCATCAGTGTTTTCGGGTATCAGATGCGCTTTAACCTGCAGGAAGGGTTTCCTCTGCTGACCACCAAAAAAGTCCATACACGTTCCATCATTCATGAACTTCTGTGGTTTTTAAAGGGTGATACCAATATTCAGTACCTGAAGGATAACGGTGTTTCCATCTGGGATGAATGGGCAGATGAAAATGGGGATCTGGGACCGGTTTACGGTAAACAATGGCGTAGCTGGGATGCGCCGGACGGACAGAAAATTGATCAGCTGGCAGAAGTACTTGCGACGTTAAAGAAAAGCCCTGATTCCAGACGAATCCTTATTTCGGCCTGGAATCCTTCCGACTTATCCAAAATGGCCCTGCAGCCCTGCCATGCTCTTTTCCAGTTTTATGTTGCCGACAACAAGCTTTCCTGTCAGCTTTATCAGCGGAGTGCAGATGTTTTTCTGGGTGTGCCGTTCAATATTGCCAGCTATGCATTATTAACCCATATGATTGCACAGGAGTGCGGATTTGAACCGGGCGACTTTGTATGGACCGGCGGCGACACTCATTTGTACATCAATCATCTTGAGCAGGTGAAGCTTCAGCTTTCCAGAGAATTCAGGCCATTACCACAATTACATCTGAATCCGGAGATCAGGTCAGTGCTGGATTTCAGCTTCGGGGATATCTCTATTGAAAATTATAATCCCTGGCCGGCTATTAAAGCACCGGTGGCCGTTTAGGTATATATGAAAAGGAGTGCTGGTTTTCGAAAGCCGGCACTCCTTTTATCTTCTGTTCAGTATCTACCTGAATCATTTACAGATTCTTCGCCTTCAATTCTTTTACCGCATAATCCGCCGCTCTGGCTGAGAACGCCATATAGGTTAAAGATGGATTCTGAGTGGAAGTTGATGTCATACAGGCGCCATCCGTTACAAAGACATTTTTACACTGGTGCATCTGGTTCCATCCATTGAGTATTGACGTTTTCGGGTCATTCCCCATTCTTACACCACCCATTTCATGTATATCCAATCCCGGCGCACGGTGGTCATCCCTCACTTTCAGATTCTGAAAGCCCGCTTTTGTAAACATCTCCAGCATCTGCTCCTGATAATCCCTGACCATTTTGTCATCATTATCATCATAATCCACAGAAATTCTCAGTTGCGGAATACCCCAGGGGTCGGTTTTGGAATTATCCAGTGCCACATAATTGGAGGCTTTGGGAATTGTCTCCCCCATCATGTGTGAACCTACATTCCAGATGCCCAGTTTGCGGTTATGCAGGCTTTCGACCAGATCTGCACCGTTATCACTGCTGTCATAGTAGGTGCCGCGGGAAGCAGAAAAACCAGCCGCATATCCCCTGAGAAAGTCGGTTTCCTGCCGGTGTACGTTTCTGAATCGGGGAATATAGCAGCCATTCGGCCGTTTTCCCTCCGACACACTGTCCAGGTTCCCTTCAAAGTTTCCTGAAATACCGGCACGATAGTTGTGAAATGCTACATATTTGCCTAATACGCCGCTATCATTACCCAGTCCGTCAGGGAACCGCGCTGATCTGGAATTTAACAAAATCAGATTGGTATTAATGGCAGCCGCATTCACAAAAATGATCTTTGCATAAAAGTTCATGGATTCTCTGGTGACAGCGTCAATAACACGGACTCCGGTAGCTCTTCCCTTTTTCTCATCATAAATAATGGAATGTACAACTGAATCAGGCCGCAGGGTCATGTTACCGGTTTTCATAGCCCACGGGATCGTGGAAGCATTGCTGCTGAAATACCCCCCGAAAGGACATCCTCTTTCGCAGATTACCCTATGCTGGCATTTGGCTCTGCCCTGCTGTGTATGAATCGGCTGCGGATCTGTAATATGTGCACAACGACCGATAATCACATGCCTGTCTTTATAATTCCCGGCTATTTTTTCCTTGAAATATTTTTCCACGCAAGTCATTTCATGGGGTGGAAGAAAATCTCCGTCAGGCAGGATATCGAGTCCGTCCCGGTTTCCTGAAATGCCGGCAAACTTCTCCACGTAACTATACCAGGGTGCGATATCATCATACGAAACGGGCCATTCCACCGCAAAGCCATCCCGGGCAGGACCTTCAAAATCATATTTGCTCCACCGCTGGGTTTGCCGGGCCCAAAGTAACGACTTCCCGCCAACCTGGTAACCTCTGATCCAGTCAAAGGGCTTTTCCTGCACATAAGGATGTTCATTATCCTTCACAAAGAAATGCGCTGCCGATTCTTTGAAATTATAACAACGGCTCACGATAGGATTAGCATCCGTGATCTCTTTGGGCATACGCTCCCGGTGCTCAAATTCCCAGGGCATCATGTTGGTAGTAGGGTAATCTTTAATATGCTGTACATCGCGTCCTCTCTCGAGCACCAGCGTTTTCAGACCCTTTTCAGCCAGCTCCTTGGCCGACCACCCGCCACTGATACCCGAACCGATGACGATGGCATCGTAAGTCCGTGCCTTTTTACTATCTATATTGAAATATGACATATTTTTGAAGTTTGAATAACTGCTCTGAAAATCTGCTTTCACCTCTTTTCTTTATACCGGCTTGCAACCGATAAAACGACCAGGGACTAATTCATAGCCGGTTACCTTGGTAAGGTAATATTCAGAGCTGGTATATCCCTGCACCGACAAGCCTTTGATTAATCTGAAAAAACCTGAGCGTTCCGCATCATTACTGACCTCCATACTTTCCAGCAGGTTCAGGCGCTGCTTTACATTTGCGGTAGCAAAAGAAGTACCGAAAAGACTGTCAGACTGCTTATTGAGCCATGCTAATCCTGTCTTTAGCTGTTCTCCGGTTTTCTTATCAAAACAATCTGCTATCATCTTCTCTGTAAAAAGATGAACTTTCAGATCACCGGCTCCGGGGTAATCTTTGGTTTTAGGTAGTATCGCATCACACACAGCTTCAAGGTCAGCCAGTTCCGGAACCGAGAGCAAACCTGTACTCATCACTGTTTTTTCGCTCCAGCCATGGGCCCATGCCGGTAAGATCAGCAGCGACCCCAATCCGGCAGCCATACTTTTCAGAGCAAGCCTTCTTTCCATAATAAAAGGTTAACAATTTATAAAATACCAATATAGAAATTATACTTTATCAAGACAACACACTAATTATTCTCCAAATAAAACAAAAAACACCTCATATTAAAACAAGGTGTCTTTTATCAAAAGAAATAATAGCTTATTTACGGATAGATTTCCCCTTTAGCAGCCATTAAAGTATTGGTGAGTAAACTGCATATTGTCATCAGCCCTACCCCACCCGGTACCGGTGTTATGTAACTTGATTTTGGTGCCACTTCATCGAATTTCACATCTCCTTTTAGTGAGAATCCGCTTTTCTTAGAGGCATCAGCCACACGGGTAATCCCGACATCAATAACCACAGCACCTTCCTTCACATAATCCGCGGTAACAAACTCTGCTTTTCCCAAAGCAGCGATCAGGATATCTGCACTCTGACAAATTTCTTTCAGGTTTTTGGTTCTGCTGTGACAGATGGTTACAGTTGAATTGCCGGGATAGGCATTACGTTGCATCAGAATGCTCATCGGCAGACCTACAATCTGGCTTCTGCCTACTACCACACAGTTTTTACCGGCAGTTTCGACATTCGCTCTTTTCAGCATTTCCAGAATCCCGAAAGGTGTTGCAGAAATGTAAGACGGCAGCCCTTTACACATACGCCCGACATTTACCGGATGAAACCCATCCACATCCTTCTTAGGGTTAACGGCCTCCATTACAGCATTTTCTGAAATATGAGCCGGTAATGGTAACTGAACAATAAAGCCATCCACCTGCGGATCGTTATTCAACCGATACACAGCCTGAAGTAATTCTTCCTCACTCACGGTCGCGTCAAACCGAACCAGACTTGATTCAAAACCTACTTCCTGACAACTTTTAATCTTGGAAGCAACATATGTTTCGCTTGCTCCGTCATGGCCTACCAGAATAGCAGCCAGATGCGGCTTCTTACCGCCGGACGCAACCCATTGTTTTACGTCTTCTGCTATTTCCTTTTTAATCTCTGCTGATAACGCTTTACCATCCAGTAACTGCATAATTGATTTTTATATATTGTATATTGGTTGATCTGAATATAATTAAAATGCTCAGGCATATTTTTCCAACAATTCCTTTTTAAGCCGGGCCAGGCCACTTGTAGCCTTTTCCTCAATAAAATGATAATTGTTCCTTGCCGATATTTCAGGTCTTACAGGATCGATAATATACACCGGGATAGTCGTAGGTACATAATGTATCAGTCCGGCCGCCGGATAAACTACCAGGGAAGTACCCACAACGACAAAAATGTCTGCCTTTTCAGCAATATCAATCGCCAAATCAAGCATTGGAACAGACTCTCCGAACCAGACAATATGAGGCCGGAGCTGACTGCCATCCTCCGCAAGCTCTCCCAGTTTCAGTTCTGTGCCTTCAACATCATAAATCAATTCAGGATTTTTTGTACTCCGTGATTTGAATAACTCACCGTGCAGATGCACCACATCTGAAGATCCGGCCAGTTCATGCAGGTTGTCTACATTCTGGGTAACGATCGTGACATCAAAGTTTTCTTCCAGTTCTGCCAGTGCTTTATGGGCATCGTTTGGCTTCACTGTGGCCGCCTGTCTGCGTCGCTGATTATAAAATTCAAGCACCATTTCAGGATTACGGTGCCATGCTTCAGGTGTTGCCACGTCTTCAACCTTATGGTCTTCCCATAACCCGTTGCTGTCCCTGAAAGTTTTGATTCCGCTTTCGGCACTCACACCTGCACCTGACAAAACTACTATTTTTTTCATGCTCATAAACAGTTGTACTACTCCAGTCAGAAAACACCTGAACTGCTGTTACTGGCAAAGATAATTATTTCAGGGGAAAATTTTTCAGGCATCGGAATTGCTGTTCATTTCCTTTTTCATCTGTGTCACCGGTGGTCTGTATTTCTGAAAGGGAATACGTAACAGATTGCCGACTTTTGAGTTTTCATCAGGCTTCATGTGCGTGTCCACCCCATAAACCAGTTCATCTTCTTTTACAGATGAATAGGTCCCGAAAAGGCGATCCCAGAAAGAAAAAATATTACCATAGTTGGTATCAGTCAGCGGCAGCTGATAATGATGGTGAATGTGATGCATACCCGGTGTAACGAAAATTTTATTAACTGTTTTTTCCACAAATCCTGGTAAACGGATATTGGCATGATTGAACTGCGAAAGGATTACCGACAACGACTGGTACAAAAAGACCAGCCACATGGGTGCACCCGCCACTATTACGGCGATCAGCGTGAACACAAACCTGAAAACGCTTTCACCAGGATGATGCCTGTTGGCAGTGGTAGTATCCACGTAAGGATCAGTATGATGAACAAGATGAAATTTCCAAAGCCATCTGACCTGGTGCTCAAGCCAGTGAATAAACCAGGCTCCGATCAGGTCAAGCAACAGCAGGCCGATGATCATTTGCATCCATAGTGAAAGATCAGGTACCCATTGAAGAATGCCAATACCATTCGCTACTACCCAGTCACTGGTTTTCAGCAGCAAAAAAGCCATAGTAAAATTAACCAGCACGGTAGTAAGCGTAAAAAACAGGTTAATTCCGGCATGGTTCCATTTGTAATACTGAAACCTGAACAACGGTGCAGCACTCTCCAGAAGCCAGAAGAACGCAATACCCGTAATCAGAATCAAACTTCTGTGCAACGAAGGAATATGCTCAAAATAATTCACAATGGTTTCCATGCAAAAGACAGTTTAGTACCCGGGCACATTTACTATTTGCTCATCCTTGTATTGTTAATTTAATAAATTTATCAATAAAAATTCAAATAACCGGAGGGTATAACAAAGGAAAATTCTCCATCATTCTCCCGGCATTCTGTCTCATACCAAGGATTGTTACCGGGCATCCTGATTTTGCTTTGGAATCTTGTAACTTTGCATTCACAATGAAATATCATTTAAATGATCAATAAACAAACAAGAATTAACGCTCTGGTTTCGCTTGGTGAATTCCTTGGAAAAGACTCATCGCATAGCATTCTGGAGGATTGGGCGTTCAGGGCACATTTAAAAAACAATTGGTTTACACCCGAAAACGTCCTTGCTTCACTGAAAGCGATTGGTGAAAAATTCCTTCAGTATGAGTCTTTACAGAAAATCGGTGCAGGGATTCCGGAAAATACAGTTCCCTTTAAGATAGGCGTTGTCATGGCAGGCAACATTCCGGCAGTTGGTTTTCATGATGCGTTATGCGTACTTCTATCCGGGCATTACCTGATCGCCAAAACCAGTTCGGATGATGAGGTGCTGATCAGGTTTCTGCTTAATAAGCTTATCGATATTCAACCTGATTTTGCTGAATATGTACGGTTTGCCGAGCGTCTGAATGATGCTGACGCTTATATTGCTACCGGAAGCGACAATACAGCGCGTTATTTTGAATATTATTTCTCCAGGAAACCTAATATTATCCGTAAAAACCGTGTTTCGGTAGCCGTTTTATCAGGTGAAGAAACTCCGGAACAATTGCAGGGGCTAGGTAGGGATATTCTTCAGTTTTATGGATTAGGCTGCCGTAATGTATCCAAACTGTTTGTGCCGGAAGGATATGATTTTTCGGATTTTTATGTAGCAAATGAATCTTTCAAAAGCTATTGCACAAGCCACCACAAATATTTCAATAATTACGAATACAATAAATCCATTCTTCTTGTAAACCGTGAAGAACACCTTGACAACGGCTTTCTGATGATTCGTCCGAGCGAAGGGCTGGTCTCGCCACTCAGCGTTGTTTTTTATGAGACTTACGAAAATGAAAATCAGGTCAGGGAAAAACTGGATCTGCTGCGTGATAAAATTCAGTGTGTAACAGGTAACCCGGCAAGGCATGAGTGGATTAAGGTTCCTTTTGGTAAAGCACAGGAACCGGAAATCGACGATTATCCGGATGGAGTCAATACCATTGATTTCCTCAGTAACCTTTCATCAGTTATCTGAAGCCCATTTCAGAAAACGGGGTATTGCTACAGACCATGTGGCAGGTTCATGCCTGCCATTTTCCATTTCATAATACACTACCTCCCTGCCCCAGCGCAGTCCTTTGCGTTCAAGTTCGGCAACGATATCCAGTGTATCTGCAATCGAGTCAATGACGCCGTCGTTATCCCTGTCGTCCGTCTCATCATTGCTACCCACCTGAAACCAGCATTGCAGATCGGGTATTCCCTGCGTTTCTCTGATCTGGCGATGCATAATCCGGTCTGCCGGGTGGTATCCGTCCGTCAACCCGACAGATCTCCACCATAATGCACCGGAAAATACACCTGCTTTCCGGAATACATCCTGATGATTCCATGCGAGATCCATGGCCATTAATCCCCCCAGTGAACATCCTGCAATGATATGCCGCCCTGGGTTTATCCTGAAATGCTCATGTAACCAGGGTAAAAGCTCTTTGAGAATGAACAATGAATAAGCCCCGGCTTTACGGCCTCTGCCGGCATAATCCGGCTGGAGCGCTGTCCCGTATTCCTGTACACGGTTATGATCAGCATGCACACCCACGATTAAAAGAGCAGATCTTCCGGTAGAAAACGTCATTTGCTGAAGCGACTCCTCCATCAGTAATGCCCTGAAATCCTGCCCGTCCTGAAAAATAACCAGGTCAAAGCACTCGTCTGTACGATGATCATGCCCTGCCGGCAAACAAAAAGAAAGAACAACACTTCTTTCCAGATAACGTGAATGTATAGCGTGAGATATCACTTTAATTCGGTCCCTTATCTAATTTGACAAAAAACAATAATAACGGAAAAACTCCGGATTGAGGTACACACAGTAGCCGAACTCCGTGAATTTTGGCTGTTCATGCAGGATTATCCTTATTTTTGCACAAATATTATTAATTAGTGCATGAGGAAGTTGCAAATCAGCGAAATGGACCGCCTGACGGTTGAAGCATTTAAGAAGAAAGAAAAGTTTCCGGTGGAAATAGTGCTGGATAACATCCGGAGCCTGAATAATGTAGGCTCATTTTTCAGGACAGCAGACGCATTAGGTATCGGGAAAATATACCTCTGCGGAATTACCCCGCACCCGCCCCATCGTGAAATTACCAAAAGTGCTCTTGGCGCAGAATTATCCGTTGATTGGGAAACCCATCAAAATACGGCTGAACTGATCAGAATGCTTAAAAACAGCGGTAGTGAAATACTCAGTGTCGAGCAGGCAGAAGGCAGCATATCGTTACATGAATTTGTTCCTGAGTCTGGTAAAAAATATATTCTTGTTTTCGGTAATGAAGTCGAAGGCGTATCAGATGAAGTAATCAGTGAGTCTGACCATTGCCTGGAAATTCCACAATTTGGCACAAAGCACTCATTGAATGTGTCGGTTTCGGGAGGAATTGCCATGTGGGAAATAGTCAAGCACTATTTTTAGTCAATTATTTGCCCATCTGATTTTAAGTTTTCGGCCATATATCTTAACTTCGCCACATCTGTAGTTTCAAAAAATATTTTCAGCTATATGTCTACGTCATCTAACCATAATGCCTCCGTTCCTTCGTGGGTCAATGTTTTAATTTACATTATCCTGTTAACTATATTGTATGTCTTTGGTGATACATTGGTATGGATTATTGGGTTTATCGGAGTAACCGCCTTATTTGTTGGTTACTTTAACCGCTTCGGTGAAAAAAGTGAAGATCTGAATCATCACTAAGCCAAAAAGCCCGTCTTTCAATATTGAAAGACGGGCTTTTTGGTATTGGCTTACCTTTACGCTTCGGTCTTATTCTCGCTGTTCTCTTTTAATTCAACTGCTACTTCCTCAACTTTTTTAGCCCTTGGTGTCCTTGTTTTTCTGAGAGGGGTTGCTGTTACCGGTGTTTTTGCCTTGATGGTACGTGTGGTTCGCGCACGAACAGGTTTTTCAGCAGGGGCAATAATCTCAGCTACGGGAGCAGGTATTTCTTTACTTTTTTCTGCTTTCGTGTTTTTCCCTGCTTTTTTTGAAGTGTTTTTTTCCTTTCCCTTTTTAGGTTTTTTCTTTGCATCTGCTTTCAGTGCCTTAGCGACTTTCTTAGCCAGCCTGTCAGAGGTTTTCTTCAGAGATTTGGAAATTTTTTTCGCGTCAACTCCAAGTTTTTCAACCTTCTCTTTAAGAATATCTGTGATTTCCTTCGCTAACTTTTTCTTTTCTGATTTCATAAAGTTATTATGTTAAAGATTAAAGAACAACATTATAATCGCCTTTAATAAATTTTGAACAAGTTAAATATTTGAAGATTACAATTCCAAGAAAACAATATTAAATTTCGGATATCCTGATAAATAAAAAAGAGTTGCCGGAAGCCATCATCGCTGATCATAACAATAGCGATCTGTCCAGAAGCATTCATACATCCCGCTGATCTTTTTGTTTTCCTGAAAAAACACGGTACTGTACGCATACAGCCTATACCCATTGGAAATTTTTACAACAATAAAAAATACAAAATCCGAATTATTCTTTTTTTGCTTTTTTTCTACCTTCTAACCTGTTGAGTCTAAAATCAATGCATACCCCCAAAAAATATTTATATTGAGGATTATAAAAAAATACCATCAAAACTGTTAATTTTGTATCCCGTAATCATAAAAAAAGGCAACGTCTAATGGCTTCTGATAAGCAAAAGACCGCTAAGTACATTTTTGTTACGGGCGGCGTTACATCTTCATTAGGGAAAGGCATCATTGCCTCCTCACTCGCAAAACTTTTACAATCCCGGGGTTTCAGCGTAACTATTCAAAAATTTGATCCGTATATCAATGTGGATCCGGGGACACTTAATCCTTATGAGCACGGCGAATGCTATGTAACGGATGATGGTGCAGAAACGGACCTTGATCTGGGGCATTATGAACGTTTCCTGAATATCCCTACCTCCCAGGCTAATAATATTACCACCGGAAGGATTTATTACAATGTTATATTAAAGGAAAGAAGAGGTGATTTTCTGGGCAAAACCGTACAGGTAGTCCCGCATATTACTGATGAAATCAAGAACAATATGCTGTTACTTGGTAACTCCGGAAATTATGACATCGTCATTACAGAAATCGGAGGTTGTGTGGGCGATATTGAATCATTGCCTTTTCTTGAGGCCGTCAGGCAGATCAAATTTGAATTGCCGGCAAATGATACTTTAATTATTCACCTTACCCTGATTCCTTACCTGACAGCCGCCGGAGAACTCAAGACCAAACCTACCCAGCACTCTGTCAGGATGCTGCAGGAATACGGTATTCAGCCGGATATTCTTGTTTGCCGTACAGAGCATGCTTTACCGGATGAGATCCGCAAAAAAATTGCCCGTTTCTGTAATGTTCAGGAAAACTCTGTTATTGAGTCAATGGATGCCGAGACCATCTATGACGTACCGCTGCTGATGCTGAAAGAACGGCTTGACCAGCGCGCACTCTATATGATGGATATTTACAATGATAAGGACCCTAATCTGGACTCGTGGAAATCATTCCTTTCAAGGCTCAAAAACCCCACTGCCGTTGTGAATATTGGTCTGGTAGGCAAATATGTTGAATTACATGATGCCTATAAATCCATTGCCGAATCTTTCATTCACGCGGGTTCGGTCAATGAATGTAAAGTGAATATTCACTGGATCCATTCTGAGCAGATTACCGGTGAGAATGTTGCTGATAAACTGGGCAAGCTGGATGGTGTGCTGGTAGCTCCGGGCTTCGGGGAACGTGGTATCGACGGTAAAATTGAAGCCATCCGGTATACCCGTGAAAACAACATTCCCTTCTTTGGAATTTGTCTGGGTATGCAAATGGCTGTGATTGAATATGCACGCAACGTTTTAGGAATGGAAGATGCTCATTCCATTGAAATGAACGACAGTTCAGAACATGCGGTAATTTCTTTGATGGAGAATCAGAAAGGTGTTACCAATAAAGGAGGAACAATGCGGCTGGGTGCTTATCCGTGCAAGCTGAAAAAAGATACACTGGCCTATTCCATTTATGGCAAGGTAAATATTCAGGAACGCCACCGTCACCGTTACGAATTCAATAACCAGTTCCTCAAGCAATTTGAGGAGGGCGGCATGATAGCAACCGGAATCAATCCGCAGAATGATCTGGTGGAAATTGTTGAAATCCCATCCCATCCTCACTTTATCGGTGTCCAATTCCATCCTGAACTGAAAAGTACGGTTATGAATCCGCATCCGTTATTTGTAAGGTTTGTGAAAGCAGCTATTACATATTCTAATCAAAAATAGCCTGTATTGCATTGATTTAAACATCAGGTAAAAGACATAAAAGAAATCTTCATTACCTTTGCAAACCGTTCAAAGCAAAATAATCATACAGATGCTTTGTTTTGAGCGGTTTACGGTAATTATAAGCCGAAAATTTAAAGCAATATAAAGTGCATCAGCACCTGAATTACGAATGGAAAGACAATCAATTATTGGATTAGTACTCATTTTTTTAATTTTAATTGGCTACCAATTATTAGTACCGACACCGGAACCCGTCCAGCCGGTTAATCCTCCACAGACTACTTCTGTCAGCAAAGACACTTCTTCCTCTCAAAATATTCCGCAGTTAGCCGATAGCCTTACAGACTCTGCCCCCAAAACAGGGCTTTCTGCAGCTGCTTCCATTGAAGAGAAAGACATTACTATTGAAACCAGCACGCTGAAACTTACTTTCTCTACCAAAGGCGGTATGATTAAGTATGCTATGCTGAAGGATTATAAAACTTATGATCAGAAGCCTTTATACCTGATTACTCCTGACAACAACAGGCTGAACCTCCTGATGCCTACCCATAGCGGAGAAGTAAACTTATCTGTACTGAATTTCAGCACCAGTGATTCCAGCAGGGTTTTGAGTGAGAGTGATTCCACAACCATCACCTTCCGTCTGGCCGTTTCCCAGGATCAGTTTTTTGAACAGGTTTATACGGTTTATGGCTCAGGCTATCTGATCGACTATGATATTCGTTCTGACAATATTGGTATCAGCAATCAATCACTCGTTTTTGACTGGTCAAATGATTTGCACCAGCTGGAAAACGATATGAATGAAAACAGAAAGTCGGCAGGTATTGATTATTACACAGACGAACTGGACGAAATCGGCAAAAATTCAACATCGGGTACAGACGAAACCAAAGTAACAGCTCCTGTAAAATGGTTTTCTTTCAAGCATAAGTATTTTCTTTTAGGCCTTATTGCCAAAGATACTCCTTTCAAGGACCTTGAACTGCATTCTACCGTCACCCAGGATGATCCTCTGATCGCAAAAACCTTAAGTGCAAAAACCAGTATTCCGGTGCCGGTTCTGAACCAGGGAAAAGGCAATTTTCAGTTTTACCTGGGGCCGAATGATTATCAGCTGCTCAGAAAACTTAACATTGAAGGGTTTGAAGAAAATGTATACCTGGGATATGCATTCCTGAAACCGATCAATAAATTTATTCTTGTCCCGCTTTTCAACGCTCTTGAAACCGTTACATCCAATTATGGAATTCTGATTATTCTTTTAGTACTGATCGTTAAACTGGCGCTGACTCCATTGACCTATAAGTCGTACATGAGTATGGCGAAGATGAAAGTGCTGGCTCCTGAACTTGAAGAGATCCGAAAGAATAATCCGGATGATATGGGTAAGCAACAACAGGAGCAGATGAAGCTATACCAGCAGGTGGGTGTAAATCCGCTGAGCGGGTGTATTCCGGTACTTGCCACAATGCCGATTCTGTTTTCACTGTTCTTCCTGTTCCCGAATCTTATAGAGCTGCGTCAGCAGCCATTCCTGTGGTCAAATGATTTGTCGACCTATGATTCCATCATCAAACTGCCTGTTCATATTCCTTTTATCGGCGGACATATCAGCTTATTCACCTTGCTGATGACAGTATCAAGTATCGGGTATGCTTATTACAATAATCAGATTACGCCCACACAGCAGAACAGTCCGATCAACATGAAATTCTTAAGCTATGTGATGCCGCTTATGTTCATGTTTGTTCTGAATTCATTCCCTGCAGGGTTGACGTTTTACTATTTTGTCTCTAACGTCGTTACTATAGCACAACAACTTACGATCCGTAAATTCGTTGATGAAGATAAAATCAAACTGATTCTGGATGAAAACCGTAAGAAAAATATAGAAAAGCCAGCTAAAGGCTCAAAATTCCAGCAATATCTGGAAAAATCGCTTCAGGCTGCTGAAGAAGCAAAGAAGAAACAGGCTGAAACCGAGAAGAAAAACAAAAAGCGTTCCAATTAAAAGCAGTACATAATGAAATTTGCCGTCTTCCTTTTTTCCTTTATTTCCAGTCTGCTTTTCCATCCTGTCAGCGGACAGAATTCACAGACATCTGAAAAGAAATACAAGGAAGCTGTAGGATACTATTTAAACGGCAATTATGCACAAGCCATGCAGCACCTGGCCCCGCTAACGCAGGTACAGCATAAGTCATCCGGTTTTAGTCCGTATGCTCATTATTATTATGCTTTAGCAGCTATAAAAGCAAAAAAAGCCCAGGATGGTTATCTGATGGCCCGTCAGCTGACAGAAAGGTTTCCATCCTGGGAAAAAATCAACGATGCTTATTATGTGCTGGGTATGGCTCAGTTTGAGAAAAAATCATATGCTGA
>JBEBXQ010000050.1:0-29407 GCA_040391535.1 Telluribacter sp. | reverse complement strand
CCAGTGATTTCAAAGAGGAAATTGCTACCTATCAGCAACAACTTGCCCGTCCTTATCTTACGGACAAAAAAGAAGTAGAAAAATTAAAAAATGAGGCTTACCAACGGCTGCAGGAAGAATTACATGTAAGTCATATCCTTACAGCGGTAGCTCATGACGCAGCTCCGGAGGATACACTCAAAGCTTACCAGGCAACCATCGCAATGATTGGCAGGCTCAGGGAAGGTGCGGATTTTGGTGAAATGGCAGAACGTTTTTCTGCGGATAAAGTTTCCTCTGCGCATCGGGGTGACCTGGGCTATTTCACCGCTTTCCAAATGGTATATCCGTTTGAAAACACAGCTTTCAGCCTGCGCCCGGGCGAAATATCATCCCCGGTAAGATCCCGTTTCGGCTATCATATTATAAAGCTGCATGACAGAAGGCAGGCCCGCGGGAAAATTCAGGTGGCTCATCTGATGATTCGTGAAGATGAAAAAAATCCGCAGGAAAGTCAGAAAAAAACACAGGATGTCTATAATCAGCTTACGAAAGGCGGAGATTGGAATGAACTTGTTAAACAGTTTTCAGATGATTTTCAGTCGCGACGTAACGGAGGTTCTCTTCCGGTATTCGGGACCGGCGAGATGGTCGCTGAATTTGAAAACGCTGCTTACGCATTGACAAATCCGGGTGACTATTCACAGCCTGTTCATACCAAATATGGCTGGCACATCATCCGTCTTGAACGTAAAATACCTGTTTTGCCATACGCTGAACTTGAATCACAGATACAACAAAAAGTACTGACGGATACGCGCGGACGTATGCTGGAAGCTAAATTCGCGGAGCAGCTGACAAAAGAATACAGCATTAGGCATAACCAGAATTTATATAATCAGCTGCTTGAAAATGCCGATCAGAGCATCGTAAGTAAACCCTGGACATATGCAGCAGAAGCCTCCTCAGATATAAAAACAAGCGAACTGCTTGCCATAGAAAATCAGTCTGTTCCGGTTTCGCTCTTTTTTGATTTTATTAACGGCAAGAAAGAAAAATTAACAGCAGAATCGTCCCCGCAGATTGTTCTGAAACGTTATTATCAGGAATTTCTGCAGAAACAGCTGATCGCTTATGAGGAAACACAATTAGAGCGGAAGCACCCGGAATTCAGGCAACTGATGCAGGAAATACGTGAAGGTGTTTTACTTTCTCAGGTGATGGAAGAAAATGTCTGGGGAAAATCGCTGACTGACTCCATCGGCCAACATCAGTTTTACGAAGAGAATAAAGAAATGTTCAGGATGGGAGAACGTGCAGAAGCCACGTTGATCGAAGCTCCTGATCAGGCTACGCTTGACAAGCTGAAAGAAATTACCTTATCCCGTCCCTTTCAGCTGGAAATACGGTCCAATGAAATTTTGTTTTCACAAAATCAAAGCGAAATTACTCCGGCTATAAAAGACCAGTTGCTGAGTGTACGGGCTATTCTGGTAAAAAACCCCGGTTATATTGTTGAAGTCGCGGCATTCAGGGAAAAAGAAGAAAGCGATTCGGTCTCTGCCCTGCGCCTCCGTCAGGTAGTGCACTATTTTACCCTCAGCGGTATTCCGGTTACCCGTATCATTGAAAAAGACCACGGGCCATTCAGACCGCTTGCAGACGCCGCCCGCAACCGCCGCGTATCTTTTCAGTTTTACAGCAATTCCACCAGCGACCTTAGCGGGGCCTATGCCCTGAACACCGGGAAAGAGGTAAAAGTGATGGAAGGTTATTTCCTTAAAGACGCTCCGGAACTAAAAAATATCAAATGGCAGACGGGCGAGCAACTTTCAGAACAAAAACCGCATCTTATATGGGTAAACATCCGCCGGATTGAACCCGAAAGATTAAAAACATTTAAGGAATCAAGAGGATCGGTCATTAACGCCTATCAGAAAAAACTGGAGCAGGAATGGATCAATTCTCTGAAAAACAGGTATACTGTTAAAATAAATAAAGAAGAATTGAAAAAATTAGTTGATAAGCCGTAAATTTTCAGGTTCTTTTGCGTATTAACTTAGTAACCATTGCAATAATTAAATAAACCGGGTAAACAATTTTTAACATTGAACTTTATAAATAAATCCATTCCGGCAAATGCGAAAGGCTATATAAAGGCCTTTATATTCCTCTTTCTGACAGGAATGCAGATCATTAGCCTGGCCCAGGGACAATCGCAGGTCTTAGATAAAATTATTGCGAGAGTAGATAATCATTATATCCTCAAATCAGAACTGGATGAGCTCAGATTCAATTATGAATCGAACGGACAGCAGGCTCCTGATCAATGTCAGTTACTCGAATCGCTGATTATCAATAAAATGCTGCTTGCCAAAGCTGAAATTGATTCAGTCACTGTTGATGACGCTGAAGTAGAAGGTGAAATGGCCAATCGTATGCGGTTCATGATGCAGCGTTTCGGATCAGAGAAAAACCTGGTAGAAGCGTATGGCAAGAGTATTGATGCGCTGAAAAGCGAACTGCGCCAGCAAATGAAAGATCAGCTGACGACACAGACCATGCAGCAGACCATTGCCGGCAACGTGAAAATCACACCTAATGAAGTTAAAAAATTCTTCAATAGCATTCCCAAGGACAGTCTGCCCTTTATCCCGGCAGAAGTAGTGGTGGGTCATATCGTTAGGACAGCTACCGTAACACAGGAACAAAAAGACAAACTCCGGAATCAGCTGATCGATTTCAGAAAGAGGATTCTGAACGGGGAGGACTTTGCCACATTGGCCCAGATCTACTCAGAAGATGTGGAATCGGCCAAAGTGGGCGGGGATCTTGGCTTTAACGGCAGGGGTGTAATGGTACCCGAATTTGAAGGTGCCGCACTGGCTTTGCAACCCAATGAAATATCAGAACCTATAGAAAGTAAATTCGGGTTTCACCTCATTCAGTTGCTGGGAACCCGCGGAGCAGAATACCATTCGCGTCATATTCTGCTCAGGCCTGATTATAATAAAGGAACAGATGTAACAGAGGCAACGCGGTATCTGGATAGCTTACGGACTTTGATCCAGACCGATACCCTCCGGTTTTCCATCGCTGCCAAAGACAACTCTCAGGATGAGATTTCAGCGGAATCGGGAGGGATACTTACGAATCCGGAAACCGGCACCAATACCATGCCACTGGATGTAACCATGGATCCGGCTCTTTACTTTGTGCTGGATACTATGAAAGTGGGAGATATAACGCCCCCCCTGCAATACCGTACCAATGACGGTTCTACCGCAATGCGTATTATATGGTATAAAAGTAAAATTGAAGCCCATACTGCTAACCTGGCGGATGATTATGAGAAAATCTCACAGATAGTACTGGCCAACAAAAAAAATAATGCACTGGAAGAATGGTTCCTGAATGCACAGGGTGATGTGTTCATCAGCCTTGAACCCGAATACCAGAATTGTAAAATATTTGGAATAGCACCCACGGAAAGTCAGTAACGCAAATCACTGGCTTTTCACTTGAACTAAACCTTTGAACCGAGTGAAATATTCTTCAGACATTCAGGCAGCAGACGCTTTAAAAACATCGTATCAGGATTTAAAAACTGAAATCGGCAAGGTAATTGTCGGGCAGGATGAAGTCGTAAAGTTATTGCTGACTGCCATCTTTTGTCAGGGCCATTGCTTACTGGTAGGCGTTCCCGGTCTGGCGAAAACACTGCTTATTCAAACGATCTCATCGGTTCTTGAGCTTTCTTTTAACCGTATTCAGTTTACGCCCGATCTGATGCCCTCTGATATCATCGGTGCAGAAACCCTGGATCAGCAAAGGAATTTCAAATTCATCAAAGGTCCGGTTTTCGCCAATATTATCCTGGCAGATGAAATCAACAGGACTCCCCCAAAAACGCAGTCGGCATTACTGGAAGCCATGCAGGAGTATTCGGTAACCACTGCCGGACAAAAACATAAACTCGACCGGCCGTTTTTTGTACTGGCTACACAGAACCCTATTGAGCAGGAAGGAACCTATCCCCTTCCCGAAGCCCAGCTCGACCGGTTCATGTTTATGATTAAGCTGGAATATCCTTCTTTCGCAGAAGAGGTAAATATTGTTAAAAATACGACCTCAGCCCGGGAAGTAAATATCCATAAAATTATTTCAGCTGAAGATATCGCTACTTTCCAGGAACTCATCCGCAGAGTCCCTGTACCTGATAATGTAGTTGAATATGCTGTAAGGCTTGTGCAAAAAACCCGGCCATCGGGTGAACTCGCCACACAGGATACCAATGATTTTCTGGAATGGGGTGCCGGTCCCCGGGCTTCTCAGGCGCTGATCCTGGCCGCAAAGTGTAACGCTTTGATATCCGGCAAATATTCACCCGACATCGAAGATATTCAGGCCATGGCACTCCCTGTTTTAAGGCATCGGCTGGTGAGAAACTTTAAAGCCGAAGCTGAAGAAGTAACGGTAGACGAGATTATTAAAAGATTATTCTGATATCTTCACAACTCTTCAGGTAATTCAGGTGTTAATTGAGAAGCAATCATTTCTTAATTAGTTATGCGTATTACCGGAAAAAATCTGATTGGGTTTGAATGGTCGGCACAAAGCGCTGACACATTTCAGGCCTATAATCCTTCATCAGCAACCTTTCTTCCTGAAGAGTTTCACAATGCGACATCTTCAGAGACTGAAAGAGCCCTGCAACTGGCAGCGAAATGTTATCCTGTTTATTCTAAATTATCTCCGGAACGAAGGGCTGCTTTTCTGGAAGCTGTTTGTCAGGAAATCATCAACCTCGGTGACACTTTGCTGGAAAGAGCACATGTTGAAACGGGCTTACCCATAACGCGACTGCGCAATGAACGGGAAAGAACCATTAAACAGATTTCGCAGTTTGCGGCCCTGCTGAAAGAAGGCAGCTGGGTAAATGCTACTATTGATACCCAGACTCCGTTCAGTCTGAGAAAGATGTATATACCCCTGGGTGCTGTTGCCGTTTTCGGCTCTTCCAATTTCCCGTTTGCCTATTCAGTTGCCGGAGTGGATACCGGGCCTGCACTGGCAGCCGGTTGCCCGGTAATTGTCAAGGCACATCCTGCGCATCCCGGTGTGAGCGAATTAACCGCCGCAGCCATTCTGAAAGCTGCGCAGCATACCAATATGCCGGAAGGAGTATTTTCGTTGCTATTTGATAAAGGGTATGCAGTGGCTGCTCAGATTGTAAAACATCCGGTTATCAAAGCTGTAGCCTTTACAGGTTCGCAGAGAGGCGGTATGGCTTTGCACACACTCGCCAATGAACGAAAAGACCCGATTCCGGTTTACGCTGAAATGGGGAGCATTAATCCGATCGTTTTATTGCCTGAAGCGTTGAAACAAAACGGTGCGGCAATCGCGGCGCAGATTGCTAATTCCATCACTACCAACGGCGGGCAATTCTGTACCAAACCCGGGCTTATATTCGCTTTGGAAGGCCCCGAACTTGATCAGTTTCTGAACTATTTTCAGGAGCAGTTCTCGCAGACTCAACCGGCTCCTTTATTAACCAAAGGAATATTTGAGAATTTCGTCAGGTTATCGGATGAGGCTACGGGGCTCGGTGCGGTTACTCAACAAGCCGTTTCAACTGTTGTTATGGATGGAGAGAATACAGCTGTTCCGTTATTCGCACAAACAGATGTGGCTACTTTTCTGGACAACCCGATGCTGAAAGAAGAAATTTTCGGTCCCTATTCACTTCTGGTAACCGCTAAAAGTCTGAAGCTGCTGAAAGAAGCCGTTTTATCCCTTCAGGGCCAGTTAACCGCCTCCGTTTTTATGACTCCTGATGAATGGGAAGAAGGCGGAGGTATGCTTGCTCTGTTACAGGAAAGAGCCGGGAGAGTCATTATGAACGGCGTGCCAACCGGTGTTGAAGTAAGGACCTCCATGCATCACGGAGGTCCTTTCCCGGCGACTACGTATCCGTTTTTCACTTCAGTAGGCAAAGATTCGATTCTTCGCTTTGTAAGGCCGCAGACATTTCAGAACTGGCCTGAAGAATTACTCCCCGGTGAATTACAGAACAGCAATCCTTTTGGCATTATGAGACGTGTTAACGATCAATGGACTTCAGCGCCTGTCAGCACAACCTGAATATTCCGGGTATTCAATACCTGAATACCATTAAAACGACTTGTTGCGCAACCATGAGATACCGCATGCAGTTGTTCGGGCTGGCCGCTTTTATCGGATAAAGTTCCTCCGAACCTGTAATCACGGCGATCGCATATTTGTGTACAGGAATTCCAGAAATCACGGGTATTAGACTGGAATGCTGTATCTTTCAGCATTCCTTTCACCTGACCGTTTTCAATTTCATAAAACAGCTGCCCTCCCGACTGGAAGTTCAACCCTTGCTGATCCATTGAAAAATGGCCGTCCCCCACCACATAAATACCCTTTTTCACATCATCGATCAGCTGCGTGGCCGTCAGCGGTGCTTTACCGGGAGCCAGCGAAATATTGGGCATCCTCAGCATCACCGGCTTATCCCAGTCCTCAGCGGCTCCGCAACCATGCGAGCGGCTTTCGTCTATCAACTGATTTTTACTTCTTCCGGAAAAGAAACTCTCCAGATTCCCGTCTCTTACCAAGGTCCATTGCTTTGACCTGATTCCTTCGTCATCGTAACCGGCAGCACCCAGTGTCCCTGGCTGGGTCCGGTCGGCAAGAAAGCTCACATAACGGCTGCCAAAGGATTTTTCTCCGGATTTCCATTTCTCCAGATCAAGAAAACCGGAACCTTCCTGTGCTGCGTTATCTCCGGCAATGATATCCGGATTAAAATTATACCCTATCGTATGATGGATCGTATTCCAGAGCGCCGACGGGTCAATGACCAGGTCATATTGTCCCGCTTCAACACTCCTGGCTGAAAGCTTTTGCTTCACCTGTACGGCTGCTGCGATAGCATCCTCCACCATATCATAGCCATTCCTGTACAAAGTGACTATTCCTGAAGCCTTATCCGCAGGATTCTTCTGCAAATATTCATACCCTTTCCCTACCGGACTACTCAGTGCTTTGCGGGTCTGAAAATCTCCCCCTTCACCGGCAGCAACGCAAAAAGCAGGCCAGAACCGATGGATTTCCTGTTCAATATAAGAGCCGTCACTACTGGCAAAGTACTTATGCTGCTTTTGGGCGTACAACATCGATTCAATATATCCGGCACCATTGCTTATTGCGGCATCATTTACATGCAGCAATAAATCCTTTTTCTCAGAAACCGGTATGGTAAAGACGTCTTTAATAACCGGGGTTTTCCAGTTTACAGCCCCTAGAGCCTCCTGCGGTGCCAGCCTGGTAGGCTTTATTTTCAGTTTTTTATTTATCCTCGCAATCTCTACAGCGCGCTCTACCATTCCGCCCAGCTCTTCTTCCGAAGAAACATTGCCTTTGGAAACAAATCCGGTACAACCTTCAACTACAACCCTTATACCAACACCCGCTGATTCTGTATGTGAGACATTACTGATCAACCTTCCGCTGGCTGTTATCTGCTCTGTGAAAGTCTGTCCGAACCGGACGTCCGCATAGCTGGCACCTTTGGACTCTGCCAGTTGTAAAACAAAATCTGCCAGCCGCTTCTTCACCACCGGATCTGTTCCTTCATGCTGCAGAATATATTCCTGATGAACAGGATTGCCTTTGAGTAAGCCATTCGGCAACAAAAACGTACCGGTACCCAAAGCCGCTTTATATAAAAAATCTCTTCTGTCCAAAACAGTCTGTTGCTTAAAATTTAACTCACAAAACTAATAGGAATCGGTTACAGCACTGAAGTAAAACCCGCCTGATTTAAGGGGTGCATACACATGCTCATCCACTATTTCCTGTGTTCCTATCCCGTCGATATTGCTGAAAAAACTGGTCAGATCGACCTGAAATCTCATATTTTTGACCGGTTGCTTTACTTTTCCGTCTTCAATCTGATAGGTACCGTCTCTGGTAACACCTGTAAAAATAGTTCCGGATAAATCTTCCTGACAAACCTGATGCAGGCGTGTGATCAGCAGGCCGTTTCCGGTCTTCTTAATTAACCCGTCCAGGGTCTCGGTCCCGCCCTCCATGATCACAGGAACAGCATGAGAAGGCCGCTTTAACAGCTTTCCTTTATCAATCCATACTGACTTCTCCATTTTTATTCCCTCTTCCGTAAAAGGAACAAAGGGCAAGGGTTTATGATAGGGATCTGACGAAACGGAAAGTTTACCGGACAGTGACAAGCCCTTTAATTCCTGTGATGGTATGACAGATTTCAATCCCGGTACAGGATCAGCCTTAAACAAAAAAGCCTGTATAAGGTCACCCACTGCCCGGGCTTCCAGAATCACCGGTATTTTCCCTGTTTCCGGTGTTTTGGCATTCGTATTACGTTGCGCTTTTGCGGAAGCCTCCTCAGCCAGGCGTAATGGTTTTATCTGATAAATGTCAAAATGAAAGGCAGAAGCATACCCCGACCCCTGACTGATTAGCGTCCTTGCGTTTATCTCAAAGCGGCAAGGTGACGACTTCTGATAACAGAATAAACCTTTGGTATTGATCACTGCATTAAACCACTGCTTGTCCTGCCATGATCCGCTGGCCTTTAACTTCCGGTCTGCACAGTAAGTAATGCTGTCTGCAATCAGCTGCACACGGTGCTCCTCTGTCAGAGCAGCTGTATGGTCTGACCAGGTTAATGAGTCTTTTACCGGCTGGCCGGCATAAAAAGGAGGAATTGCGCTTTGATTACCAACCTGGGCTGCCAGTGTTTCTGCTTTTTTTACCAGGTTCTTCAGTGCATTATCATCCGTGCTATTGCCTGTAGCGACACCACATTGTCCTCCGGAAATCAGTGTAAGCCGAATCGTCAGATGATCCCTGACAGAAGTATCAAGCACTTCATTTCCTGCAAATCTGATGATGGTATCCATCCCACCCTCCAGTGCAACCTGTATTTCCTGTGCCGTACTGTACGACTTAATCTTATCAAAAACCGAATTTATCCCGTCCTTGCTCAACAGAGCCATATCCTTAGCTAAAAATGAAAAACCTGATTCAAGTATTCCGGCGTTATTACAGAATAACTCCAAAACGGAGGTAAATTACAAAAACCCGACGAAAGCAGAGACCGTTACGTAAAGTAATCCTAACTAATTTTCAGAATTATCTCAATTTCACGAAATTGCGCTTCACAAAGCCAATTCAACCATACCATGAAAAACAAATACTATATCAGTCTGCTTGCTTTTCTACTTATCTCTGTGTTATTAACGGATTGCAAATCTGCAAAAAAAGCGCTGAAGCAAGGTAATTATGACCAATCCGTGCTGCTGGCTGTAGAGAAGTTACGATCCAATGATCAGCACCGGAATTCTCCTGAAATCCTGAAGAATGCATACCACGGAGCATTGCAGCAACACTTAAATGCCATCGATAAAAATCAATCGGGCAGTGATCCCTACCGATGGGAAGCCATTCTGAACGATTATCAGGCTCTGAACAAATTATATGACGCGATCTCCACCTGCCAGATTTGTACGGAATTAACGGAAGCGAAGAGTTATTATAATGAGGAGCAGTCGGCCCGTGAAAAAGCCACTGATGTACGTTATCAGGAAGGAAACCGGTTGCTCAAAACCGGCGGAAGAGATCACGCGCGAAAAGCGTTTGAGCATTTTGAAAAAGTTAACTCCTTAACAGCAAATTACAAAAATGTAAATTCCCTGCTCAGTGAAGCCTATGAGGAAGCCAGTTTTAAAGTAGTGGTGGAGCAGGTATTGGTTACTTCAAAAAGATACCAGCTAAGCAATGAATATTTTCAGCAGGAAATCGATAACTTCTTACAAACCAATAAGAACCTGAATAAGTTTGTCAGGTTTTATACACCGGAAGAAGCCACTACGGAAAAACTGACTCCTGACCATGTCATCACTTTGCAGTTCGATGATTTTACAGTTGGCCAGACCGTTATAGACCGTCACACCAAAACCGTTGAAAAAGACAGTATAAAGGTAGGAGAAAAGAAAGTACGCGACCGAATGGTGCCGGTATATGAAAAAGTGAAAGCCGATTTTACTACTCACAAAAAGCTTATTCATTCCAGTGGCTTACTGGACGTGGCTATCCGGGAATTTCAACAGAATAAGCTCGTACAGAATAAGAAATTTGAAGGTTCTTTTGACTGGTTTTGCGAATGGGGAACCTACAAGGGAGACGAAAGAGCTTTGACTCCTGATCTGAAAAAACTTAGTCAGGTAAGAGAACAAAACCCTCCGCCGCCACAGCAATTATTTGTAGAATTCAGCAAGCCTATATACAACCAGCTTACTGCTTATCTCAGGAATTTTTATGCCGGGTACTGAATTATTTAATCTCCTCAACCACCAGATTGTGATTGGTATAAATACACAGATCAGCAGCAATATGCAGGCTTTCCTCCACTATTTCCCTGGCTGAAAGATGTGGCGCATGCTTTTTCAGAGCCTGTGCCGCAGATAACGCATAATTTCCACCCGAACCGATAGCCGCAATACCGTTTTCCGGTTCCAGTACATCGCCCGTACCTGAAATAACCAGAATTTCATCTTTACTGGCAGTGATCATCATCGCTTCCAGCTTGCGAAGATACCGGTCTGTACGCCACTCTTTGGCCAGTTCAATGGCCGCTCTTTTCATATTGCCACCATAGGCATTCAGTTTTTCTCCGAACCTGTCCAGCAAGGTAAACGCATCGGCTGTAGAACCTGCGAACCCAACCAGTATTTTCCCTTCATTCAAACTCCTGATCTTCTTAACATTACTTTTGGCAACGGTATGTCCCATCGTTGCCTGTCCGTCTGCACCCAGCGCCACATTGCCATTGTGAACCACACCCACTACGGTAGTTGCATGTATTTTTTCCATTATCTGAATTTCGTTATTGACTAATTTACTTACTACAACGCAAGTTTACGGCAATTGTTCCAAAAAACGATCGTTTATTGTCCTGGCTAAAACGTATTGAGTTGATTTCGGATACTTTAACGAAAAACAGGATTGGTTCTGAAAAGATTACCAATAGGGCAATATCACCTTTTCAGTGATTTTATGAAAGTTATCTTCTTTCTGTTTCTATCATCATTTCACTTTCTATAATCATTCCGCCACTTCGTGGTTATTTCAAGTCCGAAGGGCTTTCAGAATTATAGAAAAAGAGAAAATACCCTTTAATTTAACCGCGAGGTGGTGATAGAATCCTAAGCCCGAACTGCCGTTAAATACTATAATTTCATTACAACTATTTACTTAAAAAATGAATCATTCACTTTGCATGTTCACTATGAAATAATTACTTTCTGTATCTTCTATTTTAGAAATAATGGCTATCAAAATTTGTTGTAAATTATATATATCAACACCTTAAATCATTTTATTATGCCTAAGTTCAATATATTGATTTTAAGTCTGGTGCTGGGGATTATGACTTTATTTTCGGGATGTAAAGAAAAAAAATCAATACCTCCTGACGAAAATGAGATAGCTATAGGACGTATTCTCAGATTTAGTTGCGGCGGAACTGTTGTTCAGGTTATAGAAAATGATAATATAATAGGCCAAGACTGGAGTTGGGCCTGGGACGGTGATGGAAGACAGACCTATGAAAATTGTATTACATTAATACATGAAACCAAAACAGGGTTAAATGTGGGAGACAGTATCCGGTTTAGTTATCAGTCAGATTATATTGACTTCGGAAAACAATATTGTGATATAGGAGGCTTACCATATACAATTTTTTATGCAAGTAAACTTGATAATCTGTAATCAACTTCTTTTTTCCGCTCCCTGTAACTGGTAATGCTCCTGTAATTTCAACAGCCAGGTAATTCATAATACCAAACGAACCCTGGACAATCAGTTTTGAAACCTGTCCGATCACTGAAAGTATCCCAACCAGTAAAATTTCCTGATTCAGATAGGTTTTACAAAACCTTATTTGTAATTAGTCAAAATAAATATAAATTGCAGTGATTTTAAAACCTGAAAACCTTGCCCCTCAGAGTGGTGATGTTTTCTGCACAGCTAATATCATTAATTTCTTAAAACTATCATTATGAATGCTATAGAAACAGATCAAAAGAAAGTAAAACCCAAAGCACCCAAAATTGCGGATTTACTCAACAGTTCAAGATCAGTCATATTAGGCACAATAGATGAAAACGGCAACCCATTGTCGAGCTACGCACCTTACGTTTACACAGAAGGAAGTTTCCAGATCCTGGTCTCCTTCATGGCAAAACATACCCACAATCTGAAATACCGGAAAAGGGCTTCGGTGATGCTGATTGAAGACGAATCCGCTACAAAACAGATTTATGCCCGGGACCGTCTGACTATTGAATGCGAGGCCACAGTAATAGAACCGGAAACCGAATGCTGGAATCATACGATTAACACACTCAGGGAAAGACATGGCAAAATCGTAGATGTTTTATGGGGTCTGAATGATTTTATCCTGATTAACCTCAAACCTGTCAGAGGTTCTTATGTTAACGGATTCGGAAGTGCTTATTCTGTAAATGCTGATCTGACGATAAATGATCATGTCCGTGGAGCCCATGGACAGCATGCTGAAGATAATAAGTAAAATAACGTTTATTCAGGAAATGAAATAATAGTAATAGCCATCTGATCAAAACTCCGAAGGAGTGACATATTACAATCCGCCGGGTAAACAAATGTTTTTCATTGTATCCGATCTCCAATTTCCTAAGGAAATCATGGTTCGGTTTGCACCGGAGAGCCATTCCGGTCGGGATTGTCTGATGGCAATTCAGGTTCCCTGAAGGAATCGTCCACAACATAAAAAAGCAGTTGCCCGTTTAACACAGGCAACTGCTCCCTTACTACCGGAAATAATTATTCCTGTCCGTATTTTTCCTTATACTTTGTATAGAGCTTATGTTGTTTATCGTCCAGATTAACAACTGCTCCCTTTATGTAGGCACTTTCCACTTTATTGAAACGCATATCCATCGCATCCCCTTCCGTCACTATCAGCGTTGCCATTTTGCCTTTTTCCAGTGTACCCACCTGCTTCTCAATACCAAGAATTTTAGCCGGGTTGAGCGTTATAAATTTCAGTGCTTCTTCAGCAGGGACATCGCTGAATCCGGACGCAGTACCTGCCTGGTAATTAAGATTACGGACTCTCCACCATTCGCTGCCATAACTCAGGGCTACTATGACACCGGCTTTATGCAGTATACCCGGAATTTTATAGGGAAGATACACATCGTCATCGGCTTTGGATGGCAGACGATGCAGCTCGTTCAACACAACAGGCACCTTTTCTTCTGCTAAAAATGCAGCTACTTTATAAGCTTCTTCGCCCCCGCAGATCACTACATTCTTTACTCCCAGATCCTTCAGTAACCTGACAGATTCTATTATATCCTTTGCATAGTGGGCTCGTATGTAAAGATTTTGTGTACCCTCAAAAAGCCCTCCCAATGCTTCCAGCCTGAGATTTACCGGCGAATTGTTTTGTGTTGCATGATAAGCCTTCGCAGCGGTTAACGTACTTTTGATCAGATCAATTACTGCCTGACGGCCTTCGTTTCTTTTGATGGTTACCGAAAAGTCAGCACGGTTCACCGAACGTGCCAGAAAAGGCGGCCAGTTCAGCCATACACCATCATCTTTTTTCAGTACCGCGTCTTCCCAGTTCCAGCCATCGAGGTTAAATACAGAAGATGTCCCCGAAAAAAGGCCACCCTGCGGTACCGACTGGGCGACCAAAACGCCGGAGCTTCTGACCGTAGGAATAACTTCGGAATCGGTGCTGTAGGCGATCAGTGAACGAACGTGCGGATTAATATCTCCTACCTCTGCAAAATCAAGTGTTGCCCTTACGGAAGCAATTTCCTGAATCCCCAACGTGGTAGACATGGCAATGGTACCGGGAAAAATATGTTTTCCGGAAAGGTTAACCACTTCGGTATTGTTTTTATCATAAACAGTAGCGGCGTCACCAACGGCAGTAATGACACCTTTGTCAAAAACAATTACCCCATCTGTAATGGTTTGTCCGTTTCCGGTATGAATCGTAGCACCGGTAAGCGCGACCGGCTTAGACTGCGGTTTTCCGGGTGCCTCATTCTGTGCATAAGCACGTACGAACGGCATCAGAACCCATAGCAGGGCAACAAACGGATATATGATTTTCTTTTTCATAATTGGCAAATTTTAAATTTCAGAACTCCTCAGAAACCATGATCATGATCCTCACCTGCAACATCTTCACAGTGCCACATGTGCATTCCCTTAGCTTCCGGTGTCCGTGTTGAGGCTCCGCCTGCTTTGGCATTCATCATTTTCTGCATCAGTCTGGCTTTTTCCCTGCTCATTTCCGATAATTTAGCCTGCTCTGCAGCAGCGTCAAAGTAAACGGTTCCTTCGATAATGGTATAGTCAGGTCTTGAATAAACCGAAAGCGGGTGATTATTCCAAAGCACCAGATCACCGTCTTTTCCTGATCTGATACTCCCGATCCGATGGTCGAGGTGAAGCAGTTTAGCCGGGTTCAAAGTCACGAATTTCCAGGCATCTTCTTCTGACATATTTCCGAAAGTAATGGTTTTGGCAGCTTCCTGATTCAGGCGACGGGCCATTTCTGCGTCATCCGAATTAATCGAAACCAGCACACCCTCCCTGGCCATAAGTGCCGCATTATGCGGAATAGCTTCTTTTACCTCCATTTTATAAGCCCACCAGTCAGCAAAAGTCGACCCGCCGATCTTTCGTTCAGCCATTTTATCAGCCAGTTTATAGCCTTCCAGGATATGTGTGAAGGTATTGATTCTGAAATTCAGCGAATCCGCTACTTTCATGAGCATATTGATTTCCGATTGAACATAGGAGTGACAGGTTATATCTCTTTTCCCGTTCAGAATTTCTACGAGCGCATCCAGTTCAATATCCACACGCGGAGGAACTACTCCTGACTTATTACGCAATGCTTTAAATGCATTCCATTCTTTTTCATATTCCCGGGCACGGATAAAATGATCAAAATAAACCTGTTCCACGCCCATCCGGGTTTGCGGGAAACGCACCCGGTTTACATCGCCCCAGTTAGATTGCTTCACATTCTCACCCAATGCGAATTTGATACTTTTGACTTCCGGAAGAAGTAATTCAGATGGCGAACCACCCCATTTCAGCTTGATAACCGCGCTTTGTCCGCCAATAGAGTTTGCGGAACCGTGCAGTAACTGGGAAGTCGTCACACCTCCTGCCAGCTGCCTGTAAATGTTCACGTCATCAGCATTGATCACATCGCTCATCCTTACCTCCGCCGAGCTGGACTGAGAACCCTCATTAACAGCGAATAAAGCAATGTGGCTGTGTTCGTCAATAATGCCGCTGGTAAGATGTTTGCCCGTCCCGTCAATGATTTTTGCACCGGAAGGAGCTGAAAGGTTTTTACCTACCCCGGAAATCTTTCCGTCTGACACCAATACGTCCGTATTCTGTAGAATCCCTTCATTTTCATTGGTCCATACGGTAGCATTTTTTATCAGAATGGTTTCCTGAACTGGTTTTTTCTCATTGCCCAGGCCGGCAAAAGGATAGATCAGCTTACCTGTTTCAGGTTTTGTTTCTGCCGAGTCTTTTTTCACATCACCCCCGAAAGCGCCGGTAAAAGCAGCACTCCACTGCACACGGGCACCCTCCGGGGTTTCTCCTTCTCCTGTCAGATTGTCCCCCTTTTTCCAGCCGGTCAACCGTGTGAATCCGGAGCCTTTTTTCCCGGTTTCAAAACTGATCGTCACCAGTTCATTCACTACCTGCACTTTAGGTGTAATTTTTTCGGCGCCCTCTCTTTCTATTTTATAATCCGGCTTTTCGGCTGTACCGCCGATTTTCAGATTTCCTGCATGCTTATTATCAATGGTCAGCGTATAGGTTCCTCTCAGATCTACTGCATTTTTATCAGCAATGATATAAGGCACACCTTTTACCCAGTTTTCGAAAATCACATTTTTCTCACTGAACAGATCTTCAGAAGTAATCAGGAAATTGGCCAGTTTCCCTTTTTTAAGGCTTCCTACCAGATCATCAGCCTTGATTAATCCGGCAGGAATGGTGGTAAGCGCTTCCAGGGCTTTTTCTACGGATAACCCATGCGCTATAGCTGTCCTGATATTTTTCAGCAAATCCGATTCCGACCGGAGGCCGGAAGAAGTTACAGCGAAAGGTATACCGGCTTTTTCCAGCGCAGCCAGATTACCCGGAGCCATTTCCCAGTGTTTCATTTCGGCAAGCGAAATCAGTTCGGCATCCCACGGATCTGAGATATCAAAAGCTTCAGGAAAGTTCAGCGGGACAATTAGCGCAGCGCCTGTTTTCCTGATCTCATCAATCCGCTGATATTCATTTCCGGAACCTTTAATGATAAACTGAACTCCGAACTCATCCCCTACCTGATCCGCACGGATAATGCTCCATTTATCCCCGGCGTCAAACAATGCCGGCAATTTCCTGTTCTTCAGAAAAGCTTCCAGACTCAGGTTCGTTTCCTTTTTATAGCCTCCTTTATCATACCAGTCGGCATCATAGAAGGTTTGTCTGAGCAAAGCCACAGCACCCATTGCTGAATTAGGATAATTCTGGGTCGAAGAACCTTTATTAAAAGAAAAATGAGCAGCGGCATTTCTGATCAGCAAAGCTTCATTGTCAGATTTCCCGGTGAGTGTCACCAGACTGCCGGTTCCTCTTACGATTCCGTCCTGCATGTGAGTCAGGACCGTTCCGAAACCGGCCTTCCTTAGCTCATCGGCTTTTTTATCATTTACAGAGAACAAAACTGCTGATTCGGTCTCCGGCTGCACTGCCTGATTCCAGCCAAAGGGCCCCTTTTTATTCGACTCCAGTTGTGGAGCAGGACGGCCCGCAGGTCTTTGCGAATGGCCGGCTTCAGGCAACCCGTAATCCGAATCCAGATCGATCAGAGAAGGATAAATATATTTCCCTTTCAGATCACTGACTACCGTACCTGACGGAATTTTTACCTGAGCACCGACTTCCCTGATTATCCCTTTTTCGATCAGCAATGTCCCTTTTTCAATCCTGGTTCGGGCATCTACTACTATGGTGGCGTTGGTAAAAGCATATCGCTCTGCCCGTTCATCATAGGCACCATTTCTGGGAAAAGTCTCCTGCGCGAAGCCCTGGGACAAGAACCCGATGCCGGCCAGGAAAGACAACAGTATTTTTCTATTCATGAAAACAGTATTGAATGTAAATGATATTGAATCAAGGCTAAAAATAAAGAATTACCACTCTTCTGCCAAAGAAACGTACCTAATCCCTGTAAACATTAAAAGCCGCCTGCCTATCCATGAAGAATAATGCAGGCAGCTTTTTATATATCAGCTGCTGAATTTCCGGAATATCTATCGGATCAGCTTTGCCCGTGTTACAAGTAAGGTTGTACAGGAACCCAGAACAGCCACTACGGCAAAAGCCCAGCGTATGCTTGCTATTTCGGCCAGATGGCCTATCAGCGGAGGGCCGATGAGAAACCCGAGAAAGCTAATGGATGAAACCGCAGCCAGTGCCATACCCGGTCCCATAGTAGTAGATTTACCGGCCGAACTATACACAAGCGGCACAATAAATGAAACACCGAAACCCACCAGTAAAAACCCTAAGGTGGCAGGTATGAGATAAGGAAACAGTACTGAAATCAGTAATCCGGTTCCAATGATAATTCCGCTGGCCTGGAGCATTTTCTTTTTCCCAGTTTTATTGACCAGCCAGTCAGCCGTGAAGCGTCCACCTGTCATGGTAGCCATAAATGCCACGTAACCAATAGCGGCCTTCGTTGCCGGAACCTGCACCGCTTTCTGAAAATATACACCACTCCAGTCGAACATAGCACCTTCACAAACCATGGCACAAAAACCGATAAGGCCCAACAAAAGCAATTCGCGGTCGGGTTTTACAAAGACGGGTTGATTTTCATTGGATTTTGTTTCTACCTGTACCGTATTTTTATAGGCCAGAAAAACGATAAGACAAACCGTAAGTGCTATAAAGGTAAAGTGGGTATAGGGTGAAACCTGTTCTGTAATCAGGAACGCTCCCACCATTGCACCCAGAAAACCGGCCATACTCCATAACCCGTGGAAAGAAGCCATCACCGAGCGTTCATACATTGCCTCCACGCCTACGGCCTGCGTATTAACGGCAATATTGGTAAGATTACCCCATATCCCAAAAACAAAAAGGGAAGCAACCAGTTGCATTACCGAGGACGACAATCCTATAAAGATGAGAGTAAAAGCATACATAAGCGCTCCTATCACCACCATTTTACGGCTTCCGTATTTGGAAACCAGCCAGCCTGAAACCGGCAGACTAAGCATTAACCCAACGGGCAGAGCAAATAAAACCGATCCTAATTCTCCTTCGGATAAACCCAATCTGGCTTTGATATCCGGAATACGGCTGGCCCAGGAAGCAAAACTCAGCCCCTGAACAAAAAAGAAAGCGGCCACTGCTAATCTGGCAAATTTTGGTGACTGCGACGGAGCTGCTAATGAAAACTGCATAATATGGTAAAATAATTCAATTTGTTAATCCATTCAATAACATAATAAAATTTCCAAAAATTCCACATTTTTATACTTTTCTAATAAATATTACATACAATAATATAACTATTTAAATAATATTGAAAAAACTATTTAATTTATGAACATGAAAGAGAAAACACATAATCACCAATAAATTCAATTATACATTATTTATTAATACAAAATTAATATCTCCATCATTTCCGGCCACATCCCCACTTTTCCAAAGCAAAAGAGATCTTTCCCCATATTTTTTGTATCATTGCTATGCTTCCTGTTTCAAAACCACAGCGACATGTCAAACATAGGGCTCATTATAGAAGAACGTTCGGCAGATATCGGGAATTTCCTGGTTGGCCGACTCCTGCCATTCCGAAAAAAACGAATGGTAGGTCCGTTTATATTTCTGGATCACATGGGGCCTGCTGCCCTCAAAGACAATGAGAATCTGGATATAGGCCCCCACCCGCATATAGGCCTTTCTACACTTACTTACCTGTTGGAAGGCGCTGTTATCCATAAAGACAGCATAGGAAGTGATATTGAAATCAGACCCGGCGCTGTGAACTGGATGACGGCCGGCAAAGGTGTGACACACTCTGAAAGAACTCCGGATTATCTTCGCCACAGTGACAAAAACCTGCACGGTTTTCAGATATGGGTGGCTCTGCCTAAAGAACTCGAAGAGATGGAGCCTGAGTTTTTCCATATTGGTGCGGAAGAACTTCCCGAATGGGAGGAAAACGGGTTGCAGTATAAACTGATCGCCGGAGAAGCCTTGGGCAGAAAAGCGGGCGTACCCGTGTATAGTCCTCTGTTTTTCATCGAAATCAAAAATCCGGGAGCAAAAACACTTCCTGTAAACCTGGGTAGTGAACTGTACGGAGAATCAGGATTGTATATTCTTGACGGACATATTGAAAGCGAAGGCAATGTATTTGAACCCCGGCAGATCCTGGTAGCAAAGGACAGCACGCTTTGCCATTTCAATATCGGTCCGCAATCTGTTATTTATATTTTTGGTGGAAAACCATTTGATGAAGAGCGCTTTATCTACTGGAATTTTGTATCCTCCGACAAAGAAAAACTGGAGGAAGCAAAACAACGATGGAAAGCACAGCAGTTTCCTGAGGTACCCGGCGAGACAGGCTATATCCCGCTTCCTGAAAAATAAGTCACGGCAAGCAACTCCCAAAAAATGATAACGCGGTCTGAACCCTGTTCCATCAGCCGTGCGGCTCCTCTCCCATCTGGTTATGCGTTCTGGTATCTTTCATCAGAAGAAACATCATCAGAGAAATGAAGATCGCAATGGTAATGTACCAGTAAAACCACTTTTCATGACCGGCATTTTTCAGCCAAAGCGCGACATACTCTGCCGACCCGCCAAAGACGGCCACTGTAATGGCATGTGGCAGGCCGATGCCCACAACCCGGACTTCTGCCGGAAACAGCTCTGCCTTCACCACCACACTGATACTGGAATAAGTACTGAGAATCAGCATATAGATCAGGAGCAGGCCCAGTATTTGAGCATTGGAACCCGCTTCACCGATAGCTGTCATTAAAGGGACCGTTGTACAAACTCCTAACACACCAAAGGTAATGAGTAATGGTTTCCGGCCTATTCTGTCGGAAAGCGCACCGAACACCGGTTGCGCCAATGCAAATACCAGCAAACTCACGAATGTAATAAGCGTCGCGTCCTGCTTGGAAATACCTGCAGTATTCACCAGGTATTTCTGCATGTAAATAATCGCCGTATAAAAAGCCAGTGTTCCGCCCATCGTCAGTCCCACAACCATCATAATCGCCTTGGGATGACGGATCAGCTGCGACCAGATGCTTCTGCCGTCAGGGATTTTTTTCTTTACGGCTTCATAAGCTTTGGTTTCATTAAGATTGTTCTGGAGATAAAATATGGCAATGGTAAGAACCGCGCCGATCAAAAAAGGGATACGCCACCCCCATTCGTGTAATTGAGCATCACTTAATACGAATTTCTGTAGTATAATTAATAATCCCAGGGATATAATCTGTCCACTCACCAGGGTTACATATTGAAAACTGGCAAAAAAACCTCTTCTGTGCGGTGGAGACATTTCGGTTAAATAAGCTGTTGATATGCCGGTTCCTCCGCCAATACTTAATCCCTGAATGAGCCTTGCAAAAAGCAGTAAAAGCGGTGCATACACACCAATGGTATTATACGTGGGAATAACAGCGATCAGCACAGAGCCGAAAGACATCAGAAATACGGACAGCAGCATCGACTTCCTCCGTCCGTACCGGTCTGCGAATGATCCGAGCAGCCATCCTCCCACAGGGCGCATCAGAAAACCAAGTGCAAACACACCGGCCGTCTGTAACAGCTGAACGGTCTGACTGCCATTCGGGAAAAAGGATGAGGAAAAGTAAATCGCAAAAGCCGAATAAATATACCAGTCATACCAGACAATAAGATTAGCCAGCGAGCCACTGATAATGGATCGGCGCATGGACTGGTTCAGGTTAGCATTTTCACTCATCTGTTATAAAGCTTCTGTTAAAATGAGACAGCGCGTTTACCTTCAAACTGCTTCTGGGAAAGGCATCCGGTTTACCGGAAACACGCTACGGAAAGATCAGCATTATTGCACTAAAGGGCTTGAACATTGAAACATACTCACCTCAAAAGGGGTATTGGAGAACAGGATACTTCACGCAACGTGCGATCCGGCAAACGGTTATTATATGGATACTCAATAAAAAGCAGCGCATCTTACAACCGGGCAACACCGCGGGTAACGACTCTTTTTTGCAGGCATGTATCACAAAAGGCATTTTGTGCGTAACAGCTAATACATGAAAACCAGTTTTAAAATATTTGTACGTAAAACCGATGAAACAATCACACGTAAAAGCGAAAGCAATGCTGTTATCCGCCGGTATAATTTCAGCGACACTGTTTTCCTGCGATAAGAAAGAAGAAGTGCTGCCCGACACTTTAAATAACATCGTCATTAACGCAGTAAATACCGTATCTGACCAGTACGAGGGCAATACAGATACAGGTGCCGATCCCGACGATCTTCCGGAAAACTCATCATTTGATACCAAAATTCCGATCGTGTTTGGCAGCACCATACAGATCTCCAATCCGCTTGAAAACGCGGGAGTTGATATTACGGATACTGACGGAAACGTAGTTATTAACTCCACCGTTTCAGGTGTTGAATATGAGATTTCAGGTACTTCTGCAAACAGTTCATTAAAAATCTACAGTGATAAAAAATTCAAGCTGACTCTGAATGGTGTCCATATCACCAATCCGGTTGGCCCGGCTATCAACATACAATCCAAAAAACGGGCATTTATTCAGTTAGCTGAAAATTCAGAAAACAGCCTGAAAGACGGACAAACCTACCAGACTAATGAAACGGAAGACAGTAAAGGCACACTGTTTGCAGAAGGACAGCTGATCATCAGCGGATCAGGAAAGCTGTCGCTCGAAAGTCTGTACGGTCATGCCATTGTTTCGGATCAATACATCAGGCTGCTCAGCGGTACCATTGAAGTAACAGGAGCAAAGAAAGACGGCCTGCATGCCAATGATGCTGTCATTATTGATAACGGATCATTACAGATCCAGTCTGAAGATGATGGCATCCAGTGCGAAAAAGGATTTATCATTATTAATGACGGCAACATCCTTATCAACTCCACCGGGAAAGCCATTACAGCTTCCTATGACACCGATAACACCATCGACCCCTATCTGACCATTAACGGCGGTACCATTGTGATTAACACTAAAGATGAAGGCATTGAAAGTAAAAGCGTGCTGACGATCAACGATGGGGAAATCCGGATTAATGCCACCGATGACGCTATCAATGCCGGTACATTTATTTATATTAACGGAGGCAGCATTTATGCTCACAGCACCGGCAATGATGGTATCGACAGTAACGGCCCTCTCACGATAACCGGCGGAAAAGTGTTGGCAATAGGTGCCCGCAGTCCGGAAGCCGGGATTGACTGTGACCAGAGTACTTTTAAAATTACAGGCGGGATTGTCGTAGGTCTGGGAGGGAGTACCAGTGTACCCACTGCAAATGCAAGTACCCAGCCATCGGTTATTCTCGGAGGAGCAGACGCCAGCGTACTGATCTCTGTTATCTCTGAAGATCAGGAGGAGGCTCTTACGTTCAGTGCTCCGGTCAGCTTCACTACTTTACTGTTTTCCAGCCCTAAACTGACCCGGAACAAGACCTATTACGTTTATTCTGGCGGAGAGGTACTTTCAGGCGAAAGCTTCTCCGGGCTCTATACTTCCGGCACCTACAGCAACGGAACCCGCTCTTCGTCGTCCTTTACAACCACAAACCTGGTAACCCAGGCCGGAGGAAGCACAGGGCCGGGCGGAAGGCCCTGAAACTGATTGTAATTTCAAAAATACCCGCTGATGGTTTAGCGGGTATTTTTTGAAGGTCTGCTTATTTTACCGGAACAAACTCCAGTTTTCTCAGATCCATCATACCTGCATCTTTAAGAGAAGGATCAGGCTTAAAGGCAATCACCTGTTTCCCGGCTTCCAGAGTTACCGTACCGATTTTCTCCTGCTTAAAATCCTCCCAACCACCTGACTTGCCTACTTTACCCTTTAATACCTCTTTACCATTGGCTTCAAGAACATAAGGATTGCCGGCAGAACCATCAGAAACAGACCATTCCATAATCACATCATAGCTACCACCCTGAGTAACTTCTGCATCCCATTTTACGTAATCAGCCTCCGTAAACCATCCGAATGCCGCCCATTCGGGCATGTACTTTATTTTGGGGCCAATACCTTCTCCTGCTTGTGCAGGAAGTAATAATTGACCGCCGGGTGCCGATTTTACAACTTCCGGCTTACTGACATATTCCGGATTATATTCCGTGATAGGTGTTAACTCGACTTTTCTTACATACATTTCCGCACCTTCCGACTGAATCTGAATACGTCCTTTCGATGGTCTGACATCATAAGCCTGATTGACCAGCTGGCCATTCAGATAAATATCCACTTTATCCTTAAACGCCACTACTTCCATGGTGTTCCATTCACCCACAGGTTTTTCAATATCGTGCTTACCCCGGAAGTCAACCGTATCTTTCCATACAGCTGAACGGGCGAACCAGTCTATACGTCCACCATTAATGGTAGCAGGGCGCCCCCCGGACTGATAAAGTTTTGCCCCCTGTTTTTCAGGATCCGCTACCAATGCCGTAAGTGCAAACGCATCGCTACCGTCACCCACAACCAGAAAATCTCCGGTTCCCCCTTCTATAATCTGACACTCAATGGAATACATCCAGGACTCGCTGAAAGCACCGTCTTCTCCCTGAGAATGAATCAATACGCCGTTATCCCGCGCTCTGTCCACCCTTGGTTCGTAGGTTTTTTCACCCCATTTGAAATCAACCACCAGACGGTAGTTTTCATATTCTTCATTGGTGGTGATACAACCATAATCTTCTCCTGAAATAAATATTTCACCATTGGCGACTGTAAAGACATTCTTCGGGTCGTTATTCTTTCCGGTACTTTTCAGGTATTTGTACCAGCCATCAAAATTTTCCCCGTTAAACAACTTTACCGTTCCTTCGCTTTCAGAGCTCTTTTCCTCTGAATTACAGCTTATGATAAAACACGATGCTAAAAATAAAATCAAATAACTGAATGATAACCCGGGCTTCATTATTTTATGAATTAAAAGTTTAGAAATATTGAACTACCAAGTTATGTATCTTTCTATGCATTGCCAACTGATCCCTGCTATATGATTGATAGAAAAGACAAATAAAACGATAGTGCCGGATTATCTGAAAATGTAGCTTATGGCCATTAAGTCCAAACCGATGCTGGTATAGCGGGGAGTTTGCAAACCGGAATTACTCCTCATTTTGAAATACAATAGCAGGGAATATTAATTCTATACCCACATAAACCACCAACAATTAAGTGTAGAAAGAGATCCTGTGAAGTGTTTACGATTGGCCATTCAAAGAAACAAACCCTTTACGTATCAGCCATTACGTTCATTTGTATGCAAAACTTTTTGTTAACTATATCATACTATTAAACGCAGTTTATGGAAAACAGACCTCCGATTTTCACAAGGTAAAAATAACACGTGCAGCCTTTCAAATACCCCTTGGAAAAGATTTCGCCGGGTACCTTTCTGGTTTTTAAGGAATTCAAAAATAAAAAATGCCCCCTGATTATGGACAAGGAGCAACCCAAATGTTTTCACAACGGAATAATCCTTATTGTGATTTGCTTTCAGAAACAAAGATAATAAAAGTATATACGCAAATTCGAAAAAACATTAAAATTTTATCTTTTTTTATACTTATATTGACCAACAGAATAATTGACTGAATTTTCATGAAAAGAATATTAGGGCTAGATCTGGGAACTAATTCCATCGGCTGGGCGCTGGTTCAGCAAGACTTTGAAAATAAATACGGAAAGATTTTAGGTATGGGCAGTCGGATTATTCCGATGGGACAGGATATACTGGGCGAGTTTGGAAAAGGGAATTCCGTATCGCAAACGGCGGAACGTACCGGATATAGAAGTGTTCGCAGGCTTCGTGAAAGGTATTTACTTCGTAGAGAACGGCTACACAGGGTGTTGAATGTAATGGGATTTTTACCCGAACATTACGCATCGGAAATTGATTTTGAAAGACGTTTCGGAAAATTTAAAGTCGAAACCGAACCCAGATTACCTTGGAAGAAAAGTGATGATGGAAAGTTTTCATTTCTTTTCCAAAACTCTTTCAGCGAGATGCTTGCCGATTTTAAAGCAAGCGAACAAGAGCTGAAAGTTCCTTATGATTGGACAATTTATTATTTGCGTAAGAAAGCTTTAACACAAAAAATTGAAAGGGAAGAATTGTCGTGGATACTGCTAAACTTTAATCAGAAACGGGGTTATTATCAATTGCGTGGCGAAGAGGAAGAAGAAAATCCGAATAAATTAGTAGAGTTTTATTCTTTGAAAATTGTAGATGTTTGGGCAGATGAACCGCAGAAAGGGAAAACGGATATTTGGTATTCTTTAGTTCTTGAAAATGGGTGGATTTACAGACGTTCAAGCAAAACGCCATTGTTCGACTGGAAAGACAAGACGAGAGATTTTATCGTTACGACTGATTTAAATGATGACGGAAGCGTGAAAACTGATAAAGAAGGAAATGAAAAAAGAAGCTTCCGTGCACCTGCCGAAACTGACTGGACTTTGGTAAAAAAGAAAACCGAACAGGAAATTGACCAATCAGATAAAACCGTCGGCACCTACATCTACGACACACTTCTGCAAAATCCAAAACAAAAAATCAACGGAAAATTAGTCCGTACCATTGAACGGAAATTCTATAAAGAAGAACTGAAACAGATTTTGGAAAAGCAAAAGGAGTTTCATTCAGAACTGCAAAGCGAAGATTTGTACAACGATTGTATTCGAGAACTATATATAAACAATGAAGCCCATCAATTAACGCTAAGCAAAAAAGATTTTGTGCATTTGCTGATGGAAGATATTCTGTTTTACCAACGTCCTTTACGAAGCCAAAAATCTTCTATTTCAAACTGTGCATTGGAGTTCAGAAAATATAAAGGCAAAGACGGGCTGGAACATACCGAATACCTGAAAGCTATTCCAAAATCCAATCCGTACTATCAGGAGTTCCGCATCTGGCAATGGATGTATAACCTGAACATTCACAGGAAAGACGATGATGCCAATGTTACTTCTGAATTTCTAAACTCAACAGAAGACTTTGAAAAACTGTTTGAATTTTTAGATAACAGAAAAGAAGTAGAACAAAAAGCACTGCTCAGATTTTTGTTGGAACAAAAAGGATTCAAAGGGAAAGCACTGAACGCCGAAATTGAAAAATACCGATGGAATTATGTAGAAGATAAAAAGTATCCGGGCAATGAAACTAAAACAACGATTTCGGGCAGGTTGGAAAAAGCAGAAAACATTCCAGCCGGCTTTTTAACAAGAGAAACAGAACAGCAGCTGTGGCACATTATCTATTCGGTAAACGATAAAACCGAATACGAAAAAGCTCTGAAATCTTTCGCTCAGAAAAACAATCTGGATAAAAGTTCTTTCTTTGATGCGTTTAAAAAGTTTCCGCCATTCAAAAGTGAGTACGGTTCGTTTTCAGAAAAAGCGATTAAGAAATTATTGCCTTTGATGCGGTTGGGGAAATATTGGAATTGGGGGAATGTGGAGGAAAAATTAAAAGACCGGATTTCAAAAATCATCAATGGCGAATATGATGAAAATATCAAAGACAAAGTAAGGAAAAAGGCAATCAACCTTACTTCCGAAAATCATTTTCAGGGCTTGCAATTGTGGCTGGCGCAATACATCGTTTACGGCAGACATTCCGAAGCAGCAATAGCAGGAAAATGGAGTAGTGCAGATGATTTGGCAGAATTTTTAAAAGAGTTCAAACAACATTCGCTCCGCAACCCGATAGTGGAACAGGTGGTTACCGAAACACTTCGTGTGGTAAAAGACATTTGGCAGCAGTACGGAAACGGTGCAAAGGATTTCTTTTCTGAAATTCATATAGAACTGGGCAGGGAAATGAAAAATACCGCCGATGACCGTAAAAAGATTACCCAGGCAGTAACGGAAAAAGAAAACACCAATCTGCGTATCAAAGCCCTGCTGGCTGAAATGATGAACGACAATAACGTGGAGAATGTTCGTCCGTTTTCGCCGATGCAGCAGGAGATTTTGAAGATTTACGAAGATGGTGTACTTAATTCCGATATCGAGATTGAAGACGATATTTTGAAAATCAGCAAAACAGCGCAACCATCATCATCCGATTTAAAGCGTTACAAACTTTGGCTGGAACAGAAATACCGCTCGCCTTATACCGGTGCGGTTATTCCGCTTAATAAATTGTTTACGCCCGAATATGAAATTGAACACATCATACCACAAAGCCGCTATTTCGATGATAGTTTCAGCAACAAAGTTATTTGCGAAGCCGCAGTAAATAAATTGAAAGATAATTACATCGGACTTGGCTTTATCAAGCAGTTTGGCGGTACGATTGTGGAGTGTGGAATGGGCAAAACCGTAACAGTTTACAAGCAGGATGCTTATGAAGAATTTGTAAAAAATCATTACGCCAAAAACCGGGGCAAACGTGCCAAACTGTTGCTGGAAGAAGTTCCCGAAAAGATGATAGAGCGGCAGATGAACGACACCCGATACATCAGTAAATATATTTCGGGCATACTTTCCAATATTGTAAGAGCCGAAGACGGAACGGACGAAGGTGTAAACTCCAAAAACATCATTCCCGGCAACGGAAAAATCACCACAACCTTGAAACAGGATTGGGGATTGAACGATGTTTGGAACGAACTGGTTTTGCCAAGATTTGAACGGATGAACACCCTGACCAACTCACAAAGTTTTACAGCATGGAATGAAAATCATCAGAAATTTTTACCAACCGTTCCGATTGAATTGTCCAAAGGGTTCTCAAAAAAACGTATTGACCATCGCCATCACGCAATGGACGCATTGGTTATAGCCTGCGCTACGAGAGACCACGTTAATTTGCTCAACAATCAGTCGGCACGATCAGATTTAAAGCGATATGATTTGCAGCATAAACTTCGCCACACCGAAAAATGGACGGATAATGAAGGGAGGGTAAGAGACAAATTCACGGAGTTTAAAAAACCATGGGAAACCTTTACCCAGGATACAAGGGGAGCCTTGGAAAATATTGTGGTAAGCTTTAAGCAAAACCTGCGCGTCATCAACAAAGCCACCAATAATTATCAAAAAATAGAGAACGGTAAAAAAGTAGAGAAAAAGCAAGAAGGTACAAACTGGGCTATCCGAAAACCGATGCACAAAGAAACCGTTTCGGGAAAAGTGGACTTGCCTTGGGTAAAAGTTCCGAAGGGAAAAATCCTTACGGCTACTCGAAAAAGTCTGGATACATCATTTGACTTAAAAACTATTGGAAGCATTACTGATACAGGTATTCAAAAGATTTTAAAAAACTATCTGGCAGAAAAAGGAAGTCCGGAACTTGCATTCTCACCCGAAGGCATTGAGGATATGAATAAGAACATCGCCAAGTATAATGATGGAAAGTCGCATCAGCCCATCAATAAAGTAAGAGTTTTTGAATTAGGGAGCAAATTTCAAGTTGGGCAAACCGGCAACAAAAAAGACAAATATGTAGAAGCAGCCAAGGGCACCAATCTTTTCTTTGCGGTTTATGAAGATAAAAACGGTAAACGCAGCTACAATTCTGTTCCGTTAAACGAAGTAATAGAAAGGCAGAAGCAGGGATTTGGAGCAGTGCCGCTTGAAAATAAACAAGGCGACAGGTTATTATTTCACCTTTCACCAAACGATTTGGTTTATGTACCAATGGAGGAAGAAAGAGAACATACTTTGCAAAAAAAAATCAATCAAATTGAAAACATACGAGTAAAGCGAATTTATAAATTTATTAGCTGTACTGGATCTGAAGGTCATTTTATTCCACAATCAAACGCTTTTGAAATTGTTAAAAATGAAAATGGTACAAATAGCAAAAGTGAGCGACTTCAGGATTTTAATGACGGCTATTGTGACTATGACAAAAATGAGAAACCAACAATGATTAAAGAAGTCTGTATCAAACTCAACATTGACAGATTGGGCAATATTTCTTCAAAAAAGAATATTG
>JBEBXQ010000049.1:0-29443 GCA_040391535.1 Telluribacter sp. | reverse complement strand
GCTGTTGCCGGTACAGGGCTTTCAGCTTTGGGAGCAGCTGCGTTCAGTTCAATCACAGCGATCACATCGCCAATAGCCAGGGTATCCCCTTCCTGAGCCTTAATGCGTAAAATACCGTCTGCTTCTGCAGTGAGCTCAAACGTAGCTTTATCAGAATCGAGGCCACAGATGACTTCATCCATTTTTACCTCATCGCCGTCATTTTTAACCCAGTTGCCAATTGTTACTTCAGTGATGGATTCGCCTACAGGCGGTACTTTAACTTCCAATTCAGCCATAATATCTGGTATATCAGTTAATTTTTAAAGTTATTTATCAGCGTTTGCTTTCAGATCCCTTCCATTCAATACGGAACCTTCAGCAAACAACTGTACAGTTGTTTGGTTTTATTCAATATTATTCTTCAAAAGCACGACGAATGATTTCGGCCTGCTCTTTTGTATGAATTTTAGAAAAACCCGTGGATGGTGAGGCGCTTGACCGGCGGGCAATCACTTCCATCTTCTGAGAGGTAAACATTCTGAGCATATAGGTCCAGCCGCCCATGTTGAATGGCTCTTCCTGTACCCAGAATATTTTGGCATTTTTAGTATACTGAGCAATGAGGCTGTCGAGTTGCTTCTGTGGAAGCGGATGCAGCTGCTCAACCCGGATAATCGCTACGTCTTCACGTTTATCTGCCTGCTGTTTTTCAAGCAGTTCGTAGTAAATTTTACCGGTACATAACAGGATGCGCTTCACTTTTTTAGGATTGGCATAAGTATCCGGCAACGTTTCCTGGAATTTTCCTTCTACCAGGTTTTCAAGAGGAGAAACACAAAGCGGATGTCTCAGCATGGATTTCGGAGACATCACCACCAGTGGTTTCCTGAACGGGAAAGCCAGCTGCCTTCTCAGCAGGTGGAAGAAGTTGGCTGGCGTAGTTACGTTGGCCACAATCATATTATTATCTGCACATAGCTGCAGGTAACGTTCCGGCCTGGCATTGGAGTGCTCAGGTCCCTGACCTTCGTAGCCGTGAGGTAATAACATTACCAGGCCATTCCAGCGGTTCCATTTGGTTTCAGCTGATGAGATAAACTGATCGATCATCACCTGGGCACCATTGGCAAAATCTCCGAATTGAGCTTCCCATACCACCAGCGCCTGCGGGTTGGCCATGGCATAACCAAATTCAAATCCTAATACACCATATTCGGAAAGCAACGAGTTATAAATCATGAAACGACCCTGCTTATCCTGAATATGCGCAAGATTGCTGTATGCTTCATTGGTTTCGGCATCGTTCAGAATGGCGTGCCTGTGTGAGAATGTACCTCTTTCTACATCCTGACCACTTATCCTGACCATTTGGCCGTCTGTCAGAATAGAACCGTAAGCCAGCAACTCGGCAGTTGCCCAGTTTACTTCTTTCTTATCGAAGATCATGGACTGACGGTCTTTCAGCAATTTGTCGATCTGCTTGAGGGTTTTGAATCCTGCAGGGACATTGGAAATTGCTTTGCCTATTTTTTGCAGCGTGGGCAGGTTCACACCTGTTTCCGGCGACTGGTCAAAATCTTCTGAAACCGGCGGGCGGAGGTTGCTCCACTGCTGTTCCAGTTTGGGTAATGTGTAAGGAAGTACTTTCTGTTTTACCATATCAAGGCGTTGCTGTAAAAGTGCCTTGAACTCCTTTTCCATACTATTAGCAAGATCCTTATCAACATCACCGCGTGCAATGAGCTGTTGCAGATAAACCTCTCTTGGGTTAGGGTGCTTTTCTATTTTGCTGTAAAGGACAGGTTGCGTGAACTTAGGTTCATCAGCTTCGTTATGACCGTGGCGACGGTAACAAACCATGTCTATAAATACATCTTTTTTGAATTTCTGACGATACTCCATGGCAAGGCGCATAGTGTAAACCACTGCTTCAGCATCGTCTCCATTGACATGGAAGACAGGTGCGTCAATAATCTTGGCGATATCAGAACAATAGATCGTCGAACGTCCATCCTGGAAGTCAGTTGTAAAACCAACCTGATTATTGATCACAAAATGAATGGTTCCACCTGTGAAATAGCCTGCCAGGCTCGCCATCTGCGTTACTTCATAGACGATTCCCTGTCCGGCCACGGCAGCATCACCGTGAATCAGAACGGGCAGCACTTTGTTAAAGTCGTCATTATACATCGAGTCGGCACGTGCCCTAATTGAGCCTTCCACCACCGGGTTAACGGCTTCAAGGTGAGAAGGGTTCGGAGTCAGTTTCAGATGTATGTTTTTACCGGAAGGCGTGACAATCTGGCTGGCAAAACCCATGTGGTATTTTACGTCACCGTCACCCCATACCTGATCCGGCATGTTACCTTCAAATTCATTGAAAATCTGCTCATAGGTCTTCTGCATGATGTTAGCCAGTACATTCAGACGACCTCTGTGTGCCATTCCGATCATGACCTCTTCCACACCCAGATCCCCGGCTTTATTAATCAGCGCATCGAGGGCCGGTATGGTTGCTTCGCCACCTTCCAGCGAAAAACGCTTTTGTCCGAGATATTTGGTATGGAGAAAATTTTCAAAAGCGACCGCTTCATTCAGTTTGGACAGAATCCTTTTTTTCTCTTCAATGCTGTATGCGTAATTGAGGTATTCCTTTTCAATTTTATTTCTCAGCCAGTTTTTTTGTTCCCTGTCCCTGATATAAAGGTACTCGAATCCAATGGCGCCTGCATATACTTTCTGAAGGGCATCAATGATTTCTCTGAGGGTAGTAGGTTTTCCGAAAACTTCGTCAGCAGCCTGAAAAACCGTGTCCAGGTCACTTTCTTCAAGTTTGAAATCTTTCAGGTCCAGGTTGGGCCGGTAATCCAGCCTGGCACGGATAGGGTTGGTTTTGGCAATCAGGTGACCTCTGGAGCGGTATCCTCTGATAAGGTGTACCACTTCCATCTCTTTGCTGATAAGCGCCCTGTCCGTCGGGACACCTGACGCACTGGCAGCTTTCGCCTGACCGTTGGATGATGAATAGGACTGATAGAACTCAAATCCTTCAAAAAACTTCTGCCAGCTTTCGTCAACTGACTGATGGTCTTTTTTGTAGGAATTGTACAATTCCTCGATGTAGTTTACTTCTGAATTAGCGATATATGAATATTTGTCCATCACGAATAGTGATTTTTCTAATGAAAATACAAAGTTACAAGATGTTGTTTAAACAAGATATAAAATAAAATTCTTTTTCGGTTTTCTGCACATGTTATTTATGGTGTAGGTTGCTATTTAATTAATTTTTATGAAATCCTGACGGACTTGGTACAAACTTCAGCAATATTTCATGGATGGAAAGTACAGGGTTTGTCTGTGAAAACTGCCGGGTTTCAACCGGCTTTGAATTATAAACATAGCCCAAGCGTATATTTTTAGAAACCTGCAGTTCTCCTGATACAGCCACGTAGTTGACAGGGCCGGTACGGTAGGTGACACCAATACCTGCGCGTTCATCATACCATAAACGGGTTCCGATATCAAAACGTAATTTCTGATTGTTTTCACGGGCGAATAACAAGTTAGGTATAATTAACCATTTTTCATCCGGTTTAAAGTTGGCTCCTCCCATTAAATATAACGGACGATTATAAATGGTATTGGCTATTGAGCTGGTGCCATAACTATGATTCAGTATTTCCGGAAGTGAAATTCCTCCGTAAAACTGATCGTTCTGAATCCAGACACCTGCACCTGCACTGGCAAGTGCTTTGTTATTTGACCGGTTAAACCCCGAATCATAGACGGGTAAAATATTAATACCACCCTGAATACCGAATGAAATTTTTATTTCTCCCGACGGATTCAGAATCCATGATCCCGATCCGTAGACACCGGTGGTCTGAAACGGGCTCATGTTATCATTCAAAGCCTGTACCCCCAGGCCGATTTTCCCGTCGGCGATGGTTCCGTCAGCACTGAAAGTTTGTGAAACGGGTGAATTCTGGTAGGTAAACCACCGTCGCCGGAGTTGTAATGTCATATTAAAATCCTCTCTTATGCCTGTAAAAGCCGGATTTATAAAAACAGGACTTTGCTGATATTGTTCGTATAAAACCTCCTTCTGGCCATAGGTAGGGGCAATACCCTGATAACCGAAAAGCAGTAATATCGTGATAACTAGAGGGTTTCTGAAAATAACTCTGATCATTCTTACTGAATTCATAAGATATAGTTACGGCTTATGAAGGCCTAATATTCGCTATTTATTTTATTATTACAAATGTACCCTCTCTTACTACAAAATGCTAGTACGAAAAATTCTTTTATTCAGCGTTTTTATGGTAAATAAGAAAACCAGTCACCTTTAACCTGGTGAAACCTTATAAGCTGGGCCTTTATCAATTAATAATTTTGAAATTAAATCAGAGATGAAAACTGCCGGAATATTTTACAGGATATGTTTAGTGAATATTTTTTTCCTGTTTGCAGGGTACACAGGTGCTCAGGTTATTGAAATAGGTGATCAAAGAGAGATTTTTGTTGATCAGCATCTGATTGAGAAGCTGAGCAATGTGCGTCAGGTACTGCATCATCCTCACAATGAGGGCGAAGTGTTAAAATTTGACAGGACCTGGGAAGGAAATTTCAGTGCTTATTGTACCATTATAAAAGACGGGACTATTTACAGAGCCTATTACCGGGGAGTAAGGGAAGCCGGGAAAGACGGGAATGAATCCGAAGTGACCTGTTATGCTGAATCAGAAGACGGGATTCACTGGAAAAAGCCTGATCTGGGTATTTATGAAATAAGCGGAACCCGGAAAAACAATGTAGTTCTTTTCAATGCTGCCCCTGTAACGCATAATTTCAGCCCGTTTATAGATCTGAATCCTGAAACAAAACCGGAGCATCGTTACAAAGCTATTGGAGGAACGAAAGAAAGCGGCCTGGTCGCTTATGCGTCTGCTGATGGTATTCACTGGAGTAAAATGCAGGAGAAAGGCGTGTTCACTGAAGGTTTGTTTGACTCGCAGAATGTGGCTTTCTGGTCTGAAAGCGAACGACAGTATGTATGTTACTTCCGGACCTGGACAGGAAACGGATATAATGGTTTCCGTTCGGTAAGCCGGACGACCTCCAAAAATTTCCTTGACTGGACTGCGCCTGAAGCCATGACATTCGGAGACACACCACTGGAACATCTTTATACACAACAGACAAGTCCTTATTTCAGAGCCCCTCATATTTACCTTGCGATAGGTGCGCGCTTTATGCCGGATCGCCAGGTGTTGTCTGCTGAAATGGCGGAAAGGTTAAATGTTAATCCCGGTTATTTCAAAGATTGTTCTGATGTGGTACTGATGTCAAGCCGTGGAGGAAATCAATATGACAGGACTTTCATGGAATCTTTCATCCGGCCGGGAATAGGACTGGAGAACTGGGTATCACGGTCCAACTATCCTGCCCTGAATGTCGTGCAGACCAGTGATACGGAGATGTCAGTTTTTGTCAATGAAGAATATGCGCAGCCCACAGCTCATCTGAAGCGATATTCGTTACGGCTTGATGGTTTTGCTTCCTTAGCTGCCGGTTTTAAAGGCGGGCAAATTTTAACAAAAGCCTTTACATTTACAGGAAAAGAACTGGAAATAAACTATTCTACTTCAGCTGCGGGAGAAGTTAAAATAGAAATACTGGATGAGCAGATGCAACCTGCAGCAGGTTTTTCTATGGAAGAAGCTGACGTAATGATTGGTAATGAAATCAGGCGGGTGGTTAGCTGGAAGGGGAACACTGATGTTTCTTCAATGACAGGAAAGCCCGTCCGACTGCGCATCAGATTAAAGGATGCTGACTTATACTCATTGAAATTCAATTAATATGCAGGACGGATGCTGTAAAATTTAGTGGACGGGCTGAGTGAAGTTGTCATTTTTACCACCTTTCATTGGCAGGAAAACCACCCATCAGCCCCGTTTTGGACTCTTATATTTGTATAACTAAACGTTCTCTTAATTATATACTCATTATGAAGGTCTTAAAGATGATATTGCTGGGATTACTGGTGATGGTTGTTTTAGTACTTATTACTGCTCTTTTTGCCGGAAAGGAATACAGGGTAGAGCGGGAAATTTTGATTGATAAAGAAGTTGCTTCTGTTTTCGGATATGTGAAGCAGTTAAAAAATCAGGATCATTATAATAAATGGGTGATGAGGGATCCTCAGATGAAAAAAACGTTTAAGGGGACAGACGGAACCGTCGGATTCAGATATGATTGGGAAGGGAATAAGGAAGCAGGACAAGGTGAACAGGAAATTACCGGATTGGTGGATAATGAGAAAGTAGAGATTTCGATACATTTCATCAGACCGTTTGAAGGGAATGCAAAAAATACCATCATTACTGAACCGGTGACGGATCATAAGACAAAGGTTATTTCTCAGTTTCAGAGTGATGTTGCTTATCCGATGAATATCATGCTGTTGTTTGTAAACTTTGATGATGTGCTTGGTAAGGATCTGGAAGCGACACTGGCAACACTCAAAAACAGGGTGGAAAACAACTGAGTACTGATGAGTGTAGAAGTGTTCAGAACCAATCTTGAGCATTATAAGGAGTCCGAAATATTATTGCTGAAACTGAAGCAACATTTTCCGGATTACCTTATGAATATGGATATGGAGGATTGTGATAAGATTCTCAGGGTAGAAGGGAAAAACATCTTGTCAGAACAGATTATAAAATCGGTCATATTTTACGGATACAATTGCGAGGAATTACCCGATCAGGTATGGACTTCATTATGCTGAATCGGACAGAACAATTTTTATCAGTTACATAAACTATTTATTCTATGGCAACGCTTAATCCATATCTGAATTTTCCGGGCAATACCGAGGAAGCATTTAATTTTTATAAATCGGTATTCGGGGGAGAGTTTACAGAGTTCCAAAGATTCGGAGAAACACCGGGGTGTGAGGAGTTTTCGGCAGAAGATAAACATAAAATAATGCACATTTGTCTGCCTGTACTCAATGGCCCCCTGTTATTAGGAAATGACGTATTAGCGTCTCTGGGGCATACGTTTATTGCGGGAAATAATGTACATCTGACCATTATGACAGATAGTAAAGAACAGACTGATTACCTTTTTCATGCACTCTCTGAAAGCGGAGTTGTTGACATGGAGTTGCAGGATACATTCTGGGGTGCTTATTTCGGATCATTTACAGATAAATTCGGCATCACCTGGATGATCAATTATCAGTATTAATACGGTTTAATATTCGCGATCTTTCCAGACGATTTTTCCGGGCCTGAAATGACTGATCAGGCTCAGCAGGTTCATAGCGGATAGATAAAACCAGAAGAAAGGCAGGGACTTCATTAATCTGAACTGATTGAGATAGAGTATTCCCATTCCTGAGAAAATCGTGATAAGAGCATAAGAAGCAAAAAGCAGACAAGCTGATGTCAGGGTATAGAACGGCAGAAAAGCCAGGCATATAAGGGGGAGGAGCGTCCCGGCTATAAATAAGGAGATCAGCCAGGCCGGGATCTGCATGGCCCCCTGCATCCATCGTTTGCGTTGCGCCAGCTGACTTTTTATACTATCTACCGGAACCGAACCGGCAATAACACCGGGTTCGAAAGTCTGGTAAAAGCGATATCCTTTTCCAAGGATAGCCTTGAACAAGGCATAATCTTCCACGACCGAAAATCCGATATGCTCATAACCACCAGTTGCATGATAAGCCTCAGAAGATACAGCCATGTTATTGCCCATGGAGGTAACGGGGATATTGAAAAACGAAAGCAGTTTGAATGAGCTGAGTGCCAGGATCCACTCAATTGATTGACAATCAGAATAAATGCCTTTGCTTTCCATAACCGTAATGCCGTTTACAACACCAACGCCTGGGTGGAAATGCCTGAGCATATTTTTTATCCAGTTACTATTGACGGCAATATCAGCATCACAGAAAAAGTAATATTCTCCCTGCGCAATCCGGACCAGCTGCGCCAGTACATTCGTTTTGCCTTTCAGTCCGGCTTCTCTGTAAACTATATCCAGTAACCTGAATTGCTGTTTGTCATGAATAAAGTTCCTGACAAGCGCAGAGGTCTGATCAGAAGACCCGTCATTTCCAATCAGGATTTCAATCCGGTTTCCAGGATAGTCAAGCCGGTGCAAGCTGTGGAGGCAGCGTATAATGTTATATTCTTCATTACGTGCCGCCACCAGAATACTGATAAACGGATAAGCGCTCAATTACATTGCAGGTTATGATTGAACTGCGAAATTAACACGGCAAAGTTTCAAAACGATATCCAAGGGAAGAAAAATGATCAAGATATCTTGGTAACGTATAATAAAGGTTGTTCTTTGCTTTCAGACTGTCGTGAAATACTACAATAGACCCCCTTTTAGTATGTGCGATTGATTTTTTGAGACATTTTTCACAATGCAGATCATTATCAAAATCACCCGACAGGACATCCCACATAATTACCTTGGTGTCCGGAGGAAGCAGCTGTGCCTGTTGTTTGGTGATCCTGCCATGAGGCGGACGGAACAGATTCGTTTTGATTTTCAGTGTTTCATTGCAAAGGTGATAATTCTCAAGATACGTGTCCGAATCCGATTTCCAGCCATTAAGATGGTTGTAAGTATGGTTTCCGATCCGATGAAAACTATGGAGTAGTTTTTTATAGATATCCGGATGTTTGTTCACATTGTCTCCAATGCAGAAAAAAGTAGCCTTCGCCTGGTAACTGTTCAGAGTTTCCAGGACAAATTCAGTTACTTCCGGAATTGGCCCGTCATCAAAAGTAAGATATACAACTTTTTCTTTTGTGTTGATCCGCCAGTGATATTTGGGAAAAAGAGCTTTTAACCAGAACGGCGAATAATGCAAATAAGATTTCATGATGCGTTAAGTAATCAATCGGGCTGGGTTCAGCGCCTTTTTATAATCATTCGGGGTTATGCCTTCTAATTTCTTAAATACACTGCAAAAATAGCTGATACTCTGAAAACCTGTCCTGAAAGCGGCATCTGTAATGTTGGAGTCGGGTTCACCCAATACTCTTTTTGCAGTATCGATGCGTTCCCGTAGAATAAATTCAACAGGAGTAATACCGAATTCCTGTTTAAAACTTCTGAAAAAATGAGGCTTACTCATACAGGCCAGATTACTGAGCCGGTCGATTCGGAGGTTTTCAGCAATATTTTCTTTGATATATTTAACGATGTAAGCGAAGCGGTTACTGGAAGCATGTTTCAGATAATCAGTGAAAATGGTTTTCCGGGCCTGCGTTTGCATTAACCTGATCAGTAATTCCTTTACAGCCAGATTGGCAAAAATATCTCTTGAGGAATTATTCTCCCTTGATATATGAATAATCCGGTCAACTGTTTTTGCGATTTCGGCTGTATTCTGAATATGAAATTGCTTAGGATCCAGTGACCAGCTATCCTTGTCTTCGGCTTTGGTAAATTTCTCATTGAGAATATCCAGCGTCTCTTTAATGTTTTGGTCATCAATGGTCAGTGCGATGCATTGTGAAGGGCTGTTATAGGTGGCTTCCGGAAAATCAATCAGCATTTCTTCATTAGATGGGACTACCACAGATTCGCCCGGTAAATAATCAAATCTTTGATTATCAAAAAGATTCATCACTTTTTTGCCTCTGAGCATCGTCGTAAAAACCAGATGGTCAAATTTCAGACTGACTCTCTCACTTTTCCGGAAAGTCTCAAAAATATTGAGCTCACAATGACTCATTGAAAAAACAGTCCGGTTTTCAACCAGCTTTTCAAGCTTGTGATAAGGAGTTAAATTTTGGAATTGAGGAAGCACCTCTTTCTGTCCCGCCATATTTTCTGTTTTATCGATCAATTGCCCCGTAGTATTTTAAATCAGGTATCACGGACTTAATAGTGTAACCGTTGAAAGGTCCGTGACTTTATAATTAATAGGTCTGCTTTCTGTTACTAATGTATTTGTACTGATAAAACGGCCGAAAAAGTGTTTTGGTTTTTGTGACGCTATCTTTTTTGCTAAAGCAAATTAAACAGAAATGATATTATATTGGTAAATTGTGATATAATACTTAAACGAAATAAAAAAATACTATACGATATTTGTAATTAATATTAAATTTTGATGAATTTAAATCGTTAATAGCATTATGTCAACACTAACAGAAACCCGGAATCTTGTAGCTCGTCCTACCTTTAAGGATAAGTATGACAACTATATCGGCGGGAAATGGGTAGCCCCGGTAAAAGGGCAATATTTTGATAATGTTTCACCGATTGATGGTAAAGTTTTTACGAAAGTAGCCAGGTCAACAAAGGAAGATATTGATTTAGCCCTTGATGCTGCGCATGAGGCATTTGCTACCTGGGGTAAAGCTTCTCCTGCTTACAGAAGTAATATTTTAATGAAAGTAGCTCAGGCTATAGAAGATAACCTCGATTATCTGGCCGCCGTGGAAACGGTTGATAACGGTAAACCTGTGCGAGAAACCAAAGCAGCTGACCTGCCCCTGTGTGTAGACCATTTCAGGTACTTTGCTTCTGTTATCAGAGCCGATGAAGGAACGATTTCAGAGCATGATGAAAACACCGTGAGTATTTGTCTGCATGAACCACTGGGTGTGGTAGGACAGATCATTCCATGGAATTTCCCTTTGCTCATGGCCACCTGGAAAATTGCTCCTGCCCTGGCAGCCGGTAACTGTACCGTTGTAAAACCAGCAGAACAAACCCCAACTTCTATTCTTGTGCTGATGGAGATTATTGGTGATATTCTGCCGGCAGGGGTTTTAAATATTGTCAACGGTTTTGGTATAGAAGCGGGGAAGCCGCTGGCAACCTCTCCGAAAATTGCCAAGGTAGCTTTCACCGGAGAAACTACGACCGGACGTCTGATTCTGCAGTATGCTTCAGAAAATATTATTCCGGCGACAATGGAACTGGGCGGGAAATCACCGAATATTTTCTTTCCGTCGGTAATGGATGCCGATGATGAATTCCTCGACAAAGCTATCGAAGGGGCCGTACTGTTTGCTCTCAACCAGGGTGAAATCTGTACCTGCCCGTCCAGAATGCTTGTGCATGAAAGTATCTACGATGCCTTTATAGCACGTGTGATAGAGCGTACCAAAGCAATTAAAGCAGGCCACCCGCTTGACCCTTCTACTATGATAGGAGCGCAGGCTTCCAATGATCAGTATGAGAAAATTCAGTCGTACCTGTCTATTGGGAAAGAAGAAGGGGCCGAACTGCTTACCGGCGGTGACGTTAACAAACTGGAAGGGGAACTAGGAGAGGGGTATTATATTCAGCCTACTATTTTCAAAGGGCATAATAAGATGAGAATTTTTCAGGAAGAGATCTTTGGTCCTGTAGTATGTGTTACCACTTTCAAAACAACTGAGGAAGCGATTGAGATTGCGAATGATACCCTTTACGGATTGGGTGCCGGGGTTTGGACACGCGACGCGCACGAGTTATATCAGGTACCAAGGGCTATTCAGGCCGGTAGGGTTTGGGTGAATAATTATCACGCCTATCCGGCCCATGCTCCGTTTGGCGGATATAAAAAATCCGGTTTCGGGCGCGAAAATCATAAGATGATGCTTGACCACTACCGGCAAACTAAAAACATGTTGATTTCTTATAATAAAAACAAGCTGGGATTCTTTTGATCCGGCTTGAGTATTTACGGGATCTGTCTTCATGACGGATCCCGTATTTTTGTCTGTCTTAAATATCAAATGTATGTCATCTGTACAGAGATTGTTAATTACGGAAGGTGCCATTGAAATCATTGATCGTCTGAAAGATGAAAATGGAGAACTGATGTTTCATCAGAGTGGAGGTTGCTGCGATGGTTCCCAACCCATGTGCTACCCTAAAGGAGAATTCAGGATAGGTAGCAGTGATGTATGCCTCGGGCGGATCTACGGATGCGATTTTTATATGAGCGCAGACCAGTTTGAATACTGGAAGTTTTCTCAGCTCACCATTGATGTGGCACCAGGCCGTGGAGCAAGTTTTTCATTGGAAATTCCGCTGGGTGTACGTTTTATAACTAAATCCAGGCTTTTCAGCAAAGAAGAATATGAGCAGCTGGAACCGGTTGTTAATTGTGAGTCTGAATGATATTCAGATGTAATGTTTTGATATTGAATTAATTTCTGAATCCCTGTATTTTTCAATAAACCAGGAATTTTATAGGTTTGTATACACGTATTGCCACACACTATGTATACAAACCCAACACCGGGCCGTTTTATCGACCCATTGACCGATTATGGTTTCAAAAGGCTTTTTGGATCAGAACCCCATAAAGACATTTTAATCGATTTCCTGAACCAGCTGTTTCAGGGCCGGAAAGTAATCCGGGACCTGACTTATAACAATGCAGAACGGAATGGCGATTACGTAGCCGACCGGAAGGTTATATTTGATTTGCTGTGTACCGGTGACAACGGAGAGCAGTTTATTGTTGAGATGCAAAGAGCCCGTCAGGAGAATTTTAAAGACAGAGCTGTTTTCTATACATCCCGACTTATCAGTTCTCAAGTCCAGCGAAGCAAAAAATCCTGGAATTATCAGCTAAAAGAAGTTTTCTTCATTGCACTTCTTGAATTCAGAATGGAGAGCCACGATGATTTTTATCTTCACAATTATGTGCTGAGTGATCGGGAAACTCATGAGATATTTTATGATAAACTCGAATATAAATTTATTGAACTACCTAAATTTACGAAAACAGAAGACCAGCTTGAAACTGATCTGGATCGTTGGTTGTTTTTATTAAAACATCTTAGCGGTATGGATAAAATACCACTATATCTTGATAAAAGAGTTTTTGAGAAGGTTTTCAGAATAGCCGAGCTTAGTAAATTAAAACCGGAAGAACGCATGGCATATGATTCAAGTTTAAAAGCAAAATGGGATTATGAGAGTGCAGTCCGTTATGCTGAAAAAATAGCTGCAGAAAATGCCGAAAAAGCAATGCAGAGAGGATGGGAGAAGGGACATGAAATGGGGCACCAACAAGGGCACCTGGAAGGAATTCAAGAAGGACACCAACAAGGACACCAGGAAGGAATTCAAGAAGGTATTCGGCAAGGACTTCAGCAAGGCCACGAAAAAGGAATCAGAGAGACTCTGATTAAGAATATCTCTAGTATGCTGTCAAATGGCATAGAAGAAGATATGATTTGCCGGCTTCTGGAGGTTACTCCTGAATTTGTCAGTGAGGTAAAAAAAGGAAGTCAGTAGGTTTCTATTGCAGTTCCCGGTCTTTCCATAAATAGCCTTTGGATGATCCTGACAAACCGAAAAGAAATATATATAAAGGGTATACAATCTGAACCAGGGGAATAAACAGAATTGAATTTTCTTTACCCAGGAATCTTAATACTGTACTTATGAAAAGCCATTCGGGAAGGCATTTCAGGAGCCACAGGGCCAAGGTGATATTCGGGTGTATAAACCCGGCAAGGGTTGCTAAAAATGAAACCGGCAGAACTGCATTGGACAAAAATACGTATACGGCCATCAAGCGGGGTATAATAGAATCATAATGTTGCCATTTGCTGGCCCATCTTTTCCGCTGATTAAAAAAACCTTTCCAGGTCTGATGGGCATGTGTTTTTACGATTGCCTGATGATGTTTCAGAAAACGTATTCCGTCCGGAAACTTTTGCCTGATTTTCTGCATCAGAAATTCATCGTCTCCTGAAGCAATATGCCTGACACCTTCAAAACCATTTACTGTCAGGAATGCTTCTTTCCTGTATCCCAGATTGGCGCCGTTACACATGGTTGGTGATCCGGCCTGTATACAGGCAGCTCCCGTGCCTATAAGGCTTGAGAACTCCACCGTTTGTAAATAGTCAGTAAATTGCTGTTCGGCTGTAAAGGTTACCGGACCACTGATAAGTTTTGCGTTTGTTTGTTCATACATTGAAATGTAACATGAGATCCAGCCTCTATCTACACGGCAATCTCCATCAGTTGTAATGATAAAATCTCCTTCAGACTTTGCAATTGCAGCTTCTATCGCTGCTTTTTTGGGAGAGGAGGAAGTTTTATTCCCCATCCGGATTAGCTTTATATTTATATCCGCATTTTCTATAAAACTCTCTGTTAACTGTACCGTATTATCTTCTGAAGCATCATCTACAACCATTACTTCAAATAAATTTTTTGGGTAATCCTGCATAGTAAGGTCTCCAAGTAGTGCGAGTATATTATTCTCTTCATTCCGCACAGGAATGACCACGGTGACCCTGGTTGAAAGATCTGCTGGTTGTGCCATAGTGTATACCTGAATCCTGTTCCAGAAGAGCCACAGAATCAGTACAAAAACAGCATAAGAAATAACCAGTAGCCAAAAAATATTCAAAAGTATAAACATGTGCTTTAGTTAAATTTCCAGTTGTATTTCCATATCATAATTAAACCAGCCATTAGAGGACCCAATATGTTAATGATCCAGATAATTAATGTAGCTGCAATCAGGGATTCGTCAGGTAAATGATAACTCTCAAAAACCCACAAGATGATGATTCCCCGGATTCCCAGATCCCCGATCGTATTCAGAGCCGGAATTAATGTTTTTGCAAGCAAAAGTAGCGCAGTTGGTGCAATTAATGTTTCAAAACTTAGTCCGAGCGAAAACAAGGAAAGGGAAAGAATAAACTGAAGTAAAAAGATGATGTAACGGAATGAGCCTAGTAATAAGGCAAGTAAAAGATCGTATGCCGAATATTCTCCTATTACTTTAAGATAAGTGGACAGGTTCCGGCTCCATTTTCTACGGGTATTAAAGTGGATCAGTTTTTTTCTGAAAATACCGGTCAATACGCCCAGGATAAGCAGAAAAACCAAAAAATACTGAAGTATATACAACCATTCATGATTCAGCGTAAGCTGATCATGCATAAACAATAATCCGGCAAATCCCGCTGCTATGGCTACATAAAACTGTATACCGTTCGAAACAAGGGCGGCTCCGATACTCGTAAGCCTTCTTGATGATTTAAGGGATGCCACACGGCCAATCGTATCACCTATTTGCGCCGGAACAGCCACACCCAAAGCCAGTCCGGTAAGGGTACTGCGGAATGCTTCCCGGAAATTAATGTTTACGGCTGTTCTGGCCAGATACATCCATTTCAGGCTTTCCAAAGCCCAGTTAACCGGTACAAGAAGGATCATGATTCCGATTTTGAAGATATTGGATTGGCTGAAAACCCCGGACATTGTATGGGCCACAGAAGAAAATTGATACTGGTCCTGATTGAATGTATTATATATGTAGCTCAGAATTAAAACAGTAACCAGCACTTTACCGGTTTTTAACAGCTTCACTCTATTTAATCTGTTAATGAATGAAGAGAGTTGGTTATCTTGCACAATGAATAATGATCAGAAGACAGTTATTAACGAACGGATAATTTTGGGAGTTGACCCTGGCACGCAGGTCACAGGTTATGGTGTGATCCTGGCTACTCCTGCCGATATTAAATTAATTCAATACGGGGTCATTCAACTCAGCAAATATAGTACCCACGAATTGAAACTGAAGAAAATATTTCAACGGATTACCCAGCTGATAGAAGAATATCTCCCTGACGAAATGGCAATAGAGGATCCTTTTTTCGGTAAAAATCCGCAGTCCATGCTAAAGCTTGGTAGAGCTCAGGGTGTAGCGATGGCAGCAGCATTGGCCAGAGAAATACCTATTGTTGAATACTCTCCCAGAAAAGTAAAGCAATCGGTTACCGGGAATGGTGCTGCCTCAAAGGAACAGGTAGCGTATATGCTGGAGAATATCCTCAAAATCGAGTTGTCACGAGAGTTTATGGATGCAACTGATGGTATAGCCATTGCTGTCTGTCATCATTATCATGCCAATTCACCTGCAGCGGTTGTAACGAAAGGAAAGGCAAAAAAAGGAGGCTGGGAAGCTTTTGTTCAGGAAAACCCGAAGCGACTCAAATAATGTAATTATTTTATGTGTGTTTTTGAACAAAAAAAATAAATATTTGTAATGATTTAACTTACTAAAATCCCTTCATTATATGATCATCGGTGTACCCAAAGAAATCAAAAATAACGAAAACAGAGTCGCACTGACTCCTGCCGGAGCAGCTGAACTGACTAAAGCCGGCCATAGAGTCATCGTACAAAAGTCCGCTGGATTGGGCAGTGGGTTTACTGATGACGAGTATAATGTTGTAGGAGCTGACATTATTTCGACTATAGGCGAAGTATATGCGCAGGCAGAGATGATCATAAAGGTAAAAGAACCTATCGCCGAGGAATATGAGCTCATCAGGGAAGGCCAGCTTTTATTTACCTATTTTCACTTTGCCTCTTCTGAAGAACTTACACGTGCCATGATGGAGAGGAAGGCCATTTGTCTGGCTTATGAAACAGTAGAGAAGGCAGACCGGTCTTTGCCATTGCTGATTCCCATGAGTGAAGTAGCCGGCAGAATGTCCGTTCAGGAAGGAGCCAAATATCTGGAAAAACCTTTTGGTGGCAGGGGGGTACTGCTTGGAGGGGTTGCGGGTGTTAAGCCGGCTAATGTACTGATACTCGGAGGAGGTGTGGTCGGGACTCAGGCTGCAAAAATGGCTGCCGGTCTTGGCGCCAATGTAACTATCGCTGATATAAATCTTGGCCGGCTGCGTTATCTTGAAGATACTTTACCTGCTAACGTTGACACTGTGTTTTCCAGTAATCTGACACTCAGGCAGCTTGTAAAGGATGTTGATCTGATCATCGGCGGTGTTTTAATTCCAGGTGCCAAAGCACCATTTCTGATTACACGGGATATGCTTTCACTGATGCGGAAAGGAACTGTGCTGGTAGACGTGGCGATTGATCAGGGCGGATGTTTTGAAACTTCTGTGGCAACGACTCACGAAAACCCTATTTATGAAGTGGACGGTGTCATTCATTATTGCGTAGCTAATATGCCTGGTGCGGTTCCGTATACCTCTACACTTGCGCTGACAAATGCCACTTTGCCCTATGCTGTCCAGCTGGCTTCCGCAGGATGGGAAAAGGCAGTTAAAAATAATCCTGAGCTGATGAAGGGATTGAATATTGTAGACGGAAAAATCCTGCATTCGGGTATTGCTGAAGCTTTTGGGCTGCCTTTACATACACCGGACTGATGAGAACCCAGGAAATATAATCATTAAAATCCGGCTATACATATGCAAGTTACGGACTTTCAGTGTTGATGATCATACATAATAATGAGCAAAGGTGGTATATACATTCCTTACCGGCTGAAAACGTCAGATGCCAACTTGGTTTACTGGCTGGATACTTCAGGTACCCCGTTTACGGATCCCTTTTTCGATGAAACCATCCTGAAATGCATGTCACGGAATACAGGTATGCATCGCTACAGAAGTATTTCTTCTCCCGATTTTATGATTGAATTAGCCGGTGATATTAAGGATGTCCGCGTTTCAGGTTTTATTTTTCATGTTTCAAGATGTGGATCCACACTGCTTTCTCAGTTACTGGGATTGGATGAACAGAATATAGTACTCGCCGAAGTTCCGTTTTTTGATGATATCCTGAGAAATCCCAAAATGACTTTGGCTAAGAAAGGACGGTGTCTAAGGGCAGCTCTGAAGTGGTATGGACAAAACAGAAACGGTATTTCAAAACAATTATTTGTCAAACTTGATAGCTGGCTGGTTCGTTACTGGCCTTTGATCAGGGAACTGTGGCCTGATGTACCCTTCTTTCTTCTCTATCGTGATCCGCTTGAGGTTTGTTATTCACACCAGAAAAACCCCGGGATGCATGCCGTGTCCGGGGTGCTGGAACCGGAGCTATTCGGATTAACCACCACGGGCCATTATGACGGAATGGAAACCTATTTAAATCAGGTACTTGATTTTTATTTCAGTACATTTCTTACTATGTCAGATAACGATAAGAAAAGTGTTTTGATGAGCTATCATCGGGGCGTCATTGAAATGCTTGAAACAATAGTGAGCCATACAGGGTTTAAACCGGGTGAGCCGTTTTGGCAGGAGTGCCGTCACCGGCTTCAATTTCATTCGAAGGATAAAACCCGTATTTTCCATGAAACATTTCCTTCTGTCAATCCTGAAGAGGATTTTAAAGAGTCATTGGCAAATTTTCACCGATTGGAAAACCGGAGAAAGGCTCAGGCAAGCCACTTATAAAGTATCCTGTTTGTCTTTGGTGTATTATAAAGACTTATATCCTGTCAACTGTATTTGTCTCCTTCCAGTTTTTTTGCCATATTGATAGCCGCAGGGGTATTAAGTAGATAAAGATTCTCTATGATATGCTGGTTAGTAATTGCATCGACAGTTATTTTCCGTTCTTTCTTTTCAGATGATAAATCAAATATCTCTTTCAGCCAGTCATTTACCTCACAGTCAATAACCAGGTGAATTCTGTCAGTTGTACCTTCATTATCTACCGAATGATACAGGTTGGCATTAATATACCAGCACTCTCCTGTCATCATAGGAATCAGATCGTTATCCAGCAAAAAACGAACCTGACGATTGGTTTGTAACGGAACATGAATACGAGCCTCTCCGAGTTCATAAGCCAGATCCTGATCTTTATGCCTTTTAATCTTAGCACCCGCGTTTAATTTCATTAATCTGACAGCCTTCAAAGGACACTTGAATTGTTTTAAAAACGCTGCAATTGCAGGGCAAAGGGATAATAGTGGGGTAGGATGGTAGGATTCACCTTGCAGAGCATCCGCCACAGAAATGTTTTTCCCTCCGGGCGCAACCAAAGCCAGAATCATCCAGTCACCTTCAAAATGACTTGTATTCAGATGTTGTTTCCAGTCCTTTTGTAAAAGAAACTGCAGGTCATCCGGCAGATGACGGGTGTCAAAGGGCAGGTTAAGGCGACAATAGCGGATCATTATTCTTCAGATATTAAAATTAACTGATTGGAAGGCAAAGGAATGCCGGTTCTGTCAGAATGAAAAAAGCTAAAAAATTTAACAGTGACAATGTAGTACAATATTGGAATTTTATCGTATATAAATTGTAATATTGTGATTAATTTTTGTAATTTTTTTTTCAAATCTCTAAACTCAACGTTTTATGGAAGTTTTTTTGGGTACAATTATGATGTGGGCCCCTAATTTTGCCCCGAGAGGATGGGCTTTTTGTAACGGGCAAATCTTACCTATTGCTCAATACACGGCTTTGTTTTCATTGCTGGGTACCTCTTACGGTGGGAATGGTACCACCACTTTTGCTCTTCCCAATATGGCAGGAAGAGTTCCTGTAGCCGCCGGTTCAGGGCCGGGACTGCAGCCCTATAATTTAGGCCAGTCGGGCGGAGCGGAACAGGTTACACTGAATATGGCTCAGCTTCCCGCACATACGCACCCTGCTACATTATCTCCGTTTGTTCTGAATGTGAGTGCAGAAAATGCTGCTGACAGTGTACCTGTTGAAGGTACCAGGATCGCGGTGCCAGGTAGTAGTGATGGAAGGGCTTTTACTCCATCGTTAGGTTTTAATAAGGAAAGCAAAGCGACTGTGGCATTGTCCTCTGATTCTATTACCCAGGGAACGCTCACAGTGGGTGTGGCCGGAGGGTCGCAGCCTGTGGATGTTCATCAACCCTATCTGGCTGTTAATTTTATCATAGCCCTCGAAGGTATTTTCCCGTCCAGAAATTAACGTTCAGGGCGCTGCATTGCGGTAAGGCTGTCTTAATGGCAGCCTTATTTTTTAGGTACATATTAATTAAATTCAAGGAAAAGTCCTGTTTTAAGTATTTTTTCCTTAAATAATGAAGTTTTTTTGCTCTCTTCTAGGTTTAGAACCTAATCCTTTCTACTTTTGCACAAATTTAACGAACATCCGTTCATACCTCTGCATTACTCCGGTTATGGCGTCTTCACACCGGATAAGTCAAAAACACAGGCTTCTTAGCCTCACAGTTCCGACCGCAGAGCCTCACGGATGCATCGTGCAGGGCTTTGTGATATCCAAAAAAGATAAAATCAACTGTTCCATTGAGCCAGATCTTACTTCCTTCCGGGGATAGTTCAGACTATTAGATATCGGCTTTTTGTCAGGATCGGAAAAAGACAGTTCCCTGTTGATTTCTAAATATATTATTACCAAGAAAGAAAAATGACAACAGAAAATTTTGATGAATTAGGGCTATCGGAGGAAATCCTGAAAGCCGTAAAAGAAATGGGTTTTGAAAAACCTTCTCCTATCCAGGCACAGGGTATTCCCCCGGTTTTACAGGGTTTTGACGTAATCGGGCAGGCTCAGACAGGTACAGGAAAAACGGCGGCCTTTGGTATTCCTGTTCTGGAAAGGGTTGACCCGTCAGAAAACAATATTCAGGCCTTGATTCTTTGTCCTACAAGGGAACTGGCTGTACAGGTTTCAGAAGAAATCGGAAGACTGGCCCGTTACAAAAAAGGAATAAGAATTGAAGCCATCTATGGTGGTGATTCTATTGACCGTCAGATCAGATCACTCCGCAAAGGTGTTCATATTGTGGTAGGTACCCCCGGCCGTGTAATGGACCACATGGAAAGAGGCACACTACGTCTTGAAAATATCAAGATGATTGTTTTGGATGAGGCCGATGAAATGCTTGATATGGGCTTCAGGGAGGATATTGAAAATGTTCTGGCCGAAATGCCACAGGAGCGGCAGACGATTTTGTTCTCTGCGACCATGTCTAAGCCAATCATGACTATTACCAAGCGTTTTCTTCATGATCCGGTGTTGATTAAAGTTGTTAAAAATGAACTTACCAATCAGAATATTGAGCAGGTTTATTTTGAAGTAAAACCACAGGCTAAGGTTGAAGTGATGACCCGCCTGATAGATATGCATAATATTCAGTCATTACTGGTATTTTGTAACACCAAGCGTAAAGTAGACGAGATTGTGGAAGATCTCCAGCTGAGAGGCTATGCGTCGGAAGGTTTGCATGGTGATCTGCGTCAGCAGCAACGTAACAATGTGATGAGTAAGTTCAAAGCAGGTGTTACGACTATTCTGGTTGCAACAGATGTGGCGGCAAGGGGTATTGATGTGAGCGGACTGGATGCGGTAATCAACTTTGACATTCCGATGGACGAAGAATATTACGTGCACCGGATCGGCCGCACTGGCCGTGCCGGGAAATCAGGTAAAGCCTTTTCAATGGTAGCAAGAGACGAGAAATACCGTCTGCGCCAGATTGAGGGGTATACCAAAGTGAAAATCGAAAAAGGAGTTATTCCTTCTTTTGAAGATATCGTAGGTGTTCGTAAAGCCAGATTTGTAGAAAGTATCTCAACCACAATCGGTGAAAACGAATCAGATGTGGAATTGTACAGCGATGTTCTGGATATGCTTCGTCACAGCGGATTTACAACCGAACAGATTGTTGCGGCTATGTCCCGTCAGATCATGGGTGTTCAGAAAAACGGATACGCAGACAGCAACCTGGCATGGGAAGAGAAACGCAGCGACGGAAGACGCGGAGAACGTGATGACCGTTTCGGCAAAAGAGGTGAAAGAGCAGATCGTGGTGAAAGAAGAGGTGGTGATCGTTTCGGAGACCGTAAAGCAGGTGGAAGACCCTTTGAAAGAGGAGGAGAATCAAGGAGAAGTTCCGCAACACCTGAACCAGGTATGACACGTCTTTTTCTGAGTTTGGGAAGAAAGGATAACATCCAGCCCAGGGATATCGTAGGTGCTATTGCCGGCGAAGCTAATGTACCGGGCAAAACCATCGGAGCAATTGATATCTTCGATAAATATACTTTTGTAGATGTTCCGGAAAGAGATGTAAGGGGCATTTTACGGGCAATGGATGGCAATACCATTAAAGGAAAACCAGTTCAAATTGACGTTGCCCGTCCATAAAATATTGCCAATTCACAGCAGTCTCTTAAATTAGCGTCCGAATTTGAAATAAATTACATGAAAAATATCCGCAATTTTTGCATTATTGCCCATATTGATCACGGAAAAAGTACCTTGGCCGACAGGCTGCTGGAATTTACAAAGACGGTTACTGACCGTCAGATGCAGGCGCAATTGCTTGATAACATGGACCTTGAAAGGGAAAGAGGAATTACCATTAAGAGCCATGCTATTCAGATGGATTACCTTTATCAGGGTGAGAAATATACGCTGAATCTGATTGACACACCTGGTCACGTAGACTTTTCATACGAAGTATCACGCTCCATCGCAGCTTGCGAAGGAGCGTTGCTGCTTGTGGATGCATCACAGGGGACGGAAGCCCAGACGATCTCTAATCTGTACCTTGCTATTAATCATGACCTGGTCATTATCCCGGTTCTGAACAAAGTAGATCTTCCAGGCGCCATGCCGGAAGAAGTGAAAGATGAAATGGTTGACCTGCTTGGCTGTAACCGTGAAGATATTATTCCGGCCAGTGGTAAAGAAGGAATCGGAATTGAAGCCATTCTGAATGCTATCGTAGAAAGAGTACCGGCACCGGAAGGAGACCCCGAAGCACCGCTTCAGGCTTTGATTTTTGACTCGGTCTTTAATTCTTATCGTGGCATTGAAGTTATTTTCCGTGTAAAAAACGGGAGTATCCGTAAAGGAGACAAAGTAAAATTCATGGCCACCGGCAAGGAGTATATCGCCGAGGAAATCGGAACACTCCGGCTGGATAAAGAACCTAAAAGTGTTGTGGAGTGCGGGGATGTCGGTTACCTTATTTCGGGAATTAAAGTGGCTAAGGAAGTGAAGGTGGGTGACACAATGACTCATATTCACCGCCCTTCGTCATCTATGATCAGAGGTTTTGAAGAAGTGAAACCAATGGTTTTTGCAGGTATTTATCCGGTTGAAACCAGTGAATATGAAGAACTTCGTGAAGCCATGGAGAAGTTGCAGCTGAACGATGCGGCTTTGGTCTGGGAACCAGAAACGTCAGCAGCTTTGGGTTTTGGATTCCGTTGCGGGTTTCTGGGGATGCTCCACATGGAAATTGTTCAGGAAAGACTGGAGCGTGAATTTGACATGACCGTCATCACCACCGTTCCCTCTGTTCAGTTTACGGTGATGAATACCAAAGGTGAAATCCTGAAAGTAAGCGCCCCTTCCGAAATGCCCGATCCTAATTTCATCGATTTCATTGAAGAGCCGTTTATTAATGCGCAAATTATTTCGAAGTCTGAATATATCGGTCCGATTATCGGTCTTTGTATGGACAAAAGAGGGGTTTTGAAAAATCAGGTTTACCTGACAGCTGATCGTGTAGAACTACAGTTTTCGATGCCTTTGGCTGAAGTGGTATTTGATTTCTTTGATAAGCTTAAGACTATTTCCAGGGGTTACGCATCACTGGATTATGAACTCACCGGATTTCAGGAATCGGATATGGTGAAACTTGACATTATGCTGAACGGCGAGCGCGTGGATGCATTGTCTGCCATTGTTCACCGTAGTAAAGCCTATGACTGGGGTAAAAAACTTTGTGAAAAACTCAGAGAGCTGCTTCCCCGTCAGATGTTTGAAATTGCTATCCAGGCTGCTATCGGGCAGAAAGTCATTGCCCGTGAGACTGTAAAGGCAATGCGGAAAGACGTATTGGCGAAATGTTACGGTGGTGACATTTCAAGAAAGCGGAAACTCCTTGAAAAACAGAAAAAAGGAAAGAAACGTATGCGTCAGGTAGGGAATGTGGAAATTCCTCAGGAGGCGTTTATGGCCGTCTTGAAAATCAACTGATTGCTGACTTTGATCCTTGTTTTACTGAATATACAGCTAAAATTATTTTAAGATAAAGACCTGCTAATTGGTCAAATTTTGTTACTTTGGCTGAAAAGTTGTCTGTTTTAAATAAGATACGAACACTAAATTTTACCTAACCAATTTATATGGCAGAAGTAATCCGTATGCCCAAAATGAGCGATACCATGGAAGAAGGGGTTATCGCAGAATGGCATAAGAAGGTGGGAGATGAGATTAAATCCGGTGATATTATTGCCGAAGTAGAAACCGATAAAGCGACCATGGAGCTTGAAGCTTATGAAGAGGGTACACTTCTTCATATCGGCATTGAAAAGGGACAATCGGTTCCGGTTAACGGCATTATCGCAGTTGTTGGTACCAAAGGAGAGGATTTTCAGGCATTGCTTAATGAAGGTGGTGCCGCAGAAAACAGTTCCTCTGCCGATGCTCCGGCTGAAGAGGCTCCGGCCCCTGCTGCTGAACCTGTAAAAAAAGCCGCTATAGATACTTCAGCCATTAAGGCTGAAATTATCCGTATGCCCAAAATGAGCGATACCATGGAAGAAGGAACCCTTGTTTCATGGCAGAAAAAGGTAGGTGATACTGTTAAATCAGGTGATATTCTGGCCGAAGTGGAGACCGATAAGGCGACCATGGAACTGGAAGCATATGAAGAAGGTACGCTGCTTTATATTGGTGTTAAAGAAGGCGAAGCCGTTCCCGTTGATGCGGTTATTGCTGTCGTGGGTGAGCCTGGTGCCGACTTTGAAGCGTTGCTTGGAGCGGCCTCCGGTGATACAGAAACAGCATCTGCCCGGCCTGTTTCTGAACCGGCTGCCGGTTCTGCTGCTGCACAGGCTGCCGGTTCTTCGTCAGATGCGTCTGATCGTCTTAAAGCATCTCCTTTAGCAAAAAAACTTGCTGAAGAAAAAGGTATTGATCTCCGTCAGGTTGCAGGTTCCGGTGAAAACGGCCGTATCGTGAAACGTGATATTGATGAGTTCAGGTCAGCTGCACCTAAAGCTGCTCCGGCTGCCTCTGCAGAAACTCCGGCGAAAGCTGTTGCGTCTGCACCTGCGGCACCTGAACAGGGCAATTTTGAAGATCTTCCGATTTCTCAGATGAGGAAGACCATAGCCCGTCGCTTGAGCGATAGCCTGTTCACTGCCCCGCATTTTTACCTGACCATGGAAATCAACATGGATAAGGCAATGGCGTTGCGTCCGCAGCTGAACGAAAGCAGTTCAGCGAAAATCTCATTCAATGATATGGTGATTAAAGCGTGTTCGCTTGCGCTTAAAAAACATCCTGAGGTGAATTCTGCATGGCTCGGTGATAAAATCCGTCGTTACAATTATGTAAACGTAGGTGTTGCCGTAGCAGTAGATGAGGGCTTGCTGGTACCTGTTGTCCGGGATGCCGACAAGAAAACACTTTCGGCTATTTCTACAGAAGTGAAGGACTACGCCGGCAAAGCAAAAGACAAAAAACTGCAGCCTAAAGATTGGGAAGGTAATACGTTCTCTGTATCTAACTTAGGGATGTTCGGAATTGAAGATTTTACCGCAATTATCAATCCGCCTGATTCCTGTATTCTGGCTGTGGGGGCGATTAAAAAAGTACCGGCTTTCAATGAAGACGGTTCTGTTTATCCGACCAACGTGATGAAGGTAACCTTGTCATGTGATCACCGTGTGGTAGATGGTGCGCTTGGTGCATTATTCCTGAATACAGTGAAAAAATACCTGGAGAATCCATTCAGTATGCTGGTATAAGGCAGCTGAAAAATATGATAGAGATAAGAATGGCTGTCCGGTAGCGGGCGGCCATTCTTTTTTTGACAGCATTGCAAAAATGTGTAACTTATTTGCCAATAAATCTTATAACAGAACAGACCGCAGCTATGGAACCGTTTACTTCGCAGGCCTTTGAGCAAGAGCTTAGAAATATCCTGAAATATTGGGAAAAATATAGTCCGGATGTGCAGCGGGGTGGGTTTTATGGCAGGGTTACCGCTGAAAATATGCCGATGACCGAGGCTGCGAAATCGGTTGTTCTGAATGCCCGGATTCTCTGGACATTTTCTCTGGCGCATCGTTTGCTGAAAGAGAGTAAATATTTGACCCTGGCCGATCGCGCCTTTCAGCAGATTATCAGATACTTTTATGACCAGGAGCATGGTGGTGTTTACTGGTCTGTCAATGCGGATAATACACCTGCAGATACCAGAAAACAGATTTACGGACAGGCATTCGCCATTTACGGTTTAAGCGAATATTACAGAATAACAAATTATACCCCTGCACTGGAAAAAGCGAAAGAGATCTTTTCTTTAGTAGAGAAGCATGCTTTAGATCCTGTAAACGGAGGGTACCGGGAAGCCTTTAACAAAGACTGGTCTGCAACCGACGATTATATTCTGAGCAGGAAGCCCTGGATTAAAAGTATGAATACACATCTTCATCTGCTGGAAGCTTATACCAATCTCTATACGGTCTGGCCGGATGCTTTACTTGGTAAACAGACTGCAGCCATGCTGGAGGTGATTCAGGATAAAATTATTGATAAAAATACTTCGCAGATGAAGTTGTTTTTTGATGAAAACTGGAAGCCGAAGGATAATGTCATTTCCTATGGTCACGATATAGAAGCTTCCTGGTTGTTTTATGAAACCGCTGAGATTTTAAAAAATCCCCCATTGATTGATAAAACAAAACGGATTTCCCTGCAGATGGCACAGGCTGCAACTGCCGGGCTTGCGCATGACGGTGCGTTGAACTATGAATTTAATCCTGAGACGGGAGAAACCAATACAGAGCGCAGTTGGTGGGTTTTGGCTGAGCAGCTGGTCGGATTCTACAATGCTTATCAGCTGAGTGGTGACACTTCATACAATGAAAGGTCAAAACGAAGCTGGGAATATATTCAGAATCATTTTATCGACAAGGAGAAAGGGGAATGGTATGGGAGTGTGAAAGCAGATGGTATTCCGGTGAAAGGCGATAAGATCAGTTTCTGGAAATGTCCCTACCATAATGCAAGAGCATGTGCGGAGATGTGGCGCAGACTGGAAATGAGGCGGGAATAATAATGTTGTGGCCCAGGAAGTGGCTGGGGTGGGTAGTACAAAAGCATATGAATGAAGTAGCCCTGCGCTGATTGGCGACGTTAAATCCACTTCAATCATTTGCAGGTTTATGTTAAGTCTGATGGCACAATAGAGAATACGCGACCCATTGCCGATGTAAAAACCAATGGAAAACCTGATTAAACCTTTGCTTAACTAAGACGTAAAGATCATAATTACAAAAAAATGCCGTGAAACGATTTTCACGGCATTTTTTCTCTATACCTTTAAAACAGGTAGTTCCTGATTAATTCAGCCCCCGTTTTTTCATCAGATGCACAGGATCAGGATCAGATCCCCGGAATTTCCTGTAGAGTTCAGCTGATTTTTCTGTACCCCCTTTTTCAAGAACATTGCTGCGGAACGACTTCGCCAGTTCCTGATCAAACAGGTTCTTTTCTTTAAATGCAGCAAAGGCATCGGTATCCAGCACGGCCGACCAGATGTAGCTGTAATACCCGGAAGAGTAGCCTCCTGAAAAAATATGGCTGAAATACGTACTGCGGTAACGTGGTATGATTTCGCTGATCAGTCCGATTTTCTGCATCGATTCATTTTCAAAACGGCGTACGTCAGCCGGCAGCTGCTTTTGTGCCGCATGGTAATTCAGATCAAGTAAGGAGGCTGCCAGGTATTCTACCGTTGCAAATCCCTGATCAAATGTACCGGCATTCTTCATTTTGGTAACCAGCTCATCCGGAATGATTTCTCCGGTCTGATAATGTTTGGCATATAACTTCAATACTTCTGAATCGGCTGCCCAGTTTTCCATGATCTGAGAAGGTAATTCTACGAAATCGCGGGGAACAGAAGTCCCGGCAAGGCTCTGGTATTGTACATTCGACAACAGACCATGTAACGAGTGGCCAAACTCGTGGAATAAAGTCGTTACCTCATCAAAAGTGAGCAAAGCAGGGGTGTCCCCGACAGGCTTGGTGAAGTTACAGACTATCGAAATAACCGGAGCAACGCGCTTACCGTTTTCCGTTTTTTGCGGACGGTAGGAGGTCATCCAGGCTCCGCCTCTTTTGGATTCACGCGGGAAAAAATCGGCATAGAGAATACCTACATGTGTTCCGTCTGCTTCAGTTACTTCATAAACTTCCACATCAGGATGGTAAACAGGTACATTATCAAGTGCTTTGAAATTCAGTCCGTATAACCGGTGAGCCACATCAAAAGCACCTTCTCTCACACTTTTCAGACTGAAATAGGGCTTCATTTCATTTTCATCCAGTGAAAAACGCTTTTTACGGACAATCTCCGTATAATAGCGCCAGTCATGCGGAGCTGCTTTAAAACTGCCTCCTTCTGCTGTAATCTCTTTCTGTATGTCAGCGGCTTCTGTTTTGGATTTTTTCAGGGCAGGTGTCCAGAGGCTGTTCAGTAATCTGTACACATTGTCCGGATTTTCTGCCATGGACTCTTCCAGAACGTAATGTGCATGAGAAGCATAGCCCAGCAAATTGGCTTTCTGAAGTCGGAGATTAGCCAGCTTCAGCAGTATCTCCTTGTTGTCGTTACTGTTGTCATTATCGCCTCTCTGTTTGTAGGCGTGCCAGATTTTTTCCCGCAGCTCACGATTGGAAGCATATTGCAGAAAAGGCATTACACTCGGATTATGCAGGGTAAAGACCCATTTACCTTCTTTACCTTTTTCCTTAGCAGTTTCAGCCGCCGCCGCTTTCAGCGCGTCCGGTAAACCGGCCAGATCTGCCTCGTTATCTACAACCAGCTCATAACTGTTGGTTTCTGCCAGCACATTTTGTCCGAACTTAACCGTCAGTAACGATATTTCCGCATTGATGTCACGGAGCGTTTGTTTCTGGTCTTCCGTCAGGTTAGCACCACTTCTGATGAAACTTTTGTAAGTATCTTCCAGTAATGTAGCCTGTTCTACCGATAACCCCAGATTATCTTTCTGTTCCCAAACAGTTTTCACCCGTCCGAATAATTGCTCATTCAGCATAATGTTGTCCTGGTGCTTGGAAATGACTGGAGCCAGTGACTGGGCAATTGCCTGCAGTGAATCGTTGGTATGCGCACTGTTGAGGTTATAAAAAACCCTCGAAACGCGGCTGAGAAGATCACCGCTGCGTTCAAACTCCTCTATCGTATTGGCAAAATCAGGTGCTTCTGATTGCGCCACGATTGCTTCAATCTCCGCTGCATGTTGTTTCAGTGCTTCATCAAATGCCGGACGGTAATGTTCATCTTTGATCAGATTGAAAGGAGGTACCTCATAAGGTGTTGAGTAAGGTGCCAGTAATGGATTTTTCTCTGCTGTCGTTTCTGACGAATCGCAGGAAGTAGCCAAAGGGATTGTCATAAGCAGATACAAGAAATGTTTGGGTTTCATCATCATTAAAACCATTGAAAATTAAGAAGTACAAAGATTTCCATCTCCGTTGTTGATGAAGGATGGAATTTTAATCCGCAAAATTCGGGCTAAAAGGTGATTAATCCAAATACCGGGAAATGTATGCATCCGCAGTAAACGGGAGTAGTTCTGAACCGGATGCTTTCTCTTATTCTGCTGAAA
>JBEBXQ010000048.1:0-29680 GCA_040391535.1 Telluribacter sp. | reverse complement strand
CTAGTATTACGTTCTTATAGGTTCCTATGGATGATTTAATCAATAATTCATCATATATGTCCGGATTGCCCCCCCAGATGACCTGATGATTAGCACCGGCTATAATTTTGAAGGGGAAATAATTTTCATTTCCGATCTTCAAAGTGACAGATTTACTGTGTAACATAGTATTACTGATATTCCCTGCATCATTGTACCGGATATAATTGTTTCCCATAAAACGCTCCGAATAACCACCTTTTAGGGCGACCCATCCTTTTGTGAAACGAAGTGGTCTGAATTCGGGTACTGCAATATGAAAACCAGGAACGGGCAAGGCGTTGCCTGACAGGGAATAAGACCCTGAAGTTAGGGAGGAGTCTCCTGTTAATCCGGTTAGTTGTCTGACCCTGCCTGCTGCAATTTCAATTTCCCATATTTTCGCTTTCAGGTAAGCGACCGGTAATACGCCTTTAATTCCGTCTTCGGAAACCACAGCACCGCCTGTGACACCATACCCCCAGTCAAGTAACTGGCTGTAATTACCTGATGAATCACGCTTAAAATCAGAATGAAGGGAACCGATAGCAAAAAATGAGGGACTGTTTGAGGGAATAATACCATTTTGATTGGCCTGATTCCAGAATGGGGTTTTACCGTTGGAAGAGTATATCCCGCTGGCATTTGCTTCAAAGTAATTTTGAGCAAAGGTCTCTGTTCTGAATACCGTGACAACGCACAGTATCAGAATACTGTAATAAAATTGTTTCATTATTTAGAGGAGTTATGATAATTAACTAACCTGAATATGCCAGATATATTTAATTAAGGGTACAAATTAATGTTTTTTTTGAACATAAAAATATTATTACCAAAAAAACAATAGGATGAGGGTATAGTGGCTGGCTGATCTTGAGATAGAACGGAATTGTATTCTAATTACATAGCAGACAGCATGATAAGATTCTCCTTATCATGCTGTCTGTTATAACTTCTGATACTGACTACAGACTTATTTTTTTATCATCTGTGCTTCAACGACTGCAATAGCCACCATATTCACGATTTCACGCACTGTACTGCCTAGCTGAAGAATATGAACCGGTTTTTTTAAGCCAAGGAGAATAGGTCCGATCGTATCCAGATTAGCTACTTCCTTCAGAAGATTATAGGCGATGTTACTGGCCGAAAGATTCGGGAATATCAGCGTATTGGCACCTTCATCAACCAGCGAACTGAATGAATGATTGTTGCTTAGTAACTGTGTATTAAATGCCAGGTGGGCCTGCATTTCACCGTCAATGATCATCTCAGGGTGTTTTTGCCGCAGAATTCTGACGGCTTCCGCCATTTTTTCTGCGTCTTTGCCTTTCGCACTGCCAAAATTGGAATAGGTTACTAATGCTATTCTCGGCTTAATATTGAAACTTTCTACTGCTTTAGCAGTTAACTCAGTAATTTCAACAAGTTCTTCTACCGTCGGATCAAGGTTTACGGTGGTATCAGAGAAGAAAAGCGGACCTCTTTCGGTATGGAGAATATACATCCCGGCCACACGCCTGGTTCCTTCTTTGGTTCCGATAACCTGCAAAGAAGGCCGTATGGTATCGGGATAGTTTCTGGTCAGTCCGGAAATGAGTGCATCCGCTCTGCCGGTTTCGACCATCATCGCCCCGAAATAGTTTTTGTAATACATCAGCCGGGTAGCTTCTGCCGGAATAATCCCTTTGCGCTGGCGTTTTTGATATAATTTTTCTGCAAACTCCTTGATGAGTTCCTCATTTTCCGGTGCAAAAGGATCTATAATAGGAATATCATTCAGGTCCAGGCCACTGCTTTGAATCAGCTTTTCTACAGTGGATTGGTTTCCCAAAAGGATAGGGAATGCTATGCCTTCATCTCTGATCTGCTGAGCGGCCTTTAATACTTTCGGATTTTCAGCGTCAGCAAACAGTACCCGTTTAGGGTCTGTTTTTGCTTTATTGACCACAACTTTGGAAAGTCTTTCATACCGGCCCATTCTTTTGGATAGTTCCAGTTCATAAGCATCCCAGTCGGTAATGGGCGCACGTGCCACCCCGGTGTCCATAGCCGCCCTGGCTACAGCCGGTGCTACTTTGGTCAGCAAACGCGGATCTACCGGTTTAGGAATAATATATTCCCGTCCAAAGCAGATATTACTTTCATTATATGCCAGATTTACAATGTCAGGAACAGGTGATTTTGCAAGCTCAGCCAATGCTTTGACAGCTGCCAGCTTCATTTCTTCGTTAATTTCTGTGGCTCTGACATCCAGTGCTCCCCTGAAAATATAGGGAAAGCCCAATACATTATTGACCTGATTAGGGAAATCAGAACGACCGGTAGCCATAATCACATCCGGGCGGGCGTCTTTGGCGTCATTGTAGTCTATTTCAGGATTGGGGTTTGCCATTGCCAGCACGATCGGATTCTCTGCCATAGACCTCACCATATCCTTACTTACGACACCTGCGATGGAAAGCCCCAGGAAAACATCAGAATCCACCATTGCTTCTTCCAGCGATTCATAGGCTATATCAGTAGCAAACTGGGTTTTAAGCGCATCGAGATCAGTTCTGCCCTTGTGAATATGACCTTTACTATCGAACATCGCAATGTTTTCAGGAGTGACTCCCAGCGATATATAAAGCTTGGTACATGAAATTGCTGACGCACCGGCACCGGATACCACAACTCTTACCTTGGCTATATCCTTATTGACAAGATCCAGTGCATTAAGCAATGCGGCACCACTTATGATGGCTGTTCCATGCTGGTCGTCATGCATCACCGGAATATTCAGCTCCTTTTTCAGGCGTGCCTCAATTTCAAAACACTCTGGCGACTTGATATCTTCCAGGTTTACACCGCCAAAAGTAGGCTCCATGAGTTTCACTGTACGTACGAATTCGTCTACGTCAGTGGTGTCCAGCTCTATATCAAATACGTCGATATCGGCATAAATTTTGAACAGCAGGCCTTTCCCCTCCATGACGGGTTTACCTGCCACTGCACCGATATTCCCCAGCCCCAGCACAGCGGTACCATTGCTGACGACAGCTACAAGGTTTCCTTTGGCGGTATATTTATAGGCATCTTCGGGATTAGCAGCAATTTCCAGACAGGGGTCGGCCACACCAGGTGAATAGGCAAGGGATAAATCCCACTGCGAATTGGTCTCCTTGGTAGGAATTACCTGAATTTTTCCGGGCCTTCCTTTGGAGTGATAATATAAAGCGTCTTCTTTGCGGATTTTTTTACTCATAATTTTTTGACTTCAGATCTGTTGACAAAGGTACAAACATTATAAAAGGAATAGAACAGTATTTGAATTGTTCAAATGGAATGACTGGCTGCTTTTTCAAATGATTATTCATTAATCACGACATTAGTATGAGTTTTTATCGGGTTCGGTGGCATATATAAACCAGATTCAGCAATACTGAAATTGTCCGGCCCGGAGTAATGACAAAGGAGCCGTCAAATAATTTGACAACTCCTTTCTGATATCAAATGTATGTATGGTTACAGATTCTTAAGAATCCGCTTGGTTGTAGAAAGTTTTGAGGTTTCTACACTGTATTTTTTGTCTGTGGGTGACAGCTTCTTATACTTAATTAAACGTGCTCTGTGTTTCAGAATAAATGAGGAAAACATATATAAGAAAAACAATCCTATATAGATATACAATGACATGGTATTGGATATGGATCCATGAAATTTAAAAAAGAGAATCATGTTCACTATCGTTGTGCACCAAAGGGTAAATGATGCCCAAAAATGGTTCATGCCATTATCAAGGAGAATATGATGCATGTGATTACGGTCAGCTATAAAAGGTGATTTTCCTTTTAAAATTCTTACGATAAATACTCTGAGTGTATCGAAAATAGGTATAATAAGCAATACCATTACGATGATAGGAGCATTGAAGAAAACCGCGGGATCTTCACGATAGCTGATATTAAGCCGGATAAAAGCGACAGAAAAGAAGGAAAGTAAAAATCCGACAACGAGCGAACCGGTGTCGCCCATAAAAATTTTACTTGTTCTGGAAAAGTTAAATCTCAGGAATCCCAGTAGGGAGCCTGAGAGGGCAAAGGCCAGACAGGCAAATGCATAGTGTTCGTTAATTAAGAACCAGAATCCCAATCCAAGGCTTGCAATAAGGCTGATTCCTCCTGCCAGACCATCTATTCCGTCAATCAGATTTATGGAATTGGTAATGGCAATAAATATCATGATGGTTAAAGGAATACTGATCCAGTCTGAAACGAAATACCATCCGAAGATCCCGAAAAGGTAATCAACTTTGAAATTGCCCAACAGTACCAGGGTCATAGCCGCGGCAATCTGTACCATCAGTTTTTTAGTTGAATCCAGTGCAAGAATATCATCTTTCAGCCCGAGGAAAAACAACATGATCAGACCAACCATCGAATAGCCGATCAATGTGGTGTCGTTCGTTTCTTCTACATGGGGCCATAGGAAAAATGCAATTAAAGTAGAAGCAAAAATGGCGATTCCCCCAAGTGTCGGTGTTTCATTTTGATGAGAACTTCTGAATCCTGGTTTTGCGGTCAGGTTCAGCAGGTTGGACATGTTGATGATAATAGGTATGGAAACAACAGACAGAAAACATGCAATCAGGAATGACAGCATGCTTGGATAGGCTTCGGGGAAGGCAATCTGAGGTATAAGCCCCGACGAGAAAATTTCGTTTGTTAAAATTTGTTCCATAATAACGAATCTGAAATATAATTAACAACCGTCTTTTTAAAATGGCAGTAATTACTGTGGATAGCCCCAAAGTTAATAACTAATCAGTAAAATTGTTCGAAAAAATTATTTAACGGATTAATTATGTGTCAATTTGGTCGGATAGCAGCTGCTAAAAATTGAAAAATTGTAAAATTTTCCGCAGCGGTTTAAGATATAATGTGAAAAAACCAGGTTTTAAATCATTTACTTTCCAGGCCTTCCTGTCATTCCGGTTGGCTATAAGTCTGTTTTTAATACTTCTGTTACTTACTCCGCCAACAGACATTTTAGTCAGCGTTTCGTTCAGATACACCATCGAAATATGATGTTTGTGTATCATGCGTAACATTAGCTCATAATCTGCAGCACTGCCCAGATCAAGCCTGAATTTTCCGTATTTAGTATATAATTCCTTTTTGATAAAGAAAGTAGGGTGCGGTGGCATCCACCCTTTAAGGAAAGACCCTGTTTTGTAATTTCCTGATTTCCATTTTCTTACGGTCTGTGTGCTGTTGTCTGGCAAATGTTTTACATATTCCAGATTGCCATAGAGTGCATCTGCATGGTGTGCCTCAAGAGTTTTCGTCACTGTTGAAATAATATGATCATGTGTGTATTCATCATCAGCATTCAGTATTCCTATAATATCGCCACTGGCCACATCTATCCCCTTATTCATGGCGTCGTATATTCCTTTATCAGGTTCAGAAATCACTTTACTGATACGATCACTATACTTTCTGATAATAGAAAGCGTATTGTCGCTGGAATTACCATCTACAACGATGTATTCAATATCAGGGTAATCCTGTCTGAGAACGGATTCGATACACCTTTGAATACATGCTTGTCCGTTATAAACAACGGTTATGATTGATACTTTCACCGGTTTATTATTCTCGTTTTAATTTTGTTGGCTGGATTTCCCTGATATATCCCGAATTCATCCAGATCTTTGGATGCGAATGAATTAACAGTTAAGACCGCATGTGAGTGACAGGTGACACCCGGCCCCACAACTGCTTTAGCCCCAATCCAGACGCCCTCTTTAAGAGTAACAGGTTTTATCAGCAAATCAAATGTTTTTTTTGTAAAGTTATGATTTCCTGTCAATAAATAGGCTCCCTGTGATACACAACAGTTAGAACCTATGGTTACATAGGTTAGATTATCTATCCATACTTTTTCTCCTATCCAGCTGTAATCACCTACTTTCAGGAACCAGGGATACTTGATATTAACGCACGGCTTAATCACCACCCCTGTGCCTATCTGTGCTCCGAATAATCTCAGAATACCCCTTTTAACGGCAGAAGGGAAGGGAAAATGCATATTTAAAAGTAATTGCCCGGTTGTCATCCATAATATCCTTTTCCAGGTTGGACCAGGATGATACCAGCTATTATCGTATATAGACAGATCTGTTTGGATCACTGAGGTCTTTTCCATATTCATTTTTGAAATACTGGATGATATCTTTTTTATCTTTCCCGGCTCTCTGGTACATCTCATATATTTTAGCATCTACTAAAAATCTGTACCAGAACCCCTGTAGTACATGCCAGATCAGACCTTTTGGTCCGTCTCTGAATCCCAGTTTACAAAAATAGCGATATATAAAATATAAAAAAGGTCTTGTGAAAAGTGGCAGGGAAGCATATTTCACTTTCAGAAATCGTTTCCGCTGCTCCTGGGTGCCGAAGAAGCGTGGGGTAATTGTTTCCTTATTTTCAAAATTGTACCGGATATTCAACAGATCGATGATTTCGCGGGTGGCATAATTGTTATGCTTTTGGGTCCACCAGGTAAGATTGTTGAGGTTGTGGTCCACGATATCTCCGGAAAGATGTTCTGTTGTTCCTTCCAGAAGTTTAATATGTTCGTCCATCCACAATTCTTCACAGAACCCTTTGTCTTTTCTCCACACCCTCAGAAGCCAGATCGGATAATATCCGCCATGGCGGATCCATTGATTCATGAATACTACACGACGCTTTACGTATAATCCGGTAATGTCTGATTGCTTTCGGTGAAGTGTCTGATTAAGTTCATCTGCCAGTTCTGGTGTAATCACTTCATCGGCGTCCATTCTCATGAGCCATTCTGCCTCAAACGGCAGGGTTTTAATCCCAAAATTGAACTGAAAAGAATACGATATCCATTTATTCTGAACTACCACAGCCCCGAGAGATCGTGCAATCTCAACTGTCTGATCGCTGGAAAATGAATCAACAATATATATTTTATCCGTAACAGCCTGAATACTGCGGATACATCTTTCGATATGCAGTTCTTCATTATAGGTTAAAATAATTACGGCAAGATTGGTCATGGATACATGTATATTTTTCGCAAAGATACTTATCTCTGTCTTATTTTTGTATAAGCCTCAAGCATTTGCCTGGCGATGATATGTATATCAAAGTTTTCGGTTACCATTCTGTAGGCTCTGATGGCATAATCAATGCGCAGCGTTTCATCCTGCATGGTATTTTCGAGCTGTGCGGTGAGATCTGAAACCGTCAGCTGTGTAATGGCGGCGGCTTTATATTGCCGGATATACGTAGCAAATCCGACTTTATCTGAGACAAGACAGGGGAGGTGAGAAGCCATCGCTTCCAGCACAGCGATTGAGAAGCCTTCAGAATAAGAAGGCAACACAAACAGATCAGCATCTCTGAGCGCGGCTTTCTTCGTCTCGCCGGTTAGCATTCCTGTCAGAATGATTTGGTTTTCCATCTGATGCCCGGTAATGAACCGTCGGGCTGTTGTTTCATATCCGTCATCAGGACCCGCAAGGATAAGGATGCTGTCACTATGTTTTTTATTGTATTCCCGAAAGGCAGGGAGAAGAAGATCAAGCCCTTTTTTCTCATTCAGCCTGGATATAAACAGGATTATTTTTTTCCCCGGGGGAATATGAAACTGTTTCCGGAATATCCCTTTTTCAGGAAGTGAGGTGTAATCTTCCAATCGGATACCATTCGGTATTTTTATCTGATTTGAAGAATGGAAACCCAGATAATTATCCAGATCCTTTTCTTCTTCGTTATTGAAAATATGAATCAGGTCCGCTCTTTTAAGCAATCTTTTCTGATATAGGACAGAAACAATATCTTTTTTCCAGCGGTGGTGTTTTACCGCCCAAGCGTCGAGCAGGCCGTGAATTGTAATGACGACAGACGCTTTTCTTCTGAACAAAAACGGTGCCAGACTCCCGAAATGCCATATACCATGAATGTGAATGATATCGTACCGGTCTATATTATTGCGGAGATACCGGTACATTTCAACAGAAAACTCTCTGTAAATATTACTGAAAGGGGTGGTTCGCTTACAAATAATCAAACGAACTCCATCAGGAGCAGGGTAGATTTTGTCTCCGGGAGTTACAGGGCTTAGAATGTCGACTTCATGGTTTTGTTGTACGGCCGCCTGGGTGAGGTCATAAATAACCCGGGCAGGACCGCCAATTGACCATGTATAGGCACAAATATTTAATATACGCATGAAGGTGTGAAAAATCAAAAACTGACGAAATTAACGAAATCCGCTTTTCTGACAAAGTTTTTGATAACAATCTGCCATTTGCTGTGCTACCTGGTCAACAGAAAAGTTTCTGACAATCTCGCTTGACCTCATTCCCATGATACTGATCTGCTGTGGACTATCTATGAAATAGTTAAGATGATCTGTCAGTTCTTTCTCGCTTTCAGCACTGAAAATAAAGCCGTTTTCTCCGGTTTTAACAAGGTCAGGGGCGCATCCGCAACGATCAGAAACAATGACGGGTAATTCACAAATCATCGCTTCGTTGACAACGAGGCCCCAGGGCTCAGATAAACTGGGAAGCACTGCGACTGACGCCTGAGCAAAGAACCTGGGTACTTCATACCATGGATAACCGCCTGTAAAATCGACATTATTGAGCTGAAGATTTTGTACAAGGTCTTTCAGGTGGTGCATTTCGGGGCCGTCACCTACCAGTTTTAAACCCCATTGGGAGGCGTTGGGATTATTATTTTTTGCTTTATGAAATGCAGTAATCAGTAATTCGAGGTTCTTTTCCTTCGAAAGACGCCCTACATAAATGAAATTATGACGGTCTGTATGGTCGTTCTGCTCCCGGGCTTTTCTGAATTGCCGGTATATGGTCTTGTCATCTACCACTGCAGCTTTAGTGACCGCAATCTGTACTGGCCGGGCGCCTAATTCCATTAAGTATTGCGCGGAGGTTTTTCCAAAACAGAAAAATGCATTGGCCTGTCTGATAATAAAGCCCTTGATAAATTCTTTCCAACCTGATCGCTGATGATCGGCTGCCGATGATTCAGAAGAAAGAACAACGGGAATGCCGCACCACCAGCGCGCATATAGCATCATGATCACCTGGGCATAATCAAAATAGCCGGTAATATTCAATAAATCAGGTTTGTAGTTGTGAAAACTACGCCAGAGTGCTTTTAATCTTGGGAAAAAACGGACTTTATCCAGGCTACCTTCAAACAAAACCTCATATGGATATTCGTAAGATACTTTTTTGGTATCGAGCATCGAATTCCGGGTTGATTCGTATTCAGCGATGTGACAGACCCTTAAATCGTTTTCAGGTGAAGCCTCTTTTAATACTTCATGTATTTCACTGAATAACTTTGACTTATAATGCGCCCATAGCTGGTTATGAAATATAAGTATGCGCATTTCTTAATGAAATTCAATTGAAAGACTCATTGAATACTTTGTGTTTTTTGGATGGGTGATGTATAGTCGCGGCAATATAAGAAAATTGAAATAAAGTACAGAATACAATACCCCAACACGTAATAACTGCTGTACAGCGGAAAATCAACCCACTCATTATCATGAAAATGGAAGTAGCGGAAGATAACAGGGATGATATAAATCAGCGATCCGAAAATATAGTATATAGCCAGCATGCTCCCTATTTTTCGTGATTTTAAAAAGAAAAGAATCGTTGAAAACTGTATGGCCATATTACATCTGTCCAGTGAGCCTGTAATGAGAATAACACAGGTAAATATGAGCAGCACTGAAGTTATGAAAAGCTCAAAAGTGAGATTTTTAAAGACAAACAGCCATAATGTATAAATAATAAGAGTGATGATGGTATACTGGCGGATGAGTAGCCAATGATCCGGAAAACTGGTGTGAAATAACCGCCATAAGGAAGCATGAAGCGGGGTATTATCCAGGTCAAAATCGAGTCTGTTAAGCATCAGTTTATAAAAATCGCTTGCGTAAGGTAGATAGAAAACTAGAAATAATGCTATGGAGAGAAGTGCTAAAATCAGGCTTTTCCGAAAATGTTTCCTTGCGAACAATTCATTTGCAACGTCTTTCCAGCTGTGATGCCGGGATAGGGAATTGGCGTGGCTTGTCAGATAGTAGTACAGGCAAAGCGGTGCAATAAAAATCCCAATTGCTTTGAATCCGACAGAAAATGAAAGAAAAAGAGCGGCTGGGAATAACTGCTTACGGTAAGAAAACCAGACTGCCATGACCATAAACAGAATCTGAATACCCTTGTCCTCAGGAATCATGGTTCCGTTAACGATTAGCTGAGGTGAAGCTCCGCCAAGGAAAAAAACAAGCAGGAGATTAAGAATGGTATAGGGGACATTCAGCACTCCAAAAGTAAAAAGGACAACAAATACGCCAATGAGCGAATCGGCGAAATTATAGGCCATCCTATAACCGTAAACATTTCCGTCGGCAAAAAGGTCAATAAATCCGTTCAGTAACAAATTGAAAGGAAGGTTATTGCCACTATGATAATTCCATTCAGCAGGATCGCTGCAGAGCCACTCGTTATAGGCAGTGGAATCAAGTCTGAGCTGGGTTCTTAATTCAACATTATCATTAAAATCATAAGGATTAATGCCATGAGAAAGCATTTGCCCACCGTTTACCAGACAGCTGATGTCAGTGAAGGTATTGGCTTCAGGTGATATATATATTAAAAATGACTTAAACAGGAATGTAATTGAAAAGAATATCAATGCAGTCCTCCAAACCTTATTACGATTATTTTTCATTAATTTTTTTATTATGCAGGGAGATTTTGCCTAATTTAAGTACCTGTTTATCAGAGTCAAGGTAGCGGATGCCGAGAAATCTGATCATAATAATAAACGAGAACCAGTAGGTGATGTCCTGGGGCCTTCCTCCTGTAAGCATTTGAGGAACAGTATACATAAAGAGATAAGCCGCGAAAATAGCTGCTTCAGATCGTTTTTGCCATATTTCCATAATTGAAAATATACCAAGAAAAACCAGAAAAGTATTAAAGAGAATAAAGCCGAGTATTCCCTGATTCATCCAGGCCTCCAAAATGGGAACATCCATAAAGTTCTTCTTATATCCTTCTCCGACCAGGAGTGCAAGAGGATCATCAAGAGACTTAGAAAAATGAGAAAAACTTCTTACCCGACCCATTGCAGAGGCGTCTTCTGTAGCCTCTTCGGCCAGTTCTACATTCAGGGAAGTTAAGGCGATATCATAGAATTTTCTTAACAGGATTTCATTATAAGTATTAAGAATATCTCCGAGATTAAAGTATTGAAAAACAATAAGATATACGGCAATACCTGTCAGTGTTAAGTTTTTAAAAGTCCTGAAAGAGAAGACAGACCGCATAACATCAGCAACGGATCTGTCTTTGAGAACGGACACCATATAAACCATTCCCATAAAAACAAGCGCTAGTATGGTTGATCTTGCAATGGTAAGACAGATGATGACCACGCCCATTACCAGGGAGCAGTAATAGAATAACCGCTGCCATTTTATTCTGCATTTCCATAGTAATATACCAGCTGAAATTATAGTCATAATGGCGTTACGAGCGGGGATATGCGGGTTGCCGGCATGGCCCGGGGCATTGGCAAACATATACGATGCGCGCACCCCGATATGCCAGTCGGGATTGTTGCTCAGCGAGTAAATCAGGGTTAGATTAGAGAACATTGAAACCCAGAATATTACCTTGATCAGTGTATTTTGTATGCTGTTGGGCACCTGGAGAATCAGCACGTAAAACATGAAAATGTACAGGATATACCCCATATCAGTTGCTGACCGGCCAATCGGATTAAAAAGAAAGAAATACACCATTGTAAATGCCCAGAATGCAATGCTCAGCTGAAAGAGGATATAGTTGGGTTTATAAAAGCTGAATCTGAACCTGGAAGGGATCATCAGCATCATTCCCAGCGTCCAGAAAATGACCGTAAATGCAGAGCCTAACGGAACGACCTGTATACTGTCCCTGAAAAAGAAAATGATGGGGTGTCCATTGAACACCATGGTAATTCCCAGTGAATATCTTATTGCATCAAAATTCTTTCTGAAAGCGGCCAGCATTGGTATTTAGTATCTGATGTGTATGGTAAAACGTAAAGCCGTCTGTTATTTTATGCCCCAAATATACCTATTTTTTAGGTTTACCGGTATTATAGCTGATAAAGCACGATTGTAACAATACTTACAGAGGGATCCGGTCTATGAATCCTGTAACACTTCGTAATTGCCGGGCGAAACCTTTACGGGCTTCTCTGAAGGCCGAGATGCGGGTAGGAATACCATAGCCCGGTACAGCGTTGCTGACCAATCCGGATTGCTTTGAAACTTCCAGATGATATCCTTTCAGCAATTTCCTGAAGGCTTTGGATGTATTTAACAGCTTTTTGTGATCAGACCATACCGGGTGATAATCTGCCAGTCCGGTAAAGTCAGTGGTAATCAGTTCCTGTTCTGAAACCAGTGGTTTTTTTCCGATGAATGTTATCGTATGCTGTGGCAGTGAATGTAAACCTGTATGCCAACCGGAATGCTGGATATATGCAGCGTCTTCTATCCAGCTCAGAGCATAATTTAACCATAGCTGATCCATGCACATGCCATTGCACAGATCAAATCTGGCACGGTCATAGGTGCGGCTTGCCCACCATTCGATAAACCGGATAGTCTGCGGATTGGGTCTGACTATCCAGCTACCCGCATGTACCATTCCTATGTTCAGGATATTCCGGTCTTTAAGGATACTGTTTTCGGGGAGGGGTTTCAGTATATTGGGCGTAAGTAACATACTTTTGCATTTTCGTTCTATCTCGTCAGCTTTACTATGAATAAAGCAGGCCGGAGAGAAGAAGGACAGTCGTTTGATTTGCGGAAATTGCTTTAACAGATATAATGCAAACCACGGACGGCATGCCGGCACCATTTCGAAGTCGTAATACCAGCCCGACATCTTCTTCAGATCAGGAATAGCGGTATCTGTTATCTGAATGATCTGAACGTTGGCAGGAAGCGATATAAGCATCGGCTTGTCTACCCAGCCAATATAAAAAGTACGGTCAGGATGATGGCTGAGATAGGACTCAGCCAGTACTAACGCGTTGGGTAAATTGTTACGGTTACAAACGGTATAGGCAATATTCATTTATTCTGCTATTAAATTCCACGCAGCTGTCTGATGGTCGGTCACATCGGTTACTACGAAAATGTTCTTTTTTTCAATATCCTGCGGGCTGACCTCCTTCGAAAAGCGTCCGAATCGGTTTCTGTTGACTGGTGTCGGAATTCTTATGTCTGATTTCCAGGGATGCGTATTCATTTCCCAGAAATTCCAGTCGCTGAGGGGCCTGTTTTCTTTTACATTACAGTATGATAACGCTTTGCCTGCATATTTTTGAGAGGCTTTCAGGGACCGGTCAACACGGCGCAGGGAAGTGAAGCCCTGGTAATCCGTGTCAGGTACTGTAACAGAGCTGCTCTTAAAATAGCTTTTTAACAGGCTGTGGGTTTGCAGACGAGCCGGCTGGATGTAATCATACCCTTGCTTGCACCAGTAAAATAATTCATTTTTCAGTATTATAGTCTGATAATCAAGAATAAATACAAACTCACACCAATCAAAACGGTCATAAAATTTACTACTTAGCAGCAGTCTGGTAAATGTATCAGGCCCAGAAAAATACGGGTCTTCAAACCGGTAGGTTACTGTCCCCTGATACTGGTTTGTCCATTCAGGCAAGGCGTTGTTTTGTCCGGTTACCCATATTATATCAAAATGCCGGAGCATGTCCAGTGACAGTGATAACGCTTTTGAAGGGAATTCACTCTTCTGATTGCCCTCATGGTTCCATACAGGTACTATTACGCTCACAAGCTGTTTCATAAGCGATCAGAAAGTATCTGCTTTTTTTGCAATCAATTCAAAGGGAAATTTCAGCAGCTTTCTGACGCGCTGGTACCGGTATATTTTTTCAGGTTTAATATAAGCACATGGAAAACGACGGTAATATGCATTTCCGTTCCGGATCAGCTGATCTTTATAATAATCGAATACTGCGTGCAGGTCTTTCCGGTTTTTCAATTCGAACCGATCCTGATATTTGGAAAGTATTTCAGGTTTTCCCGGATCATAACCACTGTAATGGAAGAAAATAAGCGGGTATCGGTCATTAACGTAAAATTTGCCGTTCTTTTGATTCACAATTCTCTCATGCACGTTCCAATAGGCCATATTATACCCGGGACGTTTTTCAATATAAGTTTCCGGAACAAAAACCGGCAGGAAATTCATCCAGTTCTGATCAACAAAAAGTCCGTCACATAAATCGATCAGGCATTCATACCGGAGCTTTTCTTCCCACCATTGGATAAATTGAAGAGTTTCCGGTTTTCTGCGGAAAGCAACAAATCCCAGATTGTAAATTCCCGTATTCAGGTGGTGCAGCTCGTTGGGTGTCAGCCGGTCCTCAATGGGTGTACAGATATGTGGTGTCACTACGGCCGGGTATTGCTCAAGACGGTTAAGCAGCTCATCCAATGGCTGATAAATAATGATATCAGGATCAAAATAGATAACGTTCCGGGCTTTGGGGTATTGATTAAGGAAATAGGTGAAATAGAAAGGTTTAACAGCCGTATTTAGTTCGGTTATGTTATATCTCCTGCACATTTCCTGAAAACCTGAAATTCCGATTTTATCTATTTCAATCATGGGGAACTCCGAAACATATTCTTTCTGAAGCTGTACCCCTTCCAGTATATCTACCAGTCCTATAAAAAATTGTATGTCAGGATTGGTCCGTTTGAGAGACTGTCCTAAAGTACGGGCCTGAGCAAGATAATTTATAGAGCAGATAGTGAATGCGATGGTGGTCATTGTCCTGATTTTTCTGAGACAGGCAATGCAAGATATTGCTGAATAATTGCCTTGATTTTTTCTATACTTTTAGGTGTGTTGTGTCTTGAAAGTACTTTTTTACGGGCTTTTTGTCCCATAGAATCTCTTAAAGCAGGATCAACAACTAATTTCATAATGGCATCGGATGCTGCTGAAACACTCATAAACGGCACCACAAACCCCGCATCTGTTTCTATAAGCTCAGGAGCGCCGCCTGCATTTTCAAAACACACAATGGGGGTTTCATTTAAGGCGGCTTCCGTTACCACCAGCGGGTAAGGATCTTCCCGGGACGAAAGCAAAAAGATATCAAACCTGCTGATATAGTCCATGGCATTCGAAACAGGGGGAATCAGTATAATCTTATCTTCGAGGCCCATTCTGCGGATATCATCTCTGACCAGATCATGAATTTCATGTTGTTTCCCAACACCTACCCACACGAAGTAGACCGGGAGGGGTGAACTTTTACTGAGGGTTTCAAAGGCAATCCAGTTGAAAAGGTCGTTTCCTTTCCGCCATTCGGCATTCCCACATCCTCCTATGATAATAGCATCCTCCGGAATGTTAAATTCAGTATGAAGCAATTGCTGGTTTGCATTGGAAATACGTTGATCGACAAAGTCGTGATCAATTAACGTAAAAGTACTTACCTGGTTTTCAGGATAGCGGAAATGGCTGGTGTAATATTGTGTAACAGCGTTAGAAACGGCAATTAAATGACTTGATTTTTGTAGCAAAAAAGACAAATGTTCCTCCGGAGCATACAGATTAGCTGACATTTCCAGCTCATGCGCAAACAGTACCATGGGTACGTGATGAAGAAAAGCCAGCCGGTTATGATATAACTCGGCGTTGGCTATGGAATTAACAAAAACCAGTCCCGGGTTCAGGCTTTCTATTTCCCTCTGGAAATCATGATTATCCTGCTGCCGCGCTGTGTTTCCGGTAAGGTTGCCAATAACTTTCTGGAAAATATTTCTTGCCCGGCCATTTTGTTTCCTTGACTGAACAAATGTAATGTCTGTAACTTTTCTGAATTCACTTTCCAGTACACCACCTTCGGCCAGGAGCAGATGCATGGGCACTTGCCGGGCTTTCAGGTGTTTTAATAACTGGAGTAGCAGTAACTGGCTTCCCGCCCTGTTAGCATCGTGACTGATAAATAATACTTTTCTTGTCATTACCCCTCATTCTTGATTCATCGTTAATATTAATAGGCTTCGTAGCTAAGCTTTCCGGGCACTTTTTTAGAAGGGTTCCCGATATAAATACCCCATTCTTCGGTATCCTTTGTGATAGCAGAAGCCATGCCTACCAGTGTGCCCCGGGCAATGTGTGTATAATCACGAACTGTACTGTTTACACCAAAAAAAGAATAGGACTCGATTTCACAATGCCCCGACATGACCACATGTGAGGTAAAAAAAACATGGTCTTTGATGTTCCCGTGATGGCCGATATGATTACCGCTCCACAACACAACATTATTGCCGATTGTTGTAAAAGGCTGGATAGTATTGTCTTCGAGTATAAAACAGTTTTCACCGACCACAGACCGGTCAAAAACCGTAGCTTTTGAGCTGATGTAAGAAATAAAGCTATATCCTTTGGTCTTTGCTTCCAGATATATCTTTTCACGGTTTCTGTTCATATTACGGGCTGTCATGGGGGCGAAGAACGCATATTCCTCCGGGGGAAATAGTTTCTCCACATCTTCAAAGGCTACCAACGGCAGACCCCTGAATTGCCCGGCCTCCATAAACTCTTTATTGACTGTAAAAGCCACTACTTCATGTTCAGAATCATTCTGCAAATAAAAGTGTGCCAGTTCGGCTGTATCTGCAATGCCAAAAACAATTACTTTCGCCATATTATACCAATTCGTATGCGTTTAACATGATGTGAATATTTTCTATCGAATTATACATCAGAACGTCAGTGACTGACAACCCGGCAATAAATTCCGGGCTGTTCTGAGGATATGCAGGTAAACCGGCTTTTATAAAAAACAGATGAATGCCTGCCTCTTCAAATACATTCCGATCATACAATTCCATACCACCTGACGGATTTATATAAGTCCGGGCATTTTCCTGTCTGCAAATATCCAGAATCCGGTTTTGCGCTTTCAGATGTGTGTTCTGGTAAATATCCGAATGCACAATCACCGTTGTTTTTATCCCGAGGTAATTATTTACTTCAAATATACCGTTTCTGTTCAGATCAGAAATGTTTTTGGCTTCATAATTTATTACACGGTCTATAATGGGGAATACAGCCTCAAAATAGGGTGCTTTCTGATAACTCTGACGGATACTTTTCAAAAGTTTCTTTTTCCAGACAGTATCATCAGACAGTTCAATATCTCTTATCAGCCGGTTCTGACTGGCGTCTTTAAGAGGTATGGAAAATAACTGCGCTTTACCTCCTGCCAGAATTGCGTTTCGGTTGATCCATCCTTTGTTGATATAATTAACATCATCATAAATGACGAATTTATCAACAGCATTGATCAGCTGAAAATAGCCGAGGTATGGCAGGAAATAAGGCTGCATAATGGCCAGTTTCATAAGCAGTCAGTTTACCCGGAAGCGGGTTGTTTATTTTAATTTTCTCAGATAGTAATCTTCTCCTTTAACGATAAGGCCGGTCATAGTGGTGTCACTTCCGAGCCTGATATCACCCGGGACCGGTTCAATAACACTCTTTGCGAAAAAGAGATAATCAGCTTCTGCCGGTACAGGCTGCACTCCTTTTTCAAATGGATTGATCGTAATGAGTTTTCGGGTGAGGTCTTTACCGTAAAGCGGATATTCAAAATCATCATTGATGGTGCCCAGCGCTACAGTGGCGTCCTGGGGTACAATGGAATCAAACCGGGCATAAGCCGGGTAGCTGTCGGGCCGTGCAAACATCTGCATATACATTCTGTCGGCCGTAAAAGCGGAAGGGTGGCCATATGCGGCAATCGGCAGACTCCTGATATTCAGATAAACAGACATAACGCCTGAAATACAGGCTATAATGACGATGAGCCCGACATATCCTTTCCATAACCAGCGGTAGGGTTTGAGAATGGAAATTTTATGATGGGTAAACAGTAATAGCAGAAAAAACGAAGCAAACATGCCTGTTTCTATAAAATATCTTCCTTTAAACGGATCGTAGGCTGCTGAATAACAGATCGCCAGATAGTGCAATAAAATACCTGCTGCCAGGAACCAATGCACTTTTGAATTAATAATCCGTAGAAACACCAGAATAATCAGCGGCCAGATCAGGGCGAAACCAAAAACACCCCAGTAAGGATTGGCATTATAGTAGTCGAACCGCCGCTGGAATGTAAAGGGGACGATAGTGAAATCCGTTTCATCTATCAGCCGTAAATTCAGTTTATCTTCAAGATAAATCAGGGGTTTTCGGATAGTTGTATTAATATCATATCCCCACTGCGCATTCCGAAGACCGTCCAGATTGGCAAAATCTATACCATACCGGAATACATTTCTTGTGCCTTGTTTTAACAGATTGTCCAGGGAGCCGGCACGTTCTACGGATTGATGCTTCAAAGCGGTGGGCGGGCCTATGGGGTGTCCGAATACCTGGAGATTCCGGATATAACCACTGGGAAGTGTATATATCAGCATTGAAAGTACAATCGCAGTTCCAAGTTTTAAAACCCGGTCGAAAAACACTTTACGGTCAGGCGAAAGAAATACGGTATATACCATCACCATAAATACGGCGGGAAGCAGTAAGGTGAAAGTTACTTTATGGCCGTAGGTAACACCAAACGCCAGGCCGGTCAGGTACAGATATACATTGTTTTTTGTACTGTGAAACGAAAACAAAAAGTATAAAACACAACTCAGATAGGCTGTCAGAACAATATCTGTTTCGGTAGTAATTGCCTGCATAAGGAAATCAAGAAACAGGCTGAAGGCCAGGGCACAGAAAATGCTGGCAGAAAGATTACGCGCAATGCGTTGTGAAACACCGAAGACCGATACCAGCGTGATCCAATAGGAGAGGTGATGAATCAGTTTCATCGCGTTTTCGGTGTTGCCGGTAATGAGGTAGGAATAAATCTGGATCGTGGTAACACTTTTGGGATACGTATCCATATTCCAGTTGGTGCCTCCGAAATGCGCCATGGTCCCGTGTTGAATATAACGGATGACCCTGTTCAGATGGCCCGTCATGCTATCCCATTCATTGGGTACTGTAAACATGACCAGCAATAAATTGGTGATCCCGATGACAGCCAGCGTGATAAACATACTGGAATAAATAAATTTCAGATAAATGCTGAGTCCTTTAAACCAGCTTTGTAATGTATGAAACCGGTTTGTTATCAGCCATCTGACAGAATAGTAGGGTGGGGAGGCCAATTTACTCCATAGCAGATAATTGATTAAAAGTGCCAGAAAGGTAGCTGTTATCCACGCCCATACCGAGGCGGTAAGCGATAAACCTGATAGTACAAACCCGGCAGGTATCACTGAACCGACAAACATCAGGAAACTTACAAGAATCCATTCAGTAAGGGAAGGATTAGCGACTCTTTTGGCCACCTGCCCTGTACAATAAATAAACCCTGCGAAAAATAACCAATAAAGTAGCGTCATGATAGAATGATGGAAGCCTGAAAACGGTTCAGGCTAAATTTTCATTGATAATTTGGCTGATGATGTCAACATCTTCCAAAGATAAGTCGACATACAAAGGTAAGCACAAAACTTTGGATGCCGTCGCTTCAGAAACCGGACAGGCGTAGTACTCCGGCATAAACGGAAGTGTGTTCAATGACGGATAAAAATATCTTCGCGGGTAAATATCCCGGCTATTGAGGGCCGCCTGGACTTTTCGCATGGCATGTTCATCACTGAACACTACCGGATAATAGGCATAATTATATTCGAGTCCGTCTGCTTTTGCCGGTCTTTTGAGAAGTGCCCAGTTTAGCTGCTGGTCATAGCGACGGGTGATTGTTTTTCTGGCGGCAATAATATCAGGTACATGAGGCAGATTGCATAAGCCCATCGCTGCGTGAAATTCTGAATTCTTTCCGTTAATACCAGCCGTATAATAATTTTCATCCCCCTGATGCCCGAAGGCTCTCAAAAGGTTGAGCTCAGACCGGCTTGCAGTGGGAGTGTTGGTTATCAGCGCCCCTCCTTCTGTGGTGTGAAATACCTTGGTGGCATGAAAACTGCAGGTACTGATGTCTCCATACGAAAAAACAGATCTTCCGTTCAGCTTTACACCAAATGCGTGCGCACCATCATAAATTACTTTCAGGTTGTATTTTTCGGCAATGGCCTGAATTTTCTCTACGTCACAGGGATTTCCGTAAACGTGTGTAGCAAGTATGGCCTGTGTTGCCGGTGTTATAGCGGCTTCTATCAGATCCGGATTAATATTGAAATTATCCGGGTCAATATCCACAAAAACCGGTTTGCAGGCCGACCACAAAATGGCATTGGACGTGGCACAATAAGAAAAAGGAGTAGTGATGACTTCCCCTGTTATATCAAAAGCTTTCAGCGCAATCTGTAACACAACAGTACCATTGGAGCAGAATAACAGGTTATCGATCCCCAGAAATGCGTTCAGTTTTTGTTCCAGTTCCTGTAACAGCGGGCCATTGTTGGTCAGCTGTACATTATCCCATATCTGACCTACGTATTTTATATAATCTTCTTTGTCGGGAAGAAAGCTCTTAGTAACGTTAATCATTGATTACAGCTTCAGTTTGTTGAATTGAGAAATCAAGTTGCGGACGGATATAGCCCGGCCATTTCCCGTACCAGCTAACGTTTTCTCTGTAATCCTGAATTTCAAACGAAATAGCCTCTTCCATGTTATAAACCACCGAGCTGGTGTCTTTGACAATCATCATAGACAGAACGTATGAACCATCATTAAGGAAGTTCCCTGGTATGGAACAGGTCCCTGTTACGAGTCCTTTTGAAAACTGCTGAGAGGCAGTACCTACGTTAAATATGCATTCTCCGGTAAAAGTATATAAATGAAGGCTCAGATTCAGTCGGGCACCTTCTTCCAGATTCCAGAATTCAAAGCATATCTGGAAAGAAGTTCTGACATCAATATGAGTCAGATCATCGATCAGATCCGGAACAATTTTAAAGCATTTTACCCTGACCTGATCATTGCCGGGAGCATCTTCAATATTTTCCCATGATCTTTCCAGTTGTTTATAAGCTACCTTACTCAGATATGAACTGATGATCTGCTGGGTTTCTCCATGCTCGACCATTCTTCCTTTTTCAAAAAAAAGTGATTTATTACAAAGAGATTGTATAGCTGTGAGATTATGGCTGACAAAAAGCAACGTACGGCCGCTTTCTGATACATCCCGCATTTTTCCGATACATTTCTTCTGAAAGTCCGCATCACCAACGGCCAGTACTTCATCAACAATCAGAATTTCAGGTTCAAGATGTGCAGCAATGGCAAAACCAAGCCGTACATACATTCCAGACGAATATCGCTTTACAGGTGTGTCAAGGAATTTTTCGATACCGGCGAAGTCAACGATAGCATCAAATGATTTAATGATCTCGTGGCGTCGCATACCCAGAATAGCGCCATTCAGGAAAATATTTTCCCGCCCGGTCAGTTCAGGATGAAATCCTGTACCTACCTCAAGCAGACTGGCTACCCGACCCCTGAGTTTGATATTTCCTTCTGTGGGGTCAGTAATACGGCTTAAAATTTTCAGTAAAGTTGATTTCCCTGCACCGTTATGCCCGACGATCCCCAGTCTGTCGCCCTGTTCTACTTCAAAGTTAACATCTTTCAGTGCCCAGAATTCTTCCTTATGGTTAGTTTCCTTCTTTTTTCCGGAAAACAGATTAGAAAAATTCTCAGCCACTACATCACGAAACGTACCTTTTACCTGACTACGTTTATGACCAATGATATACTTTTTGCTGATATTTTCTACTTTAATAACTTGCATTGGTTCGATGATCTAAATGTAGTCTACAAATGATTTTTCCCTTTTCCGGAAATAAATTAGTGAAAAAACTAATGCTATTCCGGAAACGATCACGGAAGAATAAAGGCTTGATGCATTAAAGTATGCATTTTCACCCAGAAGACTCCATCGGAAGCCATCAATAATTCCGACGATGGGATTGAGATAATATAAATCTGAAAACCATTCTCCTTCTGTAAGACGGCTGCTGTATGCAATCGGACAGATATAAAAACCGACCTGCACCAGAAAAGGTATTAATTGTCCGATATCACGGAAACGAACATTTAGTACGGCAAAAAATAATCCAAAACCTAAAGAGGCAAAAAAAGTCAATAATACAAAAACCGGAAGAAATACAATCTGAGGACTTAAAGGATACTGATAATAAAGGCTCAGACACATATATAATCCCAACGAAATAAGAAAGTCAATAAAACCCACCGCCACTGCACTCAAAGGCATGATGAGACGAGGGAAATATACTTTCGTTACCAGATTTGAATTGATAACGATACTATTGCTGATCTGTACAAGTGAATTGGAAAAAAAAGTCCAGATGGTAATACCACCCAAAACCATGAGTGGATAAGGAATACCCGGATCTCCTTTTAATTTAGCTACTTTACTGAATACAAATACCATGATCATCATGGTAAGAAGCGGCCTGACGACACTCCAGGCAACTCCCAGAAGGGTTTGCTTATAACGTACTGAAATGTCCCTTTTCGAAAGGATATATAGTAGTTGACGGTTATTCCATAATTCTTTCCAATAGTCTTTTTCTGACCCGTTGGCTTTTATTGTAATGGTATGTGGCATATGTTGAAGGTACTGTTTTCTTATTTTTATTTTAATTCTCGTGCTTTTTGATAGGTAGTTTTTACCCATATGATAATTAAAGCAATAGTCAGGCCAATAGCCAGACATATATACTTATAAAAAGCCAGATCAGCAACGGAATCGAGGGGAGTTTTTACGGGTTCAATAATTGTAAACAGAGCACTTTCTTCAATCAGGGACATTCTCAGCGATTCCAGGCTTTGTAAAGCCTGTGCATAAAGCGACTGAAGAAATGTTGCCGAACGTTCATTCCTTTTGACACCAATTTTTCCTTCATTGAAGATCAGGGTTTCACTGATGTCCATTTCTCTTGCCAGGGTGTTCTCCACTCTTCCTAAAGCCCGGGCCAGTGAATCCACCCGTTTTTCTGTCAGATATAGTGACTTCCTGGTTTTGGCTGTTTTATTGTCGGTGTAAGTCTGTTCCAGGGTAGACAACAACTCTTCTGCCCAGATCTGACTGAACGTTTCGTTTGCGACATTTACCCTTAGTGTCATAAATGAAGATTTAGGGTCTTCCTGCTCCACTTCGGTGAAATTGTTGATTACATCCGTTAAGTCATTCAGTAACCTTTTTTCTGTATTATTTAAGAGCTTGATGTTGTTATGTTTGAAGTTAAAGGTGTGTACCCATTCTTCCCGGTTTTTAAACTCAAACTCTTTTATTCTGCAGGAATCGAGGAAAAAATTTGCCAGCAATAAAGTATCTCCATTGACCGGAACATATTTCATTAAAGCTTTCTGAACAACCGGCCTTGATTTGGCAAGAAAAATAAAGTTATCCCCGCTGAACAGATTGGCATCAGTATTCATGCCTGACATCGGAAGAAAGCTACCTAGTCCTGCCATTCCGCCAAGTGAAGAGGAATTTCCGGATCCGCTACCCAGATTAAACACGATTTCTGCTTCGTAAGTAACTTTCCGTCCTCTGTATATATCAATTGCGTAGCCTACACCATACCCGATGACACTCAGTATAAGTACAATTTTCCAGTTCTTAAGTATAACACTTGCAATGGCTCCAATTTGTCTGAAGACATCTTTGAAGGTAATTTGATCTTCTGTATTGTCTGTAACTTGCTTATCCATTGGGGCTATCTGATATTTAAAGTTCTAAACATAAGAATAGTAGTAATTAAAGTCAATAATGAACTTGTAACACCTATACCGGTTTGAATGGCCTGCTGAGGTGTCATTTCTACACCAGTCTTGAGCGGCACAATGATTTCAGAACCCGGTTCCACTTTAGGATAAACATTAAATACAAGAAATCTTCTGGTTCGGTCAATGGAACCATTCGGATATTTAATGAATGAACTTTTTCTAAGTGATTGTTTGGTAAATCCTCCTGACTGGGAAATGTAGTCAAGGAAGCTCATATTGTTACCATATTTTACGGTTGTCGGGAACAGAGTCTCCCCGGAAACTTTAACGGTTTCCAGTCGCTTCGGAATGACAATTACATCATTTTCATGAACGATCAGGTTATCGTCTGAAGATTCGCTCTTCAGGATATTGGCCAGTTGTATGCCGATATTCTCTTCCTGCACTTCACCATCAGAACCATGAGAAACAAAATTGCCGGATTTTACTTCCTTATTCAGCATTGCCATTTCTTCATCGGCCTCATTATTCATTGCAATGGTGTCGGTAAGTCTTCTTCTCTTCACAGTGGCACCGGGTACGTAAGCATAATTGGTTAATCCTCCGGCTCTTTTGATTATATCCGAAATCTTTTCGTCTTTACTTATAATACCATATTGACCCGGAACAAGCACTTCTCCTTCTATCAGAACAAATTTCTGTTCCTGGTAGCTTGGGGATTTCCTGACAATTACCTGGTCAAACGGCTCCAGAATGATACCGCTCTGGCTGCCTTTCATGCTCAGGTCTCTTCCTACATTCACTCTGAAAATATCAGCAATTTTCGGATTGTTTGCTGTGGGATCATAATCACGTCTTCTTCTGACAATTTCAATATTGGTAGTTTCTGCAGACTCCTTAAATCCTCCGGCTGCGATGATCAGGTCTTCGAGCGACATGTTGTTTTTAAAAGGGAATTTGCCGTCATTAATTCCGATCTGGGGGTTAATCACTTCTCCGTGAATTTCTACATAGGAAATCTCTGTCATATCAAACTTGGATGGTATGACCACTTCATCAAGACGGGTAAGTTCGAGATCAGGAATACGGCCGTTTAACAGGTCCGACAGATCTATAGGTATAATTTCAACAGACAGATCAAGGCGTGTACGTGACACAGTAATTCTGCCGGTAAAAGCATCTTCTCTTAATCCGTCTGCTGATTCAAGTAATGTTTTAAGCGTAGGGTTGGCATCCAGAGAATACTCTCCGGGCCTCATCACAGCCCCGTCAATGGTGACAAGATTTTCAAAGCGTTCAAGAATGGGATTAATAGAAATGGAATCGCCTGTGACAAGCTCGAAAGTCGGAAGTGCTTCAAAAGGAATATCCAGGATCCGTTTTTCTTTCGGAGTAACCCGGTAAACTTTTACGCGGGCTTTGTAGGCTTTATCTGTAAAACCACCTGCATAATTAATTATATCGGACAGATACTCTCCTTCGTTGACTTCAAATAAACCGGGTTTTTTGATTTCTCCGGCGAGTTCCACTCTCTTTTTATAATAGCTGACTACCACACGGTCGTTTTCCTGTATCCTTACATCACCGGTAAGCTTGCCTTCTGTCAGAAACTCGTAAATATCGAATTTTGTAATGACCTCATTATTGCGGATCACTTTCACTTCTCTGAAAGTTCCTATTTCATTGGGCCCTCCTGCCTGATACAATACGTTAAAAGCACTTGATAGTGACGACATATCGTATGCACCGGGATTGATGACTTCACCTGTTACAAACACCTTCACTGTTCTGAGGCCTGTTAAGGCTACTGAAATATGGGTCTGAGGCGGTCCTCCCTGACCCATCAGCCCAGGAACATAAGGTGACAGTTTATCGGTCAGCATCTTACGGATCTCGTCCACCGTTTTGCCGTTAACATATACATTCCCAAGCCTGAACGGGATATAAATATAGCCATCACGTGTTACGGTCAGATTCCAGGGAGCTAACTGGGCTTTTCCGTAAACCTGAATCAACAGCTGATCCAGCGGACCGACAGGGTAATTTCCCGGAGTGGCGATCTGTTTATCAGGAATGGTCTGGAACGATTTGTCGGCAAATACCGAATATCCGAATATCTTATTTCTCAGGGCAAGTATTTCAGGCGAGACATTAGAATTAAGCTGTTTGTTTTTATCCAGCGGACTATCACTTTCACCTTCGGCAGAATTTGTGAGTTCAGTATTGTTATTGTTACTGGTATCTCCTTCTACAGTATTGGATGTATTCCCCTGCGGGTTATTGCCGGTCTGTCCCTGAGAAGTGCCTGTCTGGCTTCCGGATGTCCTGCCTGTGTTTCCTGTTCCTGCAGGAATATTTGTACCTGACGGCACGGAAGTTCCGCCCGAAGTTCCGGTTCCGCCGCCTGTAGAACCACCGGTTGTCTGTGAAAATGCTGCGGGACTAATTAACAGACTAATAAGCAAGTAAATAAGAGTACTTTTGATTTTGAATGGTGGTGTGAATTTTCTCATTTTATTCAATATAAAATCGACTAAGGACTTGATGATCAGATTGGTTTTCTTTTTCAGGTACAATCCTTCTGTATCTCTGTTCATAAATGAGGGTAGATAATTCTTTGTTTCAAAAGGCAAAGTAAGTTAGTTTTTTCGTTTTTTTAAAGAAATTCTCCTTTTCGGTTATTTGAAATAATAAACTTCTTGATTTGTTAACGTTTAGATTCTGTTTTTCTATATTTTAGCAAATTGTAAAATTGTAAAATTCTTATTTTATAGCATATGTCTGAGGCGAACAGAAACCATTATAATGAAGATAGTATCCGATCCCTTGACTGGAAAGAACATATCCGTCTGAGGCCCGGTATGTATATCGGGAAGCTGGGCGACGGAGCATCTGTGGATGACGGAATTTATGTGCTCGTGAAAGAAATCATGGATAATTCCATTGATGAGCATATGATGGGGCATGGAAGAATAGTAGAAATGAGGATTTCGGAACACCGTGTTGATGTGAGGGATTATGGCAGGGGAATTCCTCTGGGAAAGGTCATCGACTGTGTTTCCAAAATTAATACCGGAGGGAAATATGATTCAGGTGCCTTTCAGAAATCAGTGGGGTTAAACGGAGTGGGGACGAAGGCTGTTAATGCACTATCTTCTTATTTTAAGGTGCAGTCTTTCCGCGACGGTAAAACCAAATGGGCCGAGTTCAGGCAGGGGACGCTGGTGAACGAATCTGAAATAGAAGATTCCAATCACCGGAATGGTACCTTTATCAGCTTTGAACCTGATAATGCCATCTTCAAAAACTTTAAATATATACCACAGTACCTGGATAATATGATCCGGAACTACTGTTACCTTAACGCCGGCCTGACCATTAATTTTAACGGGCAGAAGTATTTTTCCCAGAACGGACTTTTTGATCTTCTGACTAACAAAACTGATGAAGAAGCCCTGCGTTATCCGATTATTCATCTGAAAGGGAATGATATTGAACTGGCACTTACGCATGGTAATCAATATGGTGAAGAGTATTATTCTTTTGTAAACGGACAGTATACTACCCAAGGTGGGACCCATCTGGCGGCGTTCAGGGAAGCCATCGTCAGGGTAGTGAGGGAGCACTTCGGTAAAGATTATGCGCCCGAAGATGTGAGGTCGTCCATTATCGCAGCGATTGCGATCAGAGTACAGGAACCCGTGTTTGAATCACAAACGAAAACCAAGCTTGGGTCCGCCAATATGTCGCCTGCTGCTGATAGTATGACCGTCAGAACGTTCGTGAATGATTTCGTGAAAGAGCATCTGGATAATTACATTCATATGCATCCTGAAGTAAGGGACGCGCTGAAAAAACGGATTGAACAGTCGGAGCGGGAAAGAAAAGAGCTGGCCGGTGTGAAAAAACTGGCGAATGAACGCGCCAAAAAAGCGAATCTTCATAACCGCAAGTTGCGCGACTGCCGCCTGCACCTGACAGACGAGAAGCTGGAAAACCGGTTTGATACGACATTGTTTATTACAGAAGGGGACTCTGCCAGCGGATCTATTACTAAATCTCGGGATGTGCAGTTACAGGCTGTCTTCAGCCTTAGAGGAAAGCCGCTTAACTGTTTCGGGCTTACCAAAAAGGTAGTGTATGAAAACGAAGAATTTAATCTTCTGCAGCATGCGCTGGATATAGAAAACGGAATTGAGAATCTTCGTTTTAACAGAATAGTTATCGCAACCGATGCCGACGTAGACGGTATGCACATCCGGTTGCTGATCATGACTTTCTTTCTGCAGTTTTTTCCGGATCTGGTCAGAAACGGGCATTTGTTTATTCTGGAAACACCGCTGTTCAGAGTAAGAAACAAGAAAGAGACCTTTTACTGTTATTCGGAGACAGAAAAGCGGGAAGCCGTTGAAAAACTGGGAAGTAAGCCCGAGATAACCCGTTTTAAAGGGCTTGGGGAAATTTCACCGGATGAGTTCGGGAATTTTATCGGAGAAGATATGCGTCTTGAACCTGTCATTCTTCAGAAGGAAACTTCTATTCAAAAACTGCTGACTTATTATATGGGCAAAAATACCCCTGACAGGCAACGGTTTATCATTGACCACCTGAAGGTTGAAAAAAATATCGAAGAAGCCGTTTTATAGTGCTTCATAATACTTAATATCTGGATTGAACGTGAATTTATCGGATCTGAGAAATCAAATTGATGCTGTTGATGATGAGCTTTTAGGGTTACTGAATCGCCGCATGGAGTATGTTCAAAAAGTAGGAGAGCTGAAAAGAACTTCCAACTCATTGATCTACCGCCCCGAAAGGGAAAAACAAATCATAGACCGGCTGGCCTCGCAAAGTACGGGATTGTTGAGAAGAAGTGCCATTGAGTCTATTTTTATGGAAATTTTTGCGGTTTCCAGAAATCTGGAATTACCGGAACGGATCGCGTATCTGGGACCTGAAGGAAGTTTTACGCATCAGGCGGCAGAAAGCCGCTTCGGGGCTGTGAGTGAATACCTTGTACTGCCGACTATCCGATCAGTTTTTGACAGTGTTGAGACGGGACGGGCTAAATTCGGAGTAGTCCCCATCGAGAATAACCAGGAAGGGGTGGTCAGCGAAACCGTGGATTTATTACGGGAGAAAGAACTGCTGATTGCTTCTGAAGTATACCTGGCTGTTCATTTCGCATTTGTTTCACAGCATGACAATCTTCAGGAAGTAAAACGGATTTATTCGAAAGATATAGCATTCCGCCAATGCAGTAAGTTTATACTGGAATATTTTGACGAAGCAAAAATAGAATTGATTCCTGTAGAATCTACCTCAAAAGCTGCCCGGCTGGCTGCCACAGAAGAAGGAAGTGCAGCGATCTGCTCCAATATAGCTGCCCGGCTGGCTAATATTCCTGTTCTGTTTGATAATATAGAAGACGGGGCGCAGAATACCACACGTTTTCTGGTGTTGTCCAAGAACTTTGTGAATCAGAAAAGCAACAAAGACAAAACCACCATTATTGCCAATCTGCACGACACCAATAAACCCGGTACCTTGTTTAAGTTTCTGAAGGAATTTAATGAGAGGGGGATCAACCTTACGCAGATTGAAAGTCGTCCGTTAAAACAGGGTTCAACATTCCTGTATTGGTTTCTGGTGGAATTTGAAGGGCATTATGAAGACAAACCTGTTCAGGAAATTCTGGAAACATATGGAACCCGTATCAAATTATTGGGTAGTTATGTGAATGGGGGGTAGGTG
>JBEBXQ010000047.1:0-29983 GCA_040391535.1 Telluribacter sp. | reverse complement strand
ATTTTGATGAGGAAATCATGAAAAACTATCATAAGGCTTCAGATAATCCTGATTCCATTGATTATGATTATCTGCTCAGTTACAGTAAAGCTTATGTTTATGCGGTCAGGCTGATCGCTGATCGGAAAGTGGCTCCCAAATGGGTGGCAGGGGATAAATATGAAGAAGCTTCCAAAAAGCTATACGGTGAAAAATAATCTCACTGCAGAATAAAAACCAGACTGCCGCCCAGTACGGTAGACCGTACTTCCTGACAAAGGCCGTTTCTGAAAATATACGTAGAAACCCTTCCGTCAGGAAGTTTCATTTCGTAGGTACCGGGACGAGGACTGTATACTTCACAGTAAACCCCGTAACGCTCTGAAAAGACAGCCCTGATTCCCTTCGGTTCTTTGTAGTAAAACGTGCAGACGGTGTGCCGTACCGGTAAGGAGATAGAATTGTTGATACTTTTATTACGGAGCGAATCTCTGGTTTGGTACTGTTTATCAGCATACCTGGTCTCAACAACATCTTTAGGCTTGTCGCCGGCAGATTGCTGATAAAATGAATACGTAAGGATGCTGCCTGAAAAATGATTGATAAGGTTAAAGTAACCTTTATGAAAAAGGATTGAAAAGGAGGCTTCGACCTGTAATATTTCACCTTGTGGAGTAGCCTGTTTATCATAGACTTTCAGTGTACCGATCGATTTATCTGCAAAACGGACATCGTACTGCCGGAACTGAGCCAGGGATTTCTCATATCCCGCTGTTAGTAAAAATAGCATTAGCAAATGTTTCATAGGATGTGGATAGGATGAAGCTCATTAATTCGGTATTTATATGGGAATTTAGGGAATTCAATCCGATTCCAAAACTATTGCGATTGTAATTCTGTTAGTTCTTTAAACAGTTTATAGCATGGAAAACGTACAAAAAGTAGCTTTTATTACCGGAGGATCCAAGGGTATAGGACTTGGTGTAGCACAGGTTTTAATCAGGGAAGGCATTAAAGTGGCGGTGACCAGCCGGTCTCAGGCAGCGGCCGATGCAGCCGCAGAAATATTAAATAAGGCAATTCCCGGCAGTGCTATCGGGCTGGAATCCGATGTCAGAGATCTGGAATCTCTGAACCTCAGCGTGGCGAAAGTGATTGAACAATGGGGACGCCTTGATTATTTCATCGCTAATGCCGGAGTGGGTCATTTCGCCCCGATCCAGGAGCTGACAGCAGATCAGTGGAATGAAACCATTGATATTAACCTGACAGGCGTATTTTACAGTTTCAAAGCCTCTTATGATGCACTCAAGGCTGTCAGAGGTTATTTTATTACCATTTCCAGCCTGGCCGGTACCAACTTCTTTGCGAATGGCGCTGCTTATAATGCGAGTAAGTTCGGACTGGTTGGTTTCTCTCAGGCCGCCATGCTGGATATCAGGAAAGAAGGAATTAAAGTAACCACTATTATGCCGGGTTCGGTAGCCAGTGAGTTTAATAATCATACGCCATCAGAAAAGGACGCCTGGAAAATCCAGCCGGAAGATATAGGTCAGATTGTTGCCGATCTGATAAAAATGCCGGCGCGGACTTTGCCCAGTAAAATTGAAGTAAGACCTACCATTCCTGCTTAACCGGCTGGCATAACAGATTTTATCCGGGAGGAGTTCTGCTGTAAGGACTCCTCTTTTTGTAATTAATGCCTGCAACGACCAGCATGATAGCAGCCACCACACTGATACTGGTCTTGTACATGATGATGAAAGTAAGCCCGATAAACAGCCAGAAGAGCAGCCTTACCATCTCTTCCAGGGTCTGGTTCAGTAAATAAAACAAAGAATGGACCAGCAGAATTAAAGTCAGACAAAACAGGTTCAGCTGTATCATTTCCCACCATTGTAATGAGCCCCAGCCATACCTCCAGGTAATAACGATCTCAGGTAAGAGGATTGTGAAGTGTATGGTCAGTATCCGGATGATCTGTTTTTGGGGAGAAACCGGAAGCGATCTGAGCCATAGCCAGGTGTGGTTTTGCCAGGAAAACAGTTCGGCACTCAGGCCCGTATTCAATAACGTGGCCAGGGTTAACCCCAAGGCCGGAAGCCTGAGATCATACTCACCTGTCTGATAATACAGTATAACCCCCGCGATTAAAACCGCACTGGCCGTTTTGGTAATCAGTAAGGTAAGGGTGCGTTCTCTCAGAAGCCATTCCAGTGTCCAGTAGGAAAATGATACCGGACGCTTTAGATTCAACGTTTTCCGCCTGACTGACTGACTGCGGATCGCAGGATGCCTGATGAGCCACTCAAGCAACAGCAGGGTTGACATGATCAGCAAAGCAATTACCGATACCAGTATGATTACCGGCATGAGTATATTTTTCTGGAACGCGATGCAAACAATAAACAGTCCGTACAACAGGACAGGCGCAAGCAGTTGCAGGGTAGTGTAAAGAAAGTATCGCATTCTTTGCCCTGACCGGATTGTTCTCAGGGCATATAAGAACCGGTATTCGGGAAGGGACAAATGGTGGCGTATCCATTGGATGACCATTAGTGTATAACCCGTCCATAAGGAACAGATTAAACCCAGGAAAGGCAGATTGGTAAGGGCTGTTTGGGCAATGTTTACATGTTCCCTGCCTGAAAGTATACCGAAAGCAAAGGCTGCTGATACAACGAAAAACCCGATCCGCTGTTTATAAAACTCAGTGACAATACAATCGTGCAGCATTTTCACCACTCTGCCGGAATTTCGTTTAAAGTATGATTGCTCACCTCATAGGCCGCTTTTACCGGAATTTCCTGTCCGTTAAAAACCTGATGAGAAGATAAAAGGAAGCCTGTACCGTTCTTTGATTTCTCCTGAATCAGTTCATAAAGTATTTTCCGGGCTTCCCTGTCAATGGTAATGAGGGGTTCGTCCAGTATAATCAGTGACGGATTCCCCAGAAAAGCCAGCAGAAGTGACACTTTCTTGACCATTCCACTTGAACAGGTCGAAAAAGGGTGGTCAAGAAAGGTGTGGATCCCCATCAGTTGAACAAGGGTATCGGCCTGTAATGCCGGTGCCTGCCTGGTTTCAGCAATAAAGCTGATCAGGTTGCGGGGTGTGAGAAAGGAGGGGTAAAGCGGTTCGGCTTCGGCCAGTGTTACCATCTTCCGGTATTCCACCGGATGTTTTCTGATGGAAAGGGATTCATTCAGTATAATTTCTCCGTCAAAACTCAGCATACCAGCAAGCATCCGGAATAAAGTCGATTTTCCGGCTCCGTTTTCTCCCTGTATCCAGTAAATACCTGTTTCAACCCGCCATTCCGGAATATCCAGCACAAGTTTATCTCCAAATTTCTTACGGATTCCTTGAAGTTGCAGCATTGATCAATATAGCAGTTTAGGGGATCATTTAATCTTCAGCATATTCCAGTATATCACCAGGCTGGCATTCAAGTACTTTACAAATGGCTTCCAGCGTACTGAAACGAATTGCTTTAGCTTTGCCGGTTTTGAGGATAGAAAGATTGGATAATGTCAATTCTACCTTCTCCGACAATTCATTTAAAGACATTTTTCTTTTTGCCATCATGACATCCAGATTCACAATAATAGGCATAAGTTAAATAGTTAATTCGTTTTCAGATTGCAATTCTATCCCTTTTTTAAATATTTGAGCCAGAACATAGATGATCCCTGCCAGAAAAAGGAATTCATTGCTTTCCAGTGGTAAATGCATGGATATACCTTTTTTCATCAGCCATTTTGCATAACCGTTGGCAATAATGGCCAGTATTCCGATCTCCAGGGCAACATGGCTTATCCTGAGGATGATGGTAGCTACTCCTGAACTGAAAGGGTGGTTCAGATCAAGTTTGGAAAAGAGCTGAATTACTTTGTAAAACAACCCCGCTTTTAATGCCGAAAGAATAATGGCTATCACCATCAATACAGTAAAATGAACTTTGCTGTAAGCATAAAGACTTGATAAATCTACTCCCAGATCAACATCCTTGCTGACCTCCGGATTCCCAAAAAGCGTCAGAATGAACGAAATAATTAATACTCCGGTGGCAATACTTAATCCAATGTATACAATCCATGAGATTACTTTCAGTACTGCCAGCACACGGTCTGTTTGTGTTTTCATTTTTCAGATGGTTTAAATGATGATCCAAAAAACGGCAAAAATTTATTAATAAACAATAAATATATGCACTTAATCAAAAAATATTTTATAATTATCGTTTAGGATGTATTAAGAAATAGCGATTTGTTGCCGGGATAAAAGGTATTCAAATTATTTCTGTTAAATGGAGGGGAAATCTTAGACAGGACCGGGTGCAGCAGATGAGTTATTGGTCTTATTTGGCTGGAAAACAATCGCTCTCCGGGTATTCAATTAAAAACGACTTACCCTGTTGTGTCGGATAAGTCGTTTTTAATTGTGTAAGTGATAATTTTAAGATGGCTTACAGCATCTATTTGCTATTCTGCGCATTGATGATGTCGATAAATCGCTGAAGTTCTTTCTGCCGGGCTTTATCCGGTTGGGGATATTCCATATTCAGCTTGCGGAGTTCCTCAATGACAATCTGCCCGACAATCAGCCGCATGTTTTTCTTGTCATCTGCGGGGATCACATACCACGGATTCTTTTTGGAAGCAGTTTCATTGATACATTCTTCAAATGCCATCATATAGTTATCCCATTTATCACGCTCACTGACATCATTTTCTTCAAATTTCCAGTTTTTTAACGGATCTTTAATCCGTTCAATGAGCCTTTCTGCCTGCTCTTTTTTAGAGACGTTCAGAAAAAATTTCAGGATCCGGATACCATTGCGGTGGAGGTAGCTCTCAAAATTTTTAATATCCTTATAGCGGTGCTCAAATACTTTGTCAATATTGTCGGTTTGCTCAAGGGGTAATCTTTGCGACTGCAGCAGGATTTCGGGGTGTACCTTTACCACCAGTACTTCTTCATAATAGCTTCTGTTGAAAATAGAGATGGTCCCGCGCATGGGTAATACCTTATTACAGCGCCACAGAAAGTCATGGTCCAGTTCGATGCTGGTAGGACGCTTGAAATTCTCAACCCTTACACCCAGCGGATTCACACCTGTCATGACATGCTTAATGGTGCCGTCTTTTCCGGCTGCATCCATGGCCTGGAAGATAATCAGCAAACCATAGCGGTCATGCGCATACATTACGGACTGAAGCTCATCAATATCCTTGACGAAATCATTGAGCATCTGTTCATACTCATTTTTATCATCATAGATATCACGGATTTTGGTCTTTACTTTTCCGATATCAAAACGTGAAGATCCGTTGAATCTGAAATCGTCTGAATTAAAATGAGCCATAGGATGAAGAAGTTAATGGTGATTTTGTAAAAATTCAATCAGCTTTGCAAAAGCCCTGGAGCGGTGGCTTAACCGGCCTTTCTCTTCCATGGTCATTTCCGCGAAAGTTCTGTCGTAACCATCCGGTACAAAAACCGGGTCATAACCAAATCCGTTTGTGCCCCTTCTGCTGTCCGCGATTTTACCTTCTACAGTTCCTTCAAACTGGTAATACCGGTCATCCAGCGACAAGGTAATAACGGTTACAAACCTGGCACTTTTATCCGGCAAATCCTTTAATTTTTTCAACAGAAGATCAATATTTTCTTCCGGATCCCTTTGTGGTCCTGCATATCTTGCGGAATGGACCCCGGGTTCATCATGAAGAGCTGTTACCATAAGACCGGTATCGTCTGCAAAATTGTCGATATGGAAATGCTCACGGACATAAGCCGATTTCTGCCTGGAATTACCGGCAATCGTTGGCTGGGTTTCGGGAATATCATCATTACAGCCGATCTCCTTTAAGGTCTTCAGCTCAAAGCTGGCGCCAAGCAGCGCCTGAATTTCAGCCAGCTTATGCTGGTTATTGGTGGCAAAACAAAGAATCATAGCATCAAAAAAAGCCGGCACGTGCCGGCTTTAAATATATTACATTTGAAAAGAATAATCAAACGATACAGAACAGCCCCTTTTACAAAAAGGGAAAGATATCCTATTTTTTAGCTGATTTTGTCAGATCTTTCAGTTCCAGGTCGAAAACCAGCACAGCGTTAGGCGGGATGGAACCCGGCTGGCCGTTCGGGCCATAGGCAAGCGGTGAAGGAATAAAAACAGTTCTTTTTTCACCCTTTTTCATGCCTTTAACACCTTCTTCAAAACCAGGTACTACCATACCCGTACCGATCTGAAATTCCAGTGGTCTGGGTTCTCTGCCGTATGGGTTTTCAACTGAGCTGTCAAATACGGTTCCGTCCAGAAATTTGCCGGTATAATCAACTTTTATCTGATCACCTACTTCTACATTAGCACCGGTTCCTTCTTTTTCAGTGACATAATATACCCCTGATTCCATATTCTGCGCTTTTGCAGATAAGCTGTTTTTTTCAAGATGTTCCTTGATAATAGCTATATCAGTATCCTTTTGTTGGGCATTTTTCTCGATCTGAGCCTTCTGAAATTCTTCTGTATTCTGAATATCGATCAGTTTTACGATAAATTTAATATCCGATCCTTTCTGGATAAACGGAGGGACAGGCTGCATCATTTTGCTGAACATAGTATCAGCGTTTACAAAGAAAGTAGCACTGTCGCCTTTATGAAGCATGGCCAGTCCTTCTTCAAAAGAAGCTGTGAAAGGTGGCTGATTAAGGGGTAGGTTTAAAGGATTACCTTCTTCGTAAGTACTTCTTAATGTAGAGTCCGTACTGTTCTGTATGACTAGATTCAGCGTAAGAATATCACCTATTTCTCCCTTGCGTTCACTGTCGCTGTGTTCATGCAATTGGTATTTTAACCCCGATTCGGTGACCTGGGTGCGGTATTTGTCGCAAGATGCGCCAAGGATTGCAATCGCTAACGCAAGTCCTGTAGTTTTTAAGTTCATAAAATTGTTAAGTGTTACGCTATGTTAGATTTATTTCTGAGTTTGATTTAGTTGTTCTGCATACTGAGGTAAAACCGAAAGGAATTTTTCAATGGTTTTAGGCAAATCCAGTGTTGACCGCCCGCCGGAAGCATTAAAATGTCCGCCACCGCCAAAATAGGTATTGGCCAGTTCTCTTACTGAAAAATCGCCCGAAGAGCGGAAAGAGATTTTGATTTCACCTTTACGCTCAATAAATAATGCAGTCATTACCACGCCTTCTACCTGCAGACCGTAATTTACGATACCGTCAGTATCGCCGGTGACCGAATTGTACTTTAATAACTCTGCTTCTGAAAGGGTCATGTACGAAGTATTATACTCAGGTATAACGACCATGCTGGAAAGTACATAACCCAGTAAATGTAACCGGGAAACAGGTGAATTATCAAAAATACGCTGATGGATCAAACTGGTGTTGAGGCCTGTTTTCTCCATTATTTCAGCTACAATCTGGTGAACTTCAGGAGTTGTGTTGGCATGCCTGAAAGAGCCGGTATCGGTCATGATACCTGCATACAGGCATTCTGCGATAGGAATATCGAGTAGTCCGGCATTGATTTGCCTGATCAGCCGGTATATAATCTGGGCTGTTGCGGCAGCATTGGTATCTGAAATCAGCAGGTCTGAAAACCCTTCAGGTTCAAGATGATGGTCAATAATCACCTTTTTGCCTTTGGCTTTTACGACGGCAGTACGCATATCTTTCAGGCGTGATAAGCTGGAAAAATCCAGACAGAAAATCACACCGGCCTGATGTATGTGCTGATCACAGGTGGTCCTGGATTCTGCTGTTTTTTCATAGACGATTACCTCATCGGCTCCGTTCATCCATAACAGATTTCTGGAAATATCCGTGGGGCTTATTACAGTGACCTGATGTCCGCTCTTTTTTAAGAAATGTGACCATGCCAGCGCGGAACCCAGTGCATCTGCATCAGGATCACGGTGCATAGTGACAATAATCTGCTGACTATCAGCTAATATTTCTTGTAGTTTACTTAAATCCTGCTTCACAATCGATAATAAACGGTTTTCGGAGTGAGTGCTTTATTTCCGCGCTTTCCGAACATTTGCGCACGCTTTTATACTTTCAGGCCACTCCGGTTACCAGGTTGGGCCAGGTTTTGGTATAATCGGCGCACAAAAATAAGAAAAGAGATCGGATTTAAGTAATACCATCTGTTTTATAAGTAATAAAGGTTATTTTTGCAGGAATATTTACTACTTATAAAATACTTAATCTGAATATGTCTGTAAACAGAACTTTCACAATGATTAAGCCGGATGCAGTAGCTGACGGCCATACAGGTGCAATTATTCAACAAATAGAAGAGGCCGGATTCAGAATCGTGGCTATGAAAAAAACGCAGTTGTCAATTGAGCAGGCCGGTAAATTTTATGCTGTACACAGCGAACGTCCTTTTTATGCTGATCTGACCAAATATATGTCTTCAGGTGCTATTGTTCCGATGATTCTGGAAAAAGATAATGCCGTGGCTGATTTTCGCAAGCTGATCGGAGCCACCAACCCGGCAAATGCTGAAGAAGGGACTATCCGCAAACGGTTTGCGCGTTCTCTGGAAGCAAACGCTATTCATGGTTCTGATTCAGATGAGAATGCTGCTATTGAAAGTAATTTCTTTTTTAGCGAAACAGATCGTTACTGATATAAACAACACAAAGACCGGAGAACAGCTGTTCTCCGGTCTTTGTGTTGTTACAGGTCTCTACTGAGAAAATTTCTCAAATGAACCTGATATCTTTCTGAAAGCCGTTTCGGTCGATTTGGTGCTTTCTTCTTTTTTGATCGACCCACGGCGGACTGCCTCCAGTACAGCACACAGACTGCTGCGGTTGCTGACATATTCCTGGTAAAATTCCTGACTTACTACAAGCCGTGTACCCGCATTGGCATCTACCACACTTTGCAGTGCCGAACTTAACTCCAGCGGAGAATTGCCTGTGGTTGCCATCTGTTTGATTTTGTCAGCATCTTTAAGCGCAGCTTCCGAAAGTTTTCTGGAAACAGATGCCACCTTTTCATTGTCGGCTTTGGCGTCCACCACCAGCCAGGAAATTTTTTGCAACGGACAATCATTCTGAAGGGTGGGTATTACCCGGGCACTGGAATTGTTAACATTGCCGTTGCTATTGCCGGAGCCGGAAGTTGAGGCGCATCCTGCCAGAAAAAAAGGCAGTACAGCTCCGAGTATTCCCGATGTGATCTTGTTTTTGGTCAGGATGGATTTCATAAAACGTCAGTGATTAAATCAATGGTTCTTAAAACAGGGCTATACCAAGGGTTGCCTGCCACAAGTTACTTTTTCTTCCGAATTGTTGCTCCACTGAAGTGCTTTTATATTTTATATCGACCACATCGTTCAGATTTCCTTCATAGCGTACGTCCAGGCTCAGCCTGCCCAAATCAAAGCCCACACCCATCTGATAACCCCAGGCTACACCGTTTTTGTACGTTATGTCAGCATCATCTCCGGTATACTGATCAAAAGATTCCCCGATTTTCCCGTTTTCAGTTAATCGGAAGGATGCCATAGGGCCTGCATTTATCCTGAAGAACCTGAATAGCCTCCCGCCTACGAGAACCGGTACATCAAGATTGGAAAAACGGACGTCCACTTTTCCGTCTTCGTTCTTGACACCATCTTCATATACATTAAATTTCCCGCCTTTCTGCGATAACAGGATCTCGGGTTGCAGGTAGAAATTACGGCCGAATCTCATATATATACCTCCTGTGAAGCCAAGAGAGCGGTCTTCGTTATCTTTAAAATTAAAAGCGTTTCCCCCGCTGCCGAGTTTGAGGTCGTTACCTTCGATGTTGGAAAGATTGGCCCCTGCTTTCAGACCAAAACGAAAAAACGGGTTATACTGTGCTGATGCGGCATACCCGGATAAAATGGCGATAACTAAAAAAAGTGATTTCTTCATGGTGGATTGGTTGTTAATACTTACTATTCTGTTTGTTTAATGTGGTCATTTGACCGTTTTGTTATTAAAAACGCTAATTTTGCGCCCGTATTTTATACTGACAAAAGTCCGAAAAGTAACAAATCAGTTAGATGGGAGCTTATAATCACAAAGAAATTGAACGAAAGTGGCAGGGGTTCTGGAGTGAAAATGAAACTTACAAAGTTGATAATAAGGCCGGTAAGCCTAAATATTATGTGCTTGATATGTTTCCTTATCCTTCCGGTGCCGGATTGCACGTAGGGCATCCGTTAGGATATATTGCTTCGGATATCTACTCAAGATATAAACGATTAAAAGGCTATAATGTTTTGCACCCGATGGGTTTTGACAGCTTTGGCCTTCCTGCTGAACAATACGCTATCCAGACCGGCCAGCATCCGGCCGTGACAACAGAAAATAATATTACCCGATATATCAGTCAGCTGAAAAACCTTGGATTCAGTTATGACTGGAGCAGGGAAGTGCGTACTTCTGATCCGTCTTACTATCGTTGGACACAATGGATTTTTGCGCAACTGTTTAATAGCTGGTACAACAGGAATACCGATAAAGCTGAGCCGATTGAAGACCTGATTCTGATTTTTGAAAAGGAGGGTAACGGGAGTATCAATGCCTGCTGTGATGACGATACGCCGATTTTCAGCGCAAATGAGTGGAGGGCTTTTTCCGGAGAGGAAAAACACGCTCTGACACTCAAATACAGAATGACCTATGTAGCGGAAGCTACCGTTAACTGGTGTGCCGGACTGGGGTCTGTGCTGTCTAATGATGAGGTGAAAGACGGCGTTTCAGAAAGGGGAGGATTTCCGGTGGAGCAGAAACTGATGCGGCAATGGATGATGCGGATTACTGCTTATGCCCAACGCCTGCTCGATGGTCTGGATACGGTAGAATGGACTGACTCCCTGAAAGAGCAGCAACGCAACTGGATTGGCCGCTCAGTAGGCGCCATGGTGCGTTTTGAGCTTGAAAAGCCTGTGGATGGTAAAGATAATTTTGTGGAAGTGTTTACCACCCGGGTAGATACCATCTACGGAGTAACGTTTATGGTGCTTGCTCCCGAGCATGAGCTTGTGGCTAAAATTACAACCGCAGAACAGCGCGCGGATGTAGAGCAATATATTGAAAATGCTAAAAAGCGTTCGGAGCGTGATCGTATGTCGGACGTAAAAACCGTTTCAGGGGCGTTCACTGGTGCTTATGTGCTTAATCCTCTGAACAGTGAGAAAATTCCGGTCTTTATAGCAGATTATGTGCTGGCCGGATATGGTACAGGAGCCGTAATGGCCGTTCCTTCAGGAGACCAGCGTGACTGGAATTTTGCCCGGCATTTCGATTTGCCTGTGATTCAGATTCTGGATGCGCAGAAAGATATTGAAAATGAAGCTGATGCCACCAAAGAGGGACGCTATGTTAATTCAGGTATGATTGATGGCATGACGTTCGCTGAGGCCACACAAGCACTGATCAGCTGGCTGGAGGAAAAACAGGTTGGCAATGGTAAAGTAAATTACCGTCTGAGAGATGCGGTGTTCAGCCGTCAGCGCTACTGGGGTGAACCTGTTCCGGTTTATTTTAAAAACGGGCTGCCTTATTTACTGGAGGACGAAGATCTCCCGCTGGAACTTCCGGTAGTCGATAAATATTTACCGACAGCTACAGGTGAACCACCGTTAGGCAGGGCTGAAAACTGGCAGAATCATGTTGACGGAAATAGTTATAATTATGAATTAAGTACTATGCCGGGATGGGCTGGCAGCAGCTGGTACTGGTACCGTTATATGGATCCGCATAATACGGAAGCTTTTGCTTCAAAAGAAGCGATCAGCTACTGGCAGGACGTGGATTTGTATATAGGAGGTACAGAACATGCTACCGGTCACCTGCTTTATAGCCGGTTCTGGAACAAATTCATGAAAGACCGTGGGTTTGTTATCAAAGAGGAGCCATTCAAAAAACTGATCAATCAGGGAATGATTCAGGGGCGGAGCAGTTTTGTATACAGAGTGAAAAGTGACAATTACTCCCGTCCGGTATTTGTAAGCGCAGGATTGAAACCGGCCTATGACGTGACACCGCTGCATGTGGATGTCAATATTGTCACCAATGATGTGCTGGATGTGGAAGCATTTAAACTTTCCAGACCGGATATTGCAGGAGAAAATGCAGAATTTGTTCTGGAAGACGGAAAGTATATCTGCGGGGTAGAAGTAGAAAAGATGTCGAAGTCGAAGTTCAACGTCGTGAATCCGGATGATATCGTGGATAAATACGGTGCGGACACTCTTCGTATCTATGAGATGTTCCTGGGGCCGCTGGAACAGGCAAAACCATGGAATACAAACGGTATTGATGGTACTTTCCGTTTTCTGAGAAAACTGTGGCGTTTGTTTTATAATGATACAGAGCAATGGGTCGTGACCGATGCCGAGCCTTCCAAAGAGGAGCTGAAAGTACTGCATAAAACAATTAAGAAGATTGAGGCTGATATAGAAGGCTTCTCGTTTAATACGGCGGTAAGCAGCCTGATGGTTTGTGTGAATGAACTCGGGTCGTTAAAATGCCATAAAAAGGCTGTTTTGTCAGAGCTGGTGGTGCTGATATCTCCGTATGCGCCGCATATCGCGGAAGAATTGTGGGCAGTGCTTGGTAATCAGCCTGGAACAGTTTCTGATGCCACCTTCCCGCAATGGGAGCCTCAGTATGTGATAGATGATGTTTTTGAATATCCCGTACAGATCAATGGAAAGGTAAGGACAAGCTTGTCCTTTGCAGTGGATGCGGATCCCAAATCGATAGAAGCAGAAGTGCTGGCGAATGAAACCGTACAGAAATGGATGGAAGGGAAACCTGCCAGAAAAGTGATTGTAGTACCCAAACGTATTGTGAACGTAGTGATCTGACACCCGTTTCAGAATAATTGTATAAATGCCAAAGGGCCGGTAAGTAGTTGCCGGCCCTTTGGCATGTCAGGGAAGTCATAAAAAAAAGGAGAAGAAACCTCCTCCTTTTTATCCAAATTAAACTAACCTTAATAATCTATACCCAATAATCCTATTTTCATCTTTTAACGTGAAGTACTTCTGAATTCAAGGCCTACAATGGCTGCTTTTTGTTCAGGCGTGTATTGTACTTTCTCTGTACTGTTTTCATTTGTAGTAATAAACAGGCTCTCGTTGGCCTCAATGGTAACCGGCAAAGTGTCAGCAACTGAAACAGCTGGTAATGTATTTACTTTTTTAATTTCTTTTTCTGCTGCATTTGCAGTAAAGAATGATGTGGTTCCTAATATTAATGCGGAGGCTAATATGATCGTCTTCATGTTTGATGGATTTAAATTGTATTATTTCTCTTTTTGTGTTTTGATGTTACAAAGGTAATATATTTATATTTATTGTACAATACCTTGATTACAAAAGGTCTTAATTTTATTTGATAATAGGCTTTTTACTGGATGAATGGTATTTTGTTTTATATTATGAAGTTGGGTTATTTTGATAAATTTGGTATTATTCCTATTGATTGGCGATTGTTTTAAGGTCTCATGTAATTGTTGACCAAATTTTATTCTGAGTATGGAAAGTGTAAAAAAAATTCAAAAAAAATATGATCAGATAAATATATATTTAATAAAGTAAATTTAATATTGAATATATTCAATATATGAGAAAAATAAATGTAAATAATCATTCCGGAGTAAGGGTGTTCATTGTGAAAATAGCTTAAAAGGACTCGTTAATGAGGTGTTCTGTGTGAAGGAGTGTAAAGATTGGATTATTGTAGTTTTTTTGTTTTCTGTTTTCTATTGTATTTATTGAAGTTGTTATTATGCTTATAATAGTCATTAGATATGATATTGATGGTGAAATTCTAATAAATAACGTCAGTTCGGGTTTCGGGCCCTGCCACCGCTTTACGGTTAAATTTGCTGATATCTCCGATTTTCTATAATCCTGTCAGTCCTTCGGACTTAAAATAACCACGAAGTGGTGGAAAAGTGGGAGGATTATAGAAACAGCAGAAAGCTAACATTCATAAAAACCCTGAATAATATTTTCGGATAGTGAGCTTATCCGGAACTGACGTTAAATGGATAGTCTCAGCATGACTGGTTGCCTTACTTTCTGAACGGATGGTATCATAACCGGTCCATCCGTGGCATTAATAGGGTAAGCGGGTAGAAGTGGTATACATTCGATAGGAGCTCAGTATGTGTTTACAGGCAGAATCTGATGCCGTGTCTTTACTTCCGAAGCCATTGGTTGGCTTATGTAACAGCCATACAGCAGCATAAAGGTTTTCACCGGCCGGATAGCTTTAATTTTGATTAGTCATAAGAGGCTACACCATATTTCTGTAAGGTGTGAAACAAAAAACCGCTTGTAAAAGCGGTTGTGATTATCTGTATTATCAAAACTCTTTAGCTACATGAGTTGTTTCCTGAGCTCATTTTCCAACTCACGTGCCATCGGAATCAAAACATGATCTTCAATGATAGCGTGTTTTCTGAGTTCCATTTCAAAAATCTCGACCTGATTAAGAAAGACCCTGAAGGCAAGAGGCGTTTCGCTGGTTTTGTTATACTCCGCAAGCAGGATGCTTACCTTTTTAAGTTCATCCTCGATCGGGTCATGCTCTGTGTCATACACATCAAGCGTAGACGAGGATAGTAACAGCCTTATCTGGTCAGAAGTATACTTTTCCTCTCTGGCCTTCAGCAACTGGTGAATATAAGGAAAAACAATCCGGTCTTCCATTTTGAAATGTTCTATCAGATCATTTTTATAATCATTGAAAAACAGAGCCAGTTGTACCATGACCGAATTAGTAGCACCGAATTTACTGATGATGTGTAACAGGGACTGCTCAATTTCAGGTACTTTTTTATTCATGTAAAACCGGTGGGATGCCTGAATGTACTGAAGAATATCCTTTACCGAAAACTTATTCATGTCCTGCAGTGAAAATTCTGAATCGTTATCATAAAGCGCAAGGATAATTTCGAGCAATTCATGATTTAGCTCAGGCTCTGTTGAAGCATTGCCAGGCTTGTTTTTTTCAGGTTTTTCAAGCCTTTCGGTTACTAACTCGTACATTTTACGGGTCGTAATCAGTTCGTTATAGGTTTGCGGATTCATACAAAATTTTGTTTTATATACCAAGTTAGTATTAAATCGACTCAGGAAAAAAGTAATTTGAGGAAGAATTCGTAAAAATGATTAAAATCATAAACCGGAAATATGCGTACTTTAGATGCTGACCGGCCTGATATTGCGTATGAATGTATGACTGGAACATTATAGCTGTAGTTTTAAAATGGAATTTATGAAGAAATATTTATATTTCTTAGCTTTTCTTAATGTTTTGCTTACATTAAAGCAGCCGGCCGGAGCACAGACCGATTCGATAGGTATTAATACGACTGATCCGTCTCAGACAGTTGTTTCCGGAAAGTCTGCAAACCTTACTTCCCTGACAAAGAAATATAAAGAGCCTGATGCGCACTGGCTGAATGTTAACCGTGCTTATAGCCATCATCCTGACGCGGGGTATGACGCGCCGGACCAGCCTGCCGGAAATGTCATTGAGGTAATGAGCCGCAGGACGGAGTCTTCCCGTTTTTTTGTTGATGCTGATGTGCCTGGCCAGGTCCATTCGCAAGGAGCATTGGGACCCTTGCATTATCGCAGCGGTAATCAGTGGCTTACGATTGATCATCGGCTTAGTGAGACAGCTGAAAACATTTATGAAGCGCTCAGACAGCCGCTACCGGTGGGTTTTAATAGTGATAAAGCGGTTTCCTATATCGTAAGCCCTCATGGCAAGGTATCTTTTAATCAGTGGGTATTGTATGGTATCCGCACAGGACAGGGCAGGGTGAAGATAGCCGAGGCCGATTGGCGTCAGCTGACCGTAGGTGATGATGGTATCAGCATTACCAATATATTTCCCGGGATTGATGCGGAAATGGTGGTGTCAAGGGGAAGTGTCAAAACAAGCTTCTTCCTCAGAAGCTGGGTGGATGATACATTTGATGAGATCGTTCTGGCTGATAATTATGACATAGGAGTGGTTCCTTTAAAGTTCTGGTTTGAGGACACTCCTGTTGTGAAGGGAAAGCTTGCCGGACAAGTAGTGTTAAGGACAGGTAAAAACACTTTGCTGAAAATCGGTAAAGCGTTTATGTACGCCGAACCGGATCCGTCACATACGATGGATCTTTCCTATGAAATTGACGGGCAGGGGATCGGAATGGTACTGAAAAGAAACGAAATCGAAGGCCTTCTCAAAAAAGGTACAGTAGTCATTGATCCGCTGGTTGCCGGTGAGTCCGGGGCGCTGGATGCGACTTTTCCTCTGAATTCATCCCGGACTGAGGATAATGCAAATTGCGAAGACTACGCCTTTAATGAAGCCTGCAGCTATGCATGGGTAGTTCCGGTACCGGGCGGGATACAGGTTGTGAATACAACGCATACCAATAATATGATGGTAGAGGCACCTTGCACAAGGGATAAGATGGGGTTCAGGATAGTGTTGGGAGATGACCGGAAATGCGGAGAAAATATACTATGGTTTACGAACGGCCGCCCTGCGACCCCCGGTCCTGTGGGTGGTGGTACCCCTAATGTGATTGATAATTACAATGGTTGTATTGAAGTCCGGTGTGAAGACTATGATCTGAAAGTCTCGCTTTCAATTTTACGGGCATGTATGGGACCCGAAAGCTGTGAAGCTACCTGTGTAAGCGGAACAGGGCCTTTTATCACGACCATAACGGGACGTACCTTAGAATTTGTTTCGCTGGTATCCACTTCGGATTTAACACAGGAAATTTGTCCCTCTGAACCGCTTACGCTTACCGCAAATGCTGATTTTGGTGTAAAGCCTTATACCTATCTCTGGAATGACGGCTCAAAAGAAACAGTAAGGACAGTCAGCCCGGATGAAGACATTTCTTACCAGGTGGAGATTACAGATGGCTGTCAGCAAAAAGTAGCTCAAAGTGTGGATATCAAGGTGAAAAAGCCATCAGAAAAACCTGTAGTAAGCATTGAAACGGATCAGCAGGGAGTACGGTGTCCCGGCGAAGCGTTATTGTGGAAATCGATCGTCAGCGTACCGGGAAATTATTCGTACCAATGGCTGGTGAATGGTAAAAGTGTTTCCGGAGCCGATGAGGCTATCTGGCTTGTGAGTGATTTGAAAAACGGAGATGTGGTTTCGCTGGCGGTGATTGTTTCAGATGAGTGTTCTGAAGATGAAGAAGTGCAGAGTAATGAACTGATTGCCCGGATTTATGATGATCCGGTGATAGAGGAAGTTATTGAACTGACCGGGTGCGACGCTGTAGAATATGAAGGACAAACGTATTATGAATCCATTGAACTCGAAAATGTGATGCCCAATAGTATGGGATGCGATAGTGTAAGAAATCTGGTGCGCATCAATATTGAGCATTTTGCGGTTACGCTTACTTCCGTTACTCCCGCGGAGGTCAATGAGGGTGAACCCATTCATCTGAAAGTGGAAGCCACTGTGCCCGATTTCCGGATTGACCGGTGGGAGCCGGCTGCATGGTTTGAAGATCATCAGCAATCAGCAGAACAACAACTGAAAGCCACTCAATCGGAAACTTTTATTGTGCATGCCAGCAGTGTTAACAACTGCCTCGCAAGTGACACGCTGCGAATCGCTGTACATTCAGCGTCAAATCTGCTGCTGATGCCCACAGCCTTCAGCCCGAACGGAGATCATATAAATGATGTATGGGCTCCTTTGCGGTTACAGGATTTTCCGGAAGGGGAAATAGCTGTATTCAGCCGTTGGGGGCAATGTGTCTATTATACTTCTGACTATTCCATTCCCTGGGATGGGAGTTATAACGGAACGACAGTTCCCGCCGGGGTATATAGTTTCCGGCTTGTTATTCCGGGAAGAAAGGATTTGTACGGCTCTGTGGTAGTCGTTTACTGATTTTCAAGAAAATAGACAATTCTGCACGCATTCCCTGTACTCTTACTGTTTTTATCTTCCAGAATCCTGATACTGATCTTATGTTTGCCGGTTTTCAGTTCGTCGTCAAGCATAAGGTACCACGGCAGATGGAGCTGTCCGCTCCACTGTGTATATAAATCCAGTTGTTTCTCTTTCTTTCCGTCAATCCGGTAAGCTATTTTGCCCGCGTCAGGGCCTGACACTACGGCAATACCAATCGCCCTTCCTGAAAACTCCAGCTCAAAAGAATCGCCTGCTTTTTCTCCTGTCAGCATCGGTACTTTCACAAAACCAGGCCGCGTAGGGAAAGCAGGCTGTGGTTGCCAGCTGGTATCTGTTGTAAATCCTTTTCGTTGTTTGGCTTGTCCGATATCCAGGTATCTCCCTTTGGAATAAGTATAAGGGTCAGCAGACACGTTGCCGTCTTTAACGGTGTTAATATTTTGTTTTGTGTTAAATAATGCCTTTATGGCCTGAAAATAGATTTCCTGTCCGAAGGGAGAAGGGTGTAAATCTTTAAAATCGTATTCCCATGAAAATTCTCCGGCCTGTATACGGTCATATACTTCCTGAGAAAGATTAATGAAGGATGCCCCCGAATTTTGCGCTACACGTCGGTGTACTTCAACCTCTGCCGGTTTTTTGCCAGCCTGATAGTCTCCCGTTTTATCGGGATCGGCAAAGGCCATAACAACGATATCCATCTGCGGGTTGGCCTGTTTTGCCTGCGAAATGATCCCTTCCAATGCCCGGATCTGCGCTTTTTCACTGAAGCCGTTTGTACGGTCATTAACGGCACTTTCTACAAACAACAGATCAGGAATGCCTTTTTGCAGAACATCGCGCTGAAAACGAAAGGCGTGCGGAGTGCTGCCCAGCGATGGGATACCGGCTGCTATAAATTCAAAGACAGTGTCAGGATATCTTTCACGCAGGTACTGGCTTACTTTGTTGCGCCAGCCGGGGTTGTGCGTAATGGATCCTCCCAGAAATGCCACCGTTCCCTGTTTCTGATTTTTAAATTTGTCCTGAGACCGTTGCAGCCCCTGGTTCACTTCAATATAATGATCACTGCTGAGGTATTGTTTCACAGGTGTGCTGTGATACTGAATTATATCAGCGAAAAAGGCCGGATTTTCAATCGGGAAATGATGGCCGTTTAATTTTTGCTCTCCGCGGGTCATGGGATAGACAGTTGCCGGTCCGCCCAGCCTGATGTATTTCTCAATCAGCGGATAAGTGTTTTCAGCGTTGGGGACTACTTTGTCATTCAGGCCGATCACATGGATCAGCGGCACTTTAAAAGAAGCAAGTCCCTCCAGATCATTCAAAGGAATATCCCTGAAACCAGCAAAGCTGTCCTCTGTCTGATGCATTATTTTTAGCCATTTTTCCCAGTCTCCTGCCGAGCCTGTACCTGTTCCTTTTCCTCCCGGCCAGCTTTTAGGATCGCAAACCGGTGCTTCAGCATAAATGACACTGACCCGGGATGGGTTTCGCTTAGCCCATCCATATACATACAAGCCACCCCGGCTGACGCCCTCAAGTGCCACTTTCGGTGCCAGTTGTTTTGCCGTCGTCAGGTAGTGATAGAAATCATCCCATACCATCATCGCTTCCGGACTCGCAAACCTATCATTTGTATTGATATAGGCTACATGAAATCCTCTGGAGACCAGTATACTGTCCATATCGGTATGCCAGTCGGGGAAATGTGCCCGCCATATCCAGGGGTTACCCGGTAATGCCTTTTCCGGTTTGATATACCAGGCTTCTCTTTTCTGAAAAACAAATGATATTTTTTCGAACCCTTTCCAGGGTTTAGATGACTCCGGCAGCTGTGCTGACGCGCTTATAACCGTGAAAAATAACAATAATGAAAAAAACGGTAAACGTAAACAGGGTTGCATCTGACGAATGGTAAAGCTAAGGTTCCGGTCAATTAAGAAGGAAAAGGGTATTTTTTACCCCTTCCTACTCTTTAAAAAATACTCTTTTCACGCGTTCACTGATACCCGTCAGTACTTCGTAAGGTATGGTGTTGATCTGCTTTGCCAAAGCGGAGATTTCCGGTTCTTTTCCGAAAATGGTCACTTCGTCGCCTTCTTCCGCACAGGCACGGGTAATGTCAATCATAGACATATCCATACAGATATTGCCGATCGTCGGACAAAGTGTCCCGTTGACCAGTACCTGACAATTTCCGTTTCCGCAGCGACGATCCAGACCGTCTGCATAACCCATAGCTATAGTGGCGATTCGGGCATTTTCACTAATCACCCCTTTCCGGCTGTAACCAATCGTTTCGCCTGAGCTGTAGGTTTTGATCTGGGAAATGACGGTACGCAGCGTACCGACGACCTTCAGCTGTGATTGATTTCTACCTGAAGAATCAATGCCATATAACCCGATACCCAATCTGACCATATCCAGCTTAAATTCCGGATAGCTGACAATACCCGCCGAGTTCAGAATATGCTTCAGTGGCCGGTAAGGCAATATGCTTTCAATTTCGCGTGTTGCTGCATTGAGCAACTCGTACTGCCGGTGGGTAAATGAATCATGAACGGCTTCATCAGCACCTGCCAGATGTGTGAAAATGCTGGCTATTTTTATTTCCGGATTACGGAGAATGGTCTCCTTGAGCCATTCCATATCCTGTCGAATAAAACCCAGTCTGTGCATGCCGGTATCTATTTTCAGGTGAACCGGAGGGATGGTTACGGACTGTGGGTAAGTGGTGGCATGATCAATCCAGTTGCGTAGTGTCCGCGGGCTGTAAATCTCAGGTTCCAGCTGATACCTGACCATCACATCATAGCTCTCGGGCTCAGCATTCATAACCATAACCGGTATTGTGATGCCATTGTTTCGCAGTGTAACGCCCTCGTCGGGGTAGGCGACAGCCAGGTAATCCACCCGCTGATGTTGCAGCAGGGACGCAACTTCCATGCTCCCGCTTCCATAGGCAAAAGCCTTCACCATTACCATTATCCGGGTCTCTTTCCCGATAATTCCTCTGTAGAAATTAAGATTGTGTGTGAGTGCATCCAGGTTAATTTCAAGAATCGTACTATGTACTTTTTTCTGTAATCTGAAGACAATCCGTTCAAATTCAAAAGCCCTGGCGCCCTTAACCAGGACCAGGCTGTCGGTTAACCGGTGAAAGGGAAAGGAAGTGAGAAAAGCCTCTGTATTTTCATGGAAAGAGGTTTCAAATGCGGCAAACTGGTCAGCATTGGCAGAAATATCAGGGCCTATGCCCACAAAGAGGTCAATATGGTTATTCTGCGCGAGCTCACTGACAGAACGATACAGTTCAAGGGGTTTTAATCCGGTCTGGTGCATGTCAGACAAAATCATCACCTGCCGGGGCTTCCGGCGGTTTTCTTTCAGAAAATCCATAGCCATCGTCAGGCCCTGCAGGTCGTTATTGTATGAATCATCAATGATTTCGCTATGGTAAATGCCCTCTTTTATTTCAAGGCGCATAGAAACCGGCTGCAGCTTCAGAATACGGTTTTGAATGATTACCTGATCGAGTCCGGCTTCAATGAGGTATACGATACAATGAACAAGGTTTTCCAGGGATGCCTGATCTTTGAAGCCCGTTTTAAAAGTATAGGAGTGATGAGCATAAGTAAGTTGAACGATCGTATGATCAGGCTGGTTTTCAAAGTTCACGCTGATATCGGCCTGCGCATCGGTCGCCCATGAAATCAGCCTGATATCCGGATTGACCGGTTTCAGTAGAAGATCCGTTTCTTCCCGGATGATCCTGTAATCTGCCCTGAAAATCAGTTTCTTTGCATGTGTAAACAACCGCAGTTTTTCAGCTACCTTTTGTTTGATGCTCCTGAAACCTTCATCATGCGCGGTGCCGATATTGGTAAAAATACCTATGTCCGGCCTGATTACAGTTTCCAGATATTCCATTTCGTGCGGCTGTGAAATACCGGCTTCAAAAATAGCCAGCTGATAGGAATCGTTCAGCGGCCATACCGAAAGCGGCACACCTATCTGGGAGTTGTAGCTTTTGGGACTGGCTAATACATTCAGATCGGGGCCGAGTAACTGAGAAAGCCATTCTTTTACAATCGTTTTTCCGTTACTGCCCGTGATGGCGGTAACCGGTATAGAAATACCGCTTCTTTTTCGTTGCACGATTTTCTGCAATGCCCTGACCGCATCTGTAACGACCCATGCTTTGCCTTCTTGCAGATCCTGTACTTCTTTCAGGAGAGAGTCGGTAAGGGCATTGCTTTCAATAATAAATTCTCTTACACCGGCATGATAAAGTGATCTGATATATTGATGCCCGTCATGACGGACACCCTTAATGGCAATAAAAAGGCTGTTTTCGGGAAAAATTACTTTTCGGCTGTCGGTGAGAAGATAGATAGAATCCGGAATGATATCTCCGTCAGGAGCTGCAATTAAATTCATACGCTTTACAAAGTTTGTTGTAAAGATAAACTTAAAAGCTGCTCGCTACATCCATCTTTTGTATTTAAAAAAAGTAATGAGTGAAACCGTAATGGTAATCATAACACCCCATACCCAAAAATAACCATGGGGTATGGAAAATTCGGGAATATCGGGAAAATTCATACCATAAACCCCCACAATGAAAGTAACAGGCAGGAAGATCGCTGAGAAGATAGTGAGCGTTTTCATGATCTGATTCATGCGGTTACTTAATGTAGACAGATGTATGTCCACAAGGCTGGCGATGACATCCCGGGCTGAATCAAGCATATCGAGGATCTGAATAACATGATCGTAGGAGTCACGGAGATAGGGAAGAATTTCATTGCGTATCTGCGGAAGTTCATCGCGGATCAGCTGATTCAGCATTTCCCTGACCGGTGCAATCACACGACGCGCAGACGTAATGTCTCTTTTCAGTTCATAAATGGCATGTAAAGTTTCTGTGGATTTGCCTTCAATCACCATTTCTTCCAGTGCTGACAAACGTTCGTCGAGGCTGTCGGCTGCAATGAAATACTGGTCAATCACCATGTCGGTCAGTGCGTACAGCAGGTAGTCGGTCCCCATTGTCCGGGTTTTACCAACCGATGCCTTTAACCGGTTCAGGATGGGTTCAAAGACGTTATGTTCACCGTGTTCCTGAAAACTGATTAGGAGATCAGGCCCTAACACAAAGGAAACCTGCTCAATACCCAGATCTTCGCCATTGTTAACGGGTTGCAGGGTCTTAACAGAAAGGAATTGCTGATCATCCTTATACGAATCCAGCTTGGGTTTACGGTAGGCATTCATCACGTTTTCCTGAAGAAGCGGATGTAACTGATAGAGATTACCAATCCGGGCGATAGTATCTGCGTTATGGATACCGTTCACATGGATCCAGGTATTGACATGCTGAGTGGTTGCCGGCTGAAGGTCTTTCAGGTCCGTTATTTTACGTATTTCAATAAATGACGCATTATAGGTGATCTCCAGGATTCCGGAAGGACCTGAAACTTCACGTCCCAGGTACTGAAGGGTACCTGGTGACGTGAGCAGATTGTGAACAATTTTTTTCCTGGAGCCGCGTCTTCTAGCCATCATTCAGGGAGTATTACTCTTTGATATGGTAAACCAGCAGTGGAATGTGTGTATTGACAATCAGTTTCCTGGTAATGCTCGGATTGATGATAAATGCTTCAAGAAATCCCCGCTGACGGGTAGACACAATCAGTAGTTCAGTGTCATTTTCTTCACAGTAACCGGAGAGTCCTTCCGAGATGCTGCTCGCTTCACGGGTGATAAACCGGCTGTCAGGAATACCGAACTGATCCTGAATCTGAGCGATAAACTGCGCATCCGGCTGTATGTTCGGCTGATTGGGCGCAAGTACCTTAAGGAAGGTCAGATCACCCTGCAGTTCATTGACCAGCGGAATAACTTCACTCAGGATATGATTTTCGTCGTACTCCAGTTGGGTTGCATATACAATTTTTTTGAAAGCTTCGGGTTCTTTTGATTCAGGAGGAATAATCAGAACAGGACAGGGGGCATCAAGCGCGATACTGGTCGCTGCACTTCCGATCAGTTTGTCAAAAAAACCACCACTTCCTGTACGGCCTATGACTACGCCTACTGACTCATATTTTTTAATGGCATCGAACACCACCGTATGCACACTGCCGATGCCCAGCAGCGCCTCTGCTTCAAAGCCTTCTTCTTTCGCTTCTTCAACGTATTGTTTCAGTTTTTCTCTGAAAGAATTTTCCAGCTCGGCATCAATAGGTATGTCAATCGCAGTAGGGATGGAGATATCCGGTATATAGGGCTGATAAGCGTGGACAATGATGAGTTTCCTTGCTCTTTTTCCTACAATGATTTTCGCGGCTTTCAGTGCACGCTCTGAATTTGGGGAAAAATCTACCGGTACAATGATATTTTTCATCGGGAATCAGGTTTTGGTTATTAATCGGCTGGACTTTCAGATCGCTGAACGAAACTGATATTTCTGGTAATACCCTCGAATTTACTTCTTTTCAGAGGAGATTGGCGGAATACCTCCTTAAAAATTTCTTCAGTCATTTCCAGCCAGTCGCCTTTGCTGAAGTTTTTTAACGGATCCGCGATACGGAATTCGGGAATATGATGTGGTTTGGAAAACCGGTTCCACGGACAAACATCCTGGCAGATATCGCAACCGAAAATCCAGTTTTCAAATTTACCCTTTACTTCTTCAGGAATAGCTTCTTTAAGCTCTATTGTATAATAGCTGATGCACTTGCTTCCGTTTACCTGATAAGGTTCAGAAATGGCATCCGTCGGACAGGCATCCATACACCGGGTACAGGTGCCGCAATGGTCGGTCTGCTGATCATCAGCAGACAGCTCAAGGTCAGAGATGATTTCCCCGATAAAAAAGAAGCTGCCGTTTTGCCTGTTGATGAGGTTGCTGTTTTTGCCTATCCAGCCAAGTCCGCTTTTTTGCGCCCACACTTTATCCATAACCGGTGCTGAATCTACAAATACGCGTCCGTTGATTTCACCGATTTCATTTTCAATGTCGCAGATAAGATTTTTCAGCTTATCCTTCAGCACATAATGATAATCCTTACCGTAGGCGTATTTGGATATTTTGAGATCATTCTCTCCCTCAGGCAGCCTTTTTTCAGGGAAATAATTAAGCAAAACTGAAATAACCGACCGTGCGCCGTCTACCAGTAACGTCGGATCCAGGCGTTTGTCGAAATGGTTGTTCATCCATTCCATTTTGCCATTATGGTTCTTATTAAGCCAGTTTTCCAGCCGGGGGGCTTCCTGCTCCAGGAACCCGGCTTTGGAAATGCCACAAAGTTCAAAACCGTTCCTTAGAGCCAGTTCTTTTACTTTTTGACTTCGCTGCTGATATATGAGTTCCTGAACGATCATAACAACAAATATAGGGTTAAATTGCCAGCTCAATGCAACATGACGCATTGTTAACATTCAGATAATGTATTTATGTCATGTTGGCAGTTTTAAGGCTTTGGCAAAGATATTTTGACCAATTCATGTCATGAAGTGAAAGTATAAAAATAGTATAATAATGGCTGAAAATACACAAGAGCAAACTGAGAATAAAGAGCAGGAAGAGGTTTTTGAAGAAAATACTGACAATCAGGCAGAGGTGACCGGTACTGAGGATACAATTTCCGGCCATGCTGATCAGGAAGCCGGTGAAGAAGGCAAACTGGCAGAAGAAGTGGCCGAATTAAAAGAAAAATACCTGAGGTTATATGCGGATTTTGAGAATTTCAGACGTCGTACGTCAAAAGAAAAGCTCGAACTGATCGGAACTGCCAATGCAGATCTGGTCAGAAGCCTTTTACCTGTTATTGACGATTTTGAACGTGCTTCCAATTCTTTTGAAACCTCCAGTGATCTGGAAGCTTTAAAGGAAGGAGTAAATCTGATTTATCAGAAGTTTTTCAAAACACTTGAATCAAAAGGGGTAAAACCCATGAATGCTGTCGGTGAAAATTTTGACGCTGAAATTCATGAATCAGTAGCGCAGTTTCCGGCACAATCAGAAGATATGAAGGGAAAAGTTATTGATGAAGTTGAAAAAGGCTATTTCCTTAATGATAAAGTGGTCCGTTATGCCAAAGTGGTTGTCGGTCAGTAATTTGTAAGCAATAATACATCAGACAATCATGTCAAAGAAAAGAGATTTTTACGAAGTGCTGGGTGTGGAAAAATCGGCCAGTGCTGATGAGATCAAAAAAGCATACCGCAAACTGGCGATAAAATTTCACCCTGATAAAAACCAGGATGATCCTACGGCGGAGGAAAAATTTAAAGAGGCGGCTGAAGCTTACAGTGTGCTGAGTGATGACCAGAAACGCCAGCGTTATGACCAGTTTGGTCATGCCGGGATGGGCGGAGCTGCAGGTGGTGGTGCTTATGGCGGCGGAGGTTTCAGCATGGATGATATTTTCTCCCAATTCGGAGATATCTTCGGAGACAGCAGTCCTTTCGGTGAAATGTTTGGCGGAGCGCGCACCAGTGGCGGACGCCGCGTAAAGCGAGGATCCGATCTCAGGATCAAACTCAAGCTGAACCTTCAGGAAATTGCTAACGGAGCGGAGAAAAAAATTAAGGTAAAAAGATATGTTTCCTGTACTACCTGTGGGGGAAATGGTGCCAAAAACGGAACCTCGCTGACCAATTGCAGCTCCTGTAACGGGTCAGGGCAGGTGAGAAGAGTAGTGAACACGATGCTCGGACAAATGGTGTCTACAAGTACCTGTCCAAACTGTAACGGTGATGGTAAAATTATCAGCGAACGTTGTACTTCCTGTGCGGGCGAAGGCCGTCTGATGCAGGATGATATGATTAACCTGAATATTCCCGGCGGTGTAGGAGAAGGGATGCAGCTATCCATGTCAGGCAAAGGAAACGCGCCGCAAAGAGGTGGTGTACCTGGTGATTTACTGATTGTAATTGAGGAGGAAGAGGATGCTAACCTGAAACGGGACGGTAATAATGTGGTGTATGATCTTCATCTGAGCTTTCCGGATGTCGCTTTAGGCACTTCAGTAGAAATACCAACCATTGATGGTAAGGCTAAAATCAATATCGAAGCCGGTACACAAGCCGGAAAAATCCTGCGCCTGAAAGGTAAAGGAATTAAGGATCTTAACGGATACGGAAGAGGAGATCAACTGGTACATGTAGGTGTATGGACACCTGCGGCCTTATCAGCTGAAGAAAAAGAAATGCTGGAAAAACTGAAAGATTCTCCGAATTTCCATCCCAAACCAGGCAAAAACGAAAAGAGTTTCTTTGATAAAATGAAAGATTTTTTTCACTGATCACAGATGAAAATTAATCTTAAGAGGGACGGCCGGACTGGTCGTCCCTCTTTTGTTATTCCATCGTCTTCGCAATTTTATCCAGATTAAGGCTTCGGGCCGAAGCATCGAATATTTCGCGGTATACACCATTCATTTTGTACAGTTCTTCATGCGACCCATGCTCGGCTACCCGGCCTTTCTTCATCACATAAATCTGATCGGAGTCAATAATCTGCGAAAGGCTATGGGAAATAATAATCACTGTACGGCCCTGCTTAATGGCATCCAGACTGTTTTTGATCTGCTCGGTAGCAATGGCATCCAGGCTGGCAGTGGGTTCGTCCAGAAATATAATGGGCGGGTTTTTGAGGAACAACCGTGCAATGGCAATCCGCTGCTGCTGTCCGCCGGAAAGTAACTGCGCATCCGATTGGTATTGATTGGGTAATTCCATGATCTGTTCATGCAGAGAGGCCTGTTTGGCTGCATGCATTACTTCTTCCAGCGTAGCATCCATTTTCCCATACCTGATATTCTCTTCGATAGAGCCTTTGAAAATATGGTTTTTCTGAAGCACCATACCGGTAGCATTTCTCAGACTGTCCAGATCATAATCGGCTAACGGAATACCGTCCAGTAATAATTCGCCCGAATCGGGCTGATAAAAATTAACCAGCAGGTTAATCAGAGTGCTTTTTCCGGCTCCCGAAAGTCCTACCAGCGCCGTCGTCTGACCGGCTTTGATTTCCATATTGATGTCACTCAGCGCTTTTGTGCCATTGGGATAGGTAAAATCGACATGATGGAGCCTGAAGTTTCCTTTGATTACGTCAGGGGCTGTTGCTCCGCTTTTTTCTACAGCACTTTCTTCGTCCAGAATTTCAAAGAAACCTTCGGAGTAGGTCAGCGCATCATTCATCTCGTCGTAGATACGGTGTAACTGCCGGATTGGTGCAGAAACATTATTAAACAGCATGATATGAAACATGATCGCGCCAATGGTCATTTGTCCGTCCAGTACCAGGTAAGCCGTAAGGATAATGATCAGTACCACGCCAATCTGTTCCACAAAGCTTTTCAGGCCGTCATACACGAAGTTCGTTTTACGGGTTTTCAGCTGTGATCCCATCAGCTGAAGCTGAAGATCCAGTTGTTTCCAGCCTTCGTATTTTTCGCGTACAAACGATTTGATGACCTGAATAGACTCAATCAGATTAATCAGTCCCGCACTTTTGTTCTCTCTTTGGTTTTTCAGCGTTCTTCTGACACCACGAAGTTTCCCGGCCTGATGATAGCTGACCGAAAAGTAAACAGGCAGGATCAGCAGCGCGACAAGTCCGACATAAAAATTAGCAGAAAACATAATGGCTAATGCGACAATCGAATTGGCAAAAAGTGGCAAAATATCAATAAAGAAATTCTGGATCAGCCGGGTAAGGAATTCTATACCGCGGTCAACCCTTACCTGCAATTTTCCTTTTTGATTATTGTCAGTACTATAAAAGCTCAGATTATAGGTCAGAATACGGTAGACAGCAGCCTGTGCAAGGTCCCCGGATATGTTAATCCGGATTTTTTCACCAAAGAAGCGTTGGCCGAAAATGATAAAGGAGTTGATGATTTCCTTCATAAACAAAACAACCGATATTTCTATCAGCAGGGTAGCGCCCTGCTGTACGTTCATTCCTTTTTCCAGCATGCCCTGTACCGAATCAACGGTATATTGAAGCACCAATGGGTTTACCTGAGCCGTAAGTGAGCCAAACAGCGTTAACAATAACGCCAGGAAAATCTTTTTCCTGTAGGGTTTGACGAAAGGTTGGAGTCTTTTAAATACTTGCCAGATGGTCATTTTTTAAGTTTGTGGATTGGTTCATTCTATACGTAGCGTGAGTGCAAATAAGTGAAATTTTAGGAAAAGCGTTGAAAAAATTAAATGGACAAAGCGAAAGGATGTTCATGATGAGATAAAATTCAGGATAGACAAGGATCTGAAAATGCAATACCGGATCATTTTTTTTATTCAAAAGATGGCTGAAAACCAGGAGTGTGCGATTTAGTGATAATTTTTTTATAAAAAGTGCTTGACAAATCGGAAATTGCTATTACTTTTGCACCCACGTTTGATACACGAACAAACGACGTTCTTTAGAGAGATGGCAGAGTGGTCGATTGCGGCGGTCTTGAAAACCGTTGTGCCGCGAGGCACCGGGGGTTCGAATCCCTCTCTCTCTGCAAAATAGCATTTAAAGCCCCAATAGGGGCTTTTTTGCTTTTGGGGACAATATCCGGGACAAAAACACACGTACGTACCGTACAGAGTGAAAATTAATTACCCCCTGAAGAAACGATTCAGTAGCTTTCAAAGTCCTGGATGCCTTGATGATTTGTATGGTGAATTGGCCAATCGAAGAAGTTAGCAACTCCACTGGTTTATTATTTGACATTAATCCGGTATTCGTATTTCCTACTTGAGGGAAAGAAATTTATAGAAGTTTTATAGGAAATCCAATTTGCCACCAGGTTAAACAATTGGTAAAAGCATGGGGAACATCAGGGGGAGCTTCATTAGCAAGCACGGCCTGTCATGAGGGCGGATGAAGCGATTCAGTCATCAATAATTTAAAGTACCCGGCAGGAAATGTATTCCTGCTTTTTTATGCTCCATACTCCATGCTCCTTATCTCCGATGCATCCCCCGATCAGTAATATTGGTAG
>JBEBXQ010000046.1:0-30121 GCA_040391535.1 Telluribacter sp. | reverse complement strand
GCGGCCTTTAAGCTGTCGTCGTGTCATTGCGGATGTCTTTGCTGCCGTTTAAGTACCATCACTTCCCCAACTCCCCGATCACCTCTGACAATTCTTTGTAAATCACCGGTGCGGTTTCAGGGCCAATGGAATTCACCTCACCATAAGGCGCGCTTTCACGGCCATAGGTAAAGGGCGCTTTGGTATCCCATTGACTTTTCGGGATAATATACCCGATCTCATCATTGGACAGTCCTCCGAAAAACGAATAGCTGTGTTTCACTTTGCTGCGCAGGGAGGGGGTTTCTACAGGAGCAATACCAAAATCCCCGCCTTCAGGGGCTTCCACTCCGCCGTTTAGTATTTCCGGATATAATTCGCCCGGTACGTGCATAAACAGTGCCGGTCCCAGCGACCATGCCGCTACTTCTGTGCGCAGGTGACGCCATTTTACATAACCTCTTTTGAAAATTCCGATAATACCGGCAAGCTGGAAGAGATGATTATCCATTTTAACGGCAATAGTTCTGGCACGGATATTCAGTGCTGCCTGCTCTGTAATCGTAGCCTGTTCACTGTCAAGTGCCTCCAGGGAAAGCAAAGCAAGTGCCATACCCTGAGCATCGGCTTTTTCAAATGTGGCTCCGGTAAGGGCTTCTCCTGTCAGAGGGTGTGAAACTGTATCCGGCGGTCTGGTGGTCATCAACCCGCCTACTGCGCCGTTCATAAAAAGGGCAACACCGCCAAGGCCTTTCTTTACCAGTGTATCGTTCCGGTAAATGCCTTCTTCCACATATTTCCGGTAATAATGGGGAAAATCAGAGGTGAGCATCAGGTTGCCTGACCATAGCGTTTCGGGGTGATTTCCCCAGTTGAGCAAAGTGCCCAGGGTGGCATTGGTTTCAGCATCCAGTACCTGCATCAGACGGATACCGGCATCGTAGACTTCAGGTTTTCTTGAATCACCTGCCAGCGATCCGGCACCGGTCAGGTCTTCTGCAAATTTAAGGCGGGCAGGGCGGGCCTTCGCCGAAGCCTCTTCAACAGACCGCACAATCTGGCTGATGACAAATTCCCGATATCCGGCGTCCACACCACTTCGTAACGGAGACGGTCCCCACATACCCATCAGGTCAGGGGAAGAATGCACATGGGTGCTGGCTACAATCGCGTAGTCAATTTTTAGCGAATCCTTCAGGCGTTTTCTCACGGTAATGACCTCATCATTGCCAAAACCCATCATGTCTATCACACATAATGCGATACGGTGCTGCCCGTCGCTGATCACCATCGAACGTGCCCACAGTGAATCATTCACGCCATTGGCCGGGCGGCCCTGATGGAAACCTGCCAGCCACACAGCGTCAAACTGTCCGTTATTATTCAGGTCGTTGTAAGAATCTCCGTCCTTTTTGTTGTACCGCGCATCGCCGTTGGCATCATTCCAGGTGTCGAATCCTTCGGGTGTAATGGATAATCTTGCAAAGCCTATTTCAGGTATCTGCATAGCTGAAGATTTCAGATTTAAATCGATCTCATAGCCACTGTGACGGTCACGCAGCTGAATAACGGAAAAGACCAGTAAAGCCGTCAGCACAATGGTTATCCCGATGGATATACGAAGAAGAATAGCTTTCATAAAAGGAAGAGTTAAAAGTCAAAACAGAAGTACGGCTGGCATGTACCATACCAACAGACAGTATTTACCGGCAGAAATATACTTATAAATATGTAACTGAAAGAATTCACCTGGAGAGCAGAGTGTATTTTATTCCCGGTTTTGGCATAATAAAGTTGATAAATATACAATTCAAAATGCTTTAATCGAGAACGTTACCGGTACTATTTGCTGATAAATTGCATTTTTGCCGGTAATAATTTTGTAAAATTGCTCACATACGAACTTTACAGGAAACTAATCCCCTGAACCTTATATGAAAAAAAGAGACTTTTTGAAATTGAGCGCCCTTGGAGGGCTGGGAGTAGCCGGCGGCCTTCAGAGCTGTAAGGATCAATCCGGTACTACGGCAGCAGCTGTTAATCATCCCGAAATTCTGGAGCTGGCCCGGAAGAAGCATCAGCAGACCTTTAATATGTCAGGCTATGCCGCACCGAAAATTGATACAGTCAGGATTGCTTATATCGGACTGGGAAACCGGGGTGGCGGTGCCATTAAGCGGATTGTCAATCTGGCCAATGTAGAGGTCAGGGCCGTCTGTGATATCCGTCCGGAAAAAGCGGAAGAAGCCAAAAAATTCCTGACGGAAAAAGGGCATAATCCTGAAGTATACAGTGGATCTGCGGATTCCTGGAAAGCAGCTGTTGATCGGGACGATATTGATCTGGTATATATATGTACACCCTGGAGTCTTCATACGCCTATGAGTGTATATGCGATGGAAAGCGGGAAGCATGCAGCAGTTGAAATTCCCGCGGCACTTACCCTGGATGAATGCTGGCAACTGGTAGAAACTTCAGAACGTACCAAAAAGCATTGTATGATGCTTGAAAACTGTTGCTACGGTTTCTTTGAGCTATTAACCCTGAACATGACCCGCCAGGGATATTTCGGTGATATTGTTCATGTGGAAGGGGCTTACATCCATGATCTTTACGATTCATTGTTTGCCAAGGACAAGCGTTATGATTTATGGCGGTTAAGAGAAAACCAGCGGAACGGAAACCTTTATCCAACCCATGGCTTAGGACCAATTTGTCAGATATTGGATATTAACCGAGGAGATCAGATGGATTACCTGGTCTCTATGTCAACCAATGACTTTATGAAAGGCCCGCGGGCGCATCAACTTGCTGAGGAAGATCCGGATTATAAAGAATATGCCGGTAAGACGTTTGGAGGAAATATGAATACTTCCATTATTAAGACCCACAAAGGCCGTACGATTATGTTGCAGCATGATATTACAAGTCCGAGAGCCTATTCCAGAATTCACCTGGTGAGCGGAACAGAAGGAGCAGCATTGCAATATCCTTTACCAGGTAAAATATCCAAAGGGCATGAGTGGCTTTCTGATGAAGAATATAAGAAGCTTGAAACGCAATTTGAACCACCGATTGTAAAAAGAATAGGTGAGCTGGCCAAAAAGGTAGGCGGTCACGGCGGCATGGATTTCCTGATGGACTGGCGGCTTATCGATTGCCTGAGAAACGGCCTTCCGCTTGATCAGGATGTATATGATGCGGCCAGCTGGAGTTGCATTACCGCTTTAACTACCTATTCTGTCGCCAACAGGTCTGCTTCTGTTGACGTTCCCGATTTTACGGGAGGCTCCTGGAAATCCAATGCGGCTGTCGATATCAGTATGGAGACAGGAGGGAATACAGCCATTAAAATAGTTTGATAATTAATAAACCACAATTGTTTATCTGAGTGCATAATGAAAGTAAATGTTTTTAAAACGAATGTTGATCTGGGTATTGCAGCCGGAAAAGCAGCAGCGGATATAATACGGCAGGCCATCGCTGATAAAGGTGCTGCTTCTATTATCGTTGCAACGGGCACCAGTCAGTTTGAAACCCTGAATCAGCTGATTCAGGAAGAAGGGATCGACTGGGGAAAAGTGACGATGTTCCACCTGGACGAATATATTGATTTATCAGTAAGTCATCCTGCCAGTTTCCGTAAGTACCTGAAGGAACGTTTTCTGGAAAAACTGCCTCCGCTGAAAGAAGTTTTCCTGATCAACGGAGAAGTGGACGTGGCAGGAGAGCTCAATCGTCTGGCGGGAGCGATCAGTCAGCATAAAATTGATGTAGCCCTGGTAGGTATCGGAGAAAACGGCCACCTGGCGTTTAATGATCCTCCGGCAGATTTTGATACTACCGATCCTTATCTGGTGGTTAATCTGGACGGGCCCTGCCGTTTACAGCAAATGAACGAAGGCTGGTTTGGCAGCCTGGAGGAAGTGCCCCAGCAGGCGATCAGCATGTCTGTAAGGCAGATCATGAAGTCGTCCGTTATCATTTGCTCGGTTCCGGACCTGAGAAAGGCGCAGGCCGTTAAGAACAGCGTTGAGCAGGAAGTCAGTAATCTGTTTCCGGCCAGTATACTCCAACAACATGCCCATTGCAGTCTGTATCTGGATGAAGCTTCCGCTTCTCTGCTTTCAGATCAGTCGGCCATTGTTTAAAAAATGACAGCATCCTTATGAAAGCATCTGAAAAAGCGAATACCTCAAGGCGGGAATTTCTTCTGAAGTCCTCCCTTTTAATTGCCGGGACTAGCGCCCTGTCACCATTAGTATACGGTCGTCGTGCCGCCAAACCGATCAGGATAGCATTGGTGGGATGTGGAGGCCGGGGTTCGGGGGCCGCGGCACAGGCTTTGATGGCATCTCCGGATGTAAAACTGGTGGCTATGGCAGATGCTTTCAGGGACAAACTGGATCTGGCTCACCACCATCTGACACAGAATCCGAAAATAAAAGCGCAGGTTGAGGTGCCTGAATCCAACAAGTTTACGGGTTTTGACGGCTATCAGAAGGCTATTGCCCTGGCCGATGCGGTTATTCTGGCCACACCGGCCTCTTTCCGGCCTGAGCACTTTGAATTTGCGGTAAAGGAGGGTAAGCATTCTTTTCTCGAAAAACCGCTGGCTTGTGACGGCCCGGGTATCCGCAAAGTACTGGCCACAGGCGCGGAGGCAGAGAAAAAAGAACTTTCTGTGGTAGTAGGATTACAGTACCGGTACGAGCCTGCATTGCAGGAGCTGGTAAAGCGTGTACAGGACGGTGCTATCGGAGATCTTCTGTCGGCCAACAGCTATTATATGACCAATCATATCAATCTGGTAGCCAGGCAGGCCGGACAGTCGGAACTGGAATATCAGATGCGTAACTGGCGGTATTTTAACTGGCTCTGGACAGGTTCACCGGCCGGCTTGCAGATTCACCATGACGATATTGCCAACTGGGTTAAAAAAGGTTATCCTGTCAAAACGCACGGTGTGGGCGGCAGAGCGGCACTCAAAGGACCCGAGCATGGTGATATTTTTGACCATTTTTACAATGAATATGAATACGCCGACGGATTTAAACTTCACAGTGAAATAAGGCATATCAGCGGGACTGTCGGAAAACGAGGGATTACATTCATAGGAACAAAAGGAACCGCCGATTTTTTTGAAGGAATAAAAACACATAAAGGTGACGTTATCTGGAAAAAAGATCCGAAGGTGGTGGATAACCCCTACCAGCTTGAGCAGGATGTTTTTATCAGGAGTATTCAGAACAATAAGCCGGTGAATGATACAGAATGGGGTGCTAAAAGTACAATGGCTACCATTATGGGCAGAATGGCCGCACATTCAGGACTGGAGATCACGTGGGACGGTGCCATGCAATCGGATATTGTGCTGGCCCCTGAAAATCTGACCTGGGACTCACCCGCACCTGCACAGCCTGATGCAACCGGAAATTATCTGGTCCCGTTACCAGGTGTGGCGAAAGTTTGAGTAATTTAGGTTTTTAAAGAAAGTATATCTGATGAACGAATCCAGACGGTCCTTTGTGAAAAGTGCAGGGGGTACATTAGCAGGGCTTGCTTTTTTCCCTGAGACCGGACTGCGTTCTTTCTCAGATCTGAAACCTGAAGCCGATTTATCCATCAACTCATTCACTATGAATTCCCCAAAAAGTATTATCGGTAAATATGGACCCTGGGCAGCCTCTCTCCGGTCGTCCCCTCCTGCATTATCCTTCAGGAAAAACGAGTGGAGTGTTATTAAGGAGTGGAAAAATGAGGCTGTGGCAAGGACGGAAGAGCTGATTGCCTCACCGGTGATTTCACCTGTTCCTGCCATGAAGATTGATAAAAAGTATGTTTTTGATGGCTTGTCTGTCGAAGAGGTTTCATGGCAGTTACCCTATGGAAACCGGACCCGGGCTGTGGTATTGAAACCCATAGGCGCAGAGGGGAAACTTCCGGCGATTCTGGCACTGCATGACCATGGCGGACAAAAATATTTTGGTTTACGGAAAATAACACGCACGTCCGGTGATCAGCATCCTATGATTGTTGCGCATCAGGAAAGTGATTATGACGGAAGGGCCTGGGCGAATGAAATAGCGAAAAAAGGCTATGTAGTGATGGTGCACGACACTTTCACGTTTGGTAGCCGCCGGGTATTATATGACGAGGTAGATGGAATTACATGGGGGCCGTGTAATGTCAAAGACAAGTCTGACGCCGATCCTGAGAAGCCGGAAAATGTTGAGGCTTACAACAAGTGGGCCAGTGAGCACGAGCATATCATGTCCAAATCACTTTTTTGCGGAGGAACCACCTGGCCGGGTGTGTTTCTGGCGGAAGACCAGCTGGCCTTATCGGTGCTGGAAGCAAGAGAAGATGTGGATAAAGATAAAATCGGATGCGGAGGCCTTTCAGGCGGAGGTTTGCGGACCGTTTTTCTGGCGGGACTGGATCCCCGGATCAAATGTGCGGTCTGTGTCGGGTTCATGTCTACCTGGGATGATTTCCTGCTCAATAAAGCCTATACGCATACCTGGATGACTTACGTACCTCTTCTGCCCAATTACCTTGAATTTCCTGAAATACTGGGGTTAAGGGTGCCGCTGCCTACGCTGGTGCTCAATAATAACCAGGACGGACTTTACACATTACCCGAAATGAAAAAAGCGGGTGATATCCTTCAGGAAGTATACCGGAAAGCGGGCGCGGCAGATCGCTTCAGGGTATCCTATTACGACGGTGATCATAAGTTTGACGCACCCATGCAGCGGGAAGCTTTTAGCTGGTTTGATCAGTGGCTGAAGTAAATACTATGCTCTTACCGTGGACTGACGTTCAATAAGGTGGCAGGGTAAGATGACTTCTTCTCCTGTAAAATTACTTTTCCTGATATGTTTCAGGAGTAATTCACAACTGCGGCGACCGATTTCATAAGCGGGTTCGGCAATGGTGGTCAGGGTGGGGGAGACTACTTCACCCATAGGATCGTTGGTAAAGCCGATCACCCCGATATCCCTTCCCGGGACAATACCCGCCTCCTTTAAAGCCAGCAAGGCTCCGATGGCCTTCGGATCACAGACAGCGAAAACCGCATCAGGTCTATTGTTATTATTCAATAATGTACGCATATCATCCTTACCGTGATTTCTTGAAAAACCAGAATGGATAATCCAGTCGGGATTAAAAGGCAACTGAAAATGCTCTAATGCTTGCTGATAGCCCAGGAAACGGTTCTGCGTAAGCAGCAACCCCTCGGGCCCGGTGATGTGCGCGATCCGTTTATATCCCTGCCCCACCAGATGCTCAACAGCTTTGAATGCACCGTTCTGATCTCCCTGCATTACTTTGGAAGTTCCCTCCATATTCATTATACGGTCAAAAAAAACAACAGGTAACCCCTCTTCAATTACTTCCGCAAACCGCTCCTGCGACTCTGTTTTGGAAGTGATGCACACCAGTAACCCGTCCAGACTGCTCAGAGTGAGTTCCCGCAGCATCTTTGCCTCTATTTCCGGAGCATCATTGGTGATATATAACACAATGGTAAAACCATTTTCAAGTGCCATTTCCTGAATGCCCGTAATAACCGTAGAAAAATAATAGTTGGTAATGGATGGGATGAGAATCCCGATTTTCCGCGTACTGTTTTGTACGAGTCCGGTGGCGTTGAAATTGGGCTTGTAATTAAGTTCTTCTGCTTTAGCTAAAACCTTATCTCTGGTTTCCTGACTGACATCGTAAGTATCACGCAAAGCCCTTGATACAGTGGATACCGAAATACCCAGTTCTCTGGCAATATCCTTGATAGTAATGTATCGCTTTCTCATAAGGGTTTTGGTTAGCTCTGGCTTTTGTTATATATATTATGCGATTATGGGACAGGATATACTACCTGTCTGCAGCGATACCCGGTATTACAAATTTTGCAATGAACAGTTGCTGTTATTGGCTTTTATTACAATAATGCGTAAAAATACGGCTTTGATATTGTTATCGGTAACGTTCTCGTAACTTTAATGTGAAAATACCTGCCATTCCTTACGAATCAATATTATTATTGTGTTGATCAAAATTTAATTCTAAAAAATGAGATTTTAACAATCTGTTTTTAATGCAAAATTGATATTTGCAGATTTTGAATTGACTTTTTATCCTAAACCCCTTTTTTTTTTTATGAAAAGAAAACTACATTACGCGACAGGATTCTTACCGGCTTGTTTACTGTTTTTATGGATAGCCTTCATGCCAGGCGGAGAAGCTTATGCACAAAACCAGAAAGAAGTAAGAGGTAAAGTAACAGATAAGGCTAACCAAACCACCCTTCCGGGTGTGAATGTACTTATCAAAGGAACACAACGGGGAATTACCACCGATGCCGAAGGTGAGTATGCTGTGATGGCGGCCCCTGATGAAACACTGGTGTTCTCCTTTATCGGCTATGACAATTATGAAGTAGCGGTTGGTAATCAATCTGTCATTGATGTGGAACTGACGTCAGCACTTACCAATCTGGATGAACTGGTTGTGGTGGGATACGGCACCATGAAAAAGAGTGATCTGACCGGAGCGGTGGTGAGGCTTGATGCAAAGACCTTTCAGAATCAGCCAATGACGCAGCTGTCGGATATGCTTACAGGAACCATCGCAGGTTTCAACGCTAATCAGGGAACATCTGCTGCGGGAGGCAGCAGCATGGAAATCCGGGGCCCCAAATCATTAAATGCATCTACATCACCCATGGTAGTACTGGACGGTGTTATTTTCAACGGTTCCATGGCCGATATCAATCCTGCAGATATTGAAACAGTAGATATTCTGAAGGATGCCAGCTCAGCCGCCGTTTTTGGTGCACGCGCTGCTGCAGGGGTCATTCTGGTGACCACTAAGAAAGGAAAAGACGGAAAACCAACAATCAGCTTTTCTTCCAGTGTGGGTGTGGCAGGGACTACCTCCAGGTATAAACCTTATGACGGTGAAGGGTATCTCAGGTTCAGGAGGGATGCAATGCGGGCCAATAACCCCAGCATGCCGTCATTTTATTATGACAACCCCGGGCAGCTTCCGTCGGGTGTTTCACTGGATCAATGGAGAGCAGCCAGTAATAATCCCCAGACTGATAATACAAGAGAATGGCTGAGCCGTCTTCGCTTTTTTGATGTGGAAACGGAAAACTATATGGAAGGGAAAACCGTAGACTGGTATGATCAGGTAATGCGGAAAGGTACCCGTCAGAACTACAATGTGAGTATTGGCGGCGGGGCTAAAAATGTGAGTTATTACTGGTCGCTGGGTTATGAGAACAATGAAGGGGTTATCCGAGGAGATCAGTTTTCTGCCATTCGTTCGCGGTTAAATGTCGATTTCAGAGTAACGGATAAAATCAGTTTCGGAGCGAATACGCAGTTTTCTGACCGGGATGAAAGCAACGTGCTGGCGAACCTGTCTCAGATGTACGTGATGAGCCCTTACGGGGATGCATTTGATGAAGAAGGAAATGTGGTTTGGTTTCCCAATACTTTTGCAACCGGTAGCCCGATCATTAACTTATACGGTCAGAAACGTTTAAGAAAGCAGCATAATCTGTTCAGTTCTTTATATGGTAAAGTAGATTTACCTTTCGGTATCAGCTATAAGCTCTCCTTTCAGCCCAGGTATACATGGTTAAAGGATTATAATTTTTATCCTTCAACAACCATTACAGGCGGACAAACCTATGCCAATGGTTATGGTACCCGTTTAGATAATTCGGAATTTGAATATATGATTGATCATCTGGTACATTGGAATCAGAGTTTTGATGATCATACGCTGGACCTTACTTTGCTGTATAATGTTGAGAAATTCCAGGACTGGAGTTCAACAATGTCTAATATTGGTTTTGTTCCGAATCAGAATCTTGGTTTTAATGCATTACAATATGGTACCAATCCCGGAGTGCTTTCAAATGACAGAAAACAGACAGGTGACGCCGCTATGGCAAGATTGAATTATGCATTCAAAGATAAATACCTGCTGACAGCCTCGGTAAGGAGAGACGGATATTCAGCCTTTGGTATTATGAACCCAAGAGCGGTATTTCCGGCCCTGGCCCTGGCATGGAAGGTTTCAGACGAAGATTTCTTCAAATCCGATATCATCAATCAGTTTAAGCTGAGAGTATCGTGGGGGGTGAATGGCAACAGGGATATCGGAGCCTATTCAGCACTGGCCCAACTGGCCTCAAATATTTACTATGACGGTACGAATGTACAGGTTGGCGTATATAATAATACGTTATCGAATCATTCTCTGGTATGGGAAAAGACACAATCGCTGAATGTGGGTGTGGACATGAGTTTATGGAATAACAGGGTAAATGCTACGCTGGAAGCCTACGATATGACCACTACTGACTTGCTGATGAAAAGGTTACTTCCCGAAATAACAGGTTTTACGGATATCACCAGTAATTTAGGAAAGCTTGGAAATAAAGGCCTGGAGTTTAACGTGACCACGGTCAATGTGAATCGTGCCGATTTTACCTGGCGTTCCGCGCTGAATTTCTCCATGAACCGAAACAAGATCAAAAGCCTCTTCGGAGATTTTGAAGAAGTAGTGGAAAACGGACAAACCATTCGTCGTGAGCTACCCGATTACTCCAATGAGTGGTTCCCCGGACAGGCACTGGATCGTATCTGGAATTATAACATTTCAGGTATATGGCAGACGGAAGAAAAAGATGCGGCAGCTGTGTATCGTTTACAGCCGGGAGATTTTAAAGCCGAAGACGTGGATAACAATGGTGCTTATGAAGCATTGGCTGATAAACAATTCATTGGCTATTCGGCTCCAAGATTCAGATTCGGATTCCGAAATGAATTTACCTTCCTGAAAAACTTCAGTGCGTCCGTCTTTATCCGCGGTGATTTAGGACATATGGCCGCTTTTACCGATGGATTGAGAAGAGGTGGTTCGGACACGTATGACAGACGCAGCACCATTGATTTCCCTTACTGGACAGCAGAAAATCCTACGAATGAATATGCCCGTTTAAATGCTAATACCAACGTTTTCGGCGGAGGAATCCAATTTTATAAATCCGTTTCTTTTGTGAGGGTACAGGATGTTTCCATTTCATACAATGTGCCTTCGGAGGTAGTCAGCAGATTAAAGCTGAGCAGCTTACGGGTTTTTGCTTCGGCACGTAACTTACTGACTTTCGACAAATGGCCGGGCTGGGATCCCGAGTCAGCAAGTAATCCGGACACAGTAACACAACCCATGCCGCGGATTACTACTATCGGACTAAATCTTTCATTCTAATTAACCGGAAATCAACATGAAAAATACATTGAAACGCTTCTTGGGGATCATTTCGCTGGGATGTATGGTGATTTTCACCCACATATCCTGTGATAACGACTGGCTGAAACCAGAACCACTTTCTTTTTTCAGCCCTGAAAATGTATATACCAACAAAGCCGGGTTTGAATCATTGCTGGTGACCATGCGCAAAGACCTTCGCCTGGAAAATACCGGTTCCATGAATTACCTGATTATGGAAACGGCTTCATCAGATCTGGCAGCACCTTGGTCACAGCTCGATTTCTATAACCTCACTCCCAATACAGATGTATACTATCGCTTTCTGCAGATGTTCACTGCTGTTTACGGATCGATAAAAAACGCAAATGTATTAATCACCAGAATTGATGATATTACCTGGAGCAACGAAGCCGAACGGAATACCATGCTTGCTGAAGCTTACTGGCACCGGGCCTACTGGTATTACCGGCTGGTGAATTCTTATGGCGATGTACCCTTTATCAATGAAGAGCTGTCAGGTGCAAAACTTGATTTTCAGACCCACAGCCGCTGGACAATCCTTGAAAAGATTAAATCTGATCTGGAGTTTGCCGTACAATGGCTGCCGGTTTCTGCCGGTCCGGGTGTTATTTCCAAAGGAGCCGCTAATCACCTTTTGTCCAAAGTTTACCTATCCAATCTTGAATATGATAAAGCCATTGAGGCTTCGGGACAGGTGATTAATGGTCCTTACAGGTTAATGACGCAAAGGTTTGGTATGGATGCTGATGTACCCTACCGTAACGTTATCTGGGATCTTCACAGGCCTAAAAATTTCAATATCGGGCAGAATACTGAAACCATTCTGGCCAGCGTTGATCGCTACGAAGCGCCGGTTAATGCCCGTTCGCTTGGGTTATATACCATGCGGCACTATAATGCACAATGGTTTCAGCCCCAGGTACTGGATAGCCAAGGGAAACCGGGCATGGTGGCCAGCGGGCCAATGTACGATTCGCTGGGAAGAGGCAATGCCAATGTGCGTCTGACAGGCTCTTATCAGTATGATATATGGAGCTACGGCGGAAAAACCTGGAGAAATACGACAGATCTGAGAAGAAGTGACATTAACTGGGTGGATATCCATGAGCTTCGTTATAATAATCCGGCTTCTGTTGATTACGGGAAGCCGATTGATATTAAGTTTCTGGCCAATCCGGTGGATACGTTCAAGCATGTTTACGCCATGCCGCATTATATTATGTATGTTCCGCAGGATGATCCTGTAGCCCAGCCTTTTGGTGGTAACGGCGACTGGTATATATTCAGACTGGCAGAGACTTACCTGGTGAGAGCAGAAGCACTTTTCTGGCAGGGAAAACTTGCAGAAGCTGCCGCTGATATCAATATGGTAAGAGAGAGGGCGAAAGCGCTGCCGGTAACAGCCGCAGAAGTGACTATTGATCTGATCATGGATGAAAGAGCACGGGAGCTGTTTGCTGAAGAACCACGCCATTCAGAACTGGTCAGGGTATCTTATATCATGGCAAAAGAAGGAAAGAATGGGTATAGCCTTGATAATTTTAGCCAGAATAATTATTATTATGACCGCGTAATGAAATATAATAATACCTATGAAAAGAAAATAGATTTATTGGGTAATATAGCGAACCTTGCGCCTTTTCATGTATTATGGCCGATCCCTTCCAATGTGATTACGGCCAATACGATGGGTATTATTAACCAGAATAAGGGATATGACGGTGCGGATAGGAATATTCCGCCCTTAACGACAATAGAATAGGAGGTAATTTTTTGAATTTTAAAACTGTCTGCTTCACTCCGGTTTTTCCGGAGGGGCAGGCAGTTTTTTGTTGGGGGGAATGGAAGTTTTAATATATTTGGAAATTGGTATTAATATTTCCCATTTTCAAAATAAAATATTGCATGAATCAAAATATTATTCAGAATGTTCCGAAGTGTTACCACTCTATTGAAGAGGAAACCAGGGTCTCCGGATTTACGATGGCTTCAGACCTGCTTACGGGCAGCCTGCTGAGAACGCTGGCATTAAGCAAACCTTCTGGCAGCTTTCTCGAACTGGGCACCGGAACGGGGCTTTCGACATCCTGGATACTCGACGGCATGAATGCGGAGGCTTCGCTGGTATCGGTAGATTCCGATGCACGCTTTCTGAATATTGCCTCAAAATATCTGGGTGAAGATGCGCGCCTTACCTTGATCGAATCCGATGGCGGTGAGTGGCTGGAGCAGAATAGTAACCATCAGTTTGATTATATTTTTGCCGATACGTGGCATGGTAAATACCTGATGCTGGATGAAACGTTATCCATGCTGAGAAAAGGCGGACTGTATATTATTGACGATATGCTCCCGCAACCCAACTGGCCGGAAGGCCATGCCCTCAAAGCTGAAAAACTGATCGGTGATCTGGACAAAAGAACGGATTTATTGCTGACAAAAATGAACTGGTCAACCGGAATGATTGTCGCGGTGAAGAAATAGGTGTATATCCTTTAACTTTGAATAATATTAACCAAACCGGCCGGACAGCCTCTGACCGGTTTGGTTAATACGCTTACACCCGTACAAAAATCTTCTTTTTGTACAGGAAATATAATAATGACCATACCAGTATAAGTGAGCCCAGCGCGGTTAGTGACGGATGCCACTTTTCGTCGAGCCCCTGATATAATCCTCCGAAAATAATGCGGGAGGTATGGTCAAAGTTAATGAAATGATAGGCCAGGTAAACCACCAGCGAATTCATGCCAATTACTTTGAAGAAAAATGACCACTTCTGAAAGCCCAGTACATCAATAATGCCGTAGAAAAGCGCCAGGAAAAGAAAGGCCATTCCGGAAGTCAGTAAAATAAATGAGCTGGACCACAAGTGCTTGTTAACCGGAAAGTGGAGGCCCCATATCAGGCCGGTAATCAGGCAGATAATTCCGGCCAATACCAGCTGTCCGATTTTCATATTGTCGGCCAGGTTACTTTGCCTGAGCTTGTCTCCCGCCAGTGTTCCCATAATGGTAAGACACATCGCCGGGAACTGGGTCAGTAAGGCATTTTCATCATAGGTTTTTTGGAGGAGCCGCCCGGGCATGAAAGTCCGGTCAAACCAACCGATCAGGTTCCCTTCAAACGATAAATCTCCTGCTCCGTAACCTGGTACAGGAATCAGGAAAAGTGCTGCGTAGTATAATAACAGAATGCCTGCTACAATTCCGATTCGTTGTTTTCCTGTAAAATTCAGAAAAATCACCGCTCCGAAAAATGAAGCAATCCCGATCCTACCCAATACCGTTCCGAAACGGATATTGGACGGATGAAAAACATCTACCGGCATGTTTTTGTCCAGAATTCCCAGTACAATGAGAATAAGCATCCTTTTAAAAACCTTGCGGTAAAGTACATTCTTTTCAATGCCTTTGGCTACTGCCCCGCTTAATGAATAAGAGAGAGAAACCCCGGCAAGAAAAAGAAACAAGGGGAAAATGAAATCGTAAAAAGTAAAACCGTGCCAGGCGGGGTGCGTCAGCTGAGCGGAAAGGGTATCTACCCAACCGATTCCGGTAACACCATGTAACCGGGAAATAAACTGTCCGCCACCTGCAATCAGCAGCATGTCAAAACCCCGCAGGGCATCGAGGGAGAGCAGTCTGTCCGGTTTGACTGATAATTGAGATTCAGAAGTCATAAGGGTTCAGTATGATTGATCATGATGCTCAGGCCCATGCTTTGCGTAACAGACGCAGCCAGTTGCCATGCATAACTTTTTTAATATCTTCCTGCGAATAACCACGTTTTGAAAGTAAACCTTCCAGGTTATTAAGGTCTGCAATGGTCTCCAGGTCATACGGACTCTGCTCTTTTCCGAACATGCCGTCCAGGTCGCTGCCGATAGCGATATGATCAGCGTTTCCGGCTATCTGGCAGATATGGTCGTAGTGGTCAATAATTCCTTCGAGCGGTGCGCCGTCTTTAAAAGGATCTGACTTCCCTCTTACCCAGTTCGGAACAATCATCCATACATCAAGTGATCCGCCGATAACAGCGTCCCTTTCAATGAGTTGTCTGATCTGATCGTCTGTCAGCTGACGCTGATGACTGACAATGGTGCGGCAATTGTGATGACTGGCCCAAACCGGCCCTTTATACAAATCAAGAGCCTGTTTAAATCCTTCGTCAGTCAGGTGTGTAATATCCAGGATAATGCCCAGACGATCCAGCTCTTTAACCAGTTCCACCCCTGCTGAGGTTAAGGGCCCTGTCATACCTGTACCCGGAGCATAGCGTCCCGGTCCGTAATGTGCCGGCCCCATCGCGCGGAGCCCCATAGCATACGCTTTTTCCACATAACTCAGATCCACCATGGAGTCAGCTCCTTCAAGGCTGAGGATAAAGCCTACGGGTTTGCCTGCGTCGCTGATCGATTCATCTTCCCAGAGTTCAATATGTTTTTCAAGCCCGGTGAGGTCAGTAATCTGAACCATCTGTCCTCTTTCTTCCATCGCTTTATAATAGGCCAGCTGGCCCTGGCTCTGCGCCCAGGCCTGCTCCGGTGAATGCCATCCGGGCAGGTCACTGTCTTTTGCAACATAGCGGGCAATCTGGGTAGCCACAACCAGACCAATTTTACCTTCACGTAAAGCAGGCAATGACACTACGCCTTTCGCACGGTCAAGCTTATCCGTCATTCCTGCTTCTCTGTCTCTTATTTCCTGCACCGGCAACGTCAGATCTCTGTTCCATTCCAGTGCATTCATGGCCATATCCAGGTGGGCATCAATTTTTAGCATCTTGTTGTTCTTTTAATTTTTGTTTAACAATATCAGCAGGGTAACGCATCGCAATTTCCCTGATTTCATAACTGAATTTCTTGAACATTTCCTCCCAAAGCTTTGCTTCTTCGGGAGTATACTCATAAAATCCCTGCGCATTGGCTACGCCTTTACCACCTGCTTCTACAACCTCATCGATGAGTCCGGGAACTTCCGTACTATTGTTGAGGGTAGGGAACATGTCTTTCATGACGGTCCGGTAAGCCGGTACTCCTGTCAGGTCCATCCAACGGAAAACTCCTACAAAAGTCATAAAATAACCCGCATTATTGCGACAGGCACGGTCGATATCCTCTATGGTGGCGTACCCGTTTTCCACCAGGTAAAAAGCTTCTCTGTACATCGCATACATCAGACGATTGGTAATAAAGCCACGGATATCCTTTCTTACCAGTATAGGTTCCTTGTTCCAGTAAGATGCCAGTTCATATAAATATTCCCCTGTTTTAAGATCACTTTTGTCGCCACATATAATTTCCAGAAAGCGCGTGGTATGAGCAGGCTCGGCCCAGTGCAATCCGAAAAAACGTTCCGGATGCAGTGTATGTTCCTGTAAAGTACTGATGGGAATGGCCGATGTATTGCTTGCCATAATGGCAGAAGGAGAAATAACGGCTTCAATCAGACCGAACATTTTTTTCTTTATTTCCAGGTCTTCAATGGTACATTCTATGACAAGCTGACAATCAGATAGCTGCTGATAGTCTTCCGTAATCATAAGATTTTTGAGATAAAACTGAGGGTTCTGGTCAATTAATCCGTTTTCAAATGACCGGTTGAGGTGTTCAGTAATGCGTTTTTCAGCAGTTTCGAGGTCAACGGGTACGGGAGCGACACCGACAACGGGGTGCCCGGCTATCAGATAACAGGTCGTGATACTGCAGCCCATCAGGCCCAACCCTACAATACCTACCGGAATTTCTTCTGTTTTCATTATTGTAATTTTCTAATATAGTAATTCATTGACACCGGAATGGATTTCTGAAATATCCAAAACCAGCAATTCTTTGCAGGTTGACGAATTTATGAATGATGCATACGAATGCCTTTCAGTGATTTCAGTCTGGGTTTGATTTGCTTCTACAAGGCTGAAAACCGGAATTACTACTCAAAATTGCAGCAGAGAAGTGGGAAAATATGATTTCGGTAAAAGACTGGGAAAAGAGTTTCGTGGCTTAGGGTTCAGTGATGATATAAATCCTGAATCTGAGATCCGGATGATTGAATGCTGATAACCGAATGTATTATTTAAAGTAATTGGAATGGTATTATTATAACAGGACAACAAAATATCTGTTCAGAACGTGAGAAGGGGAAAATAATTGTGAAAAATAGTATTACTATTGCGAACAAAAGTAGAAGAACCGGCATGTTTCAAAATATAATTTTGGTGTAAAATAAATAGCAGGTATGAAATTTTATTTTTTATATAAATTTCAAAATAATACAATTATTCGTTATTTGTAACGACAAATATTGATCGGCTTTATTCAGTGCCGGATGTCAGACCCGATAAGTTGTTTTGTATTAAATTTTATTCTTTTAATCTGATTGTTTAATGTCTGTTCCTCTTCTGAAGTTTCTGAAATTCCCGGTTTTATTGCTGTTTATTTCACTTTTAACAGGCTGCGGGTACGTAGCGGCACAGTCATCCGGTACAGATAAAAGCGACCAGGTTTATGAAGTGAGCAGGCTGAAGAAGAGCATGAAAATCGATGGGCAGTGGGATAAAAAACAATGGAAGAAGATAAAGCCGCTGACCATGGAGTTGTTCATGGGGAAAGTGCCTGATTTTATTCCGAAGGCTCAGGCTAAAATGATGTATGACAATGATAATGTTTATGTGATCTTTAAAGTGGATGATCAGTTTGTACGGAGTGTGGTGAGCGAGTACAACGGTAATGTAAGCGGAGATGCATGTGTTGAATTTTTCTTCTCGCCTGATAGCAGTCTGCCTGAGCGGTATTTTAACCTGGAGGTCAATGCCGGTGGTGTGCCGTTGATTTTTTATGTTACCAAGCCCTGGACCGGATTTACAAAACTGGACCCAGAGACAGAAATAAAACAGATCGAAATCGCCCATTCACTGCCCGGAAAAATTGAAAATGAAATTACAACTCCTGTAACCTGGACCATAGAGTATCGCATTCCGCTTTCCCTTTTGAAAAAATATGCCAATGTGACTGATCCTGAACCCGGTACCATCTGGAAAGCTAACTTTTATAAAACGGCCAGCAGAACCAGTAATCCGCACTGGATGACCTGGAACTACGTTGACCATCCTAAACCCAACTTTCATTTGCCTGAGTATTTTGGAACGCTTCGTTTCAGATAGTTTATTTTTATGTAATAAAACCATTGAAAAATATGCGGTTCAAATTGTGTGGATTGGGAATGTTTACTACCGTGATGTTCGTTGCAGGATGCCAGTCCGAAAAGAAGTCCGATACAGCCGAAACACTTTTTCAGTCAGAAGTTTTTACGCCTGTCAATGGTTTTACGGGCGGTATCGAGGGGCCGGCTGTTGATAAGGCTGGTAACCTGTATGCAGTCAATTTTGAAAAGCAGGGAACCATAGGTATTGTTACGGAAAAAGGGGAAGCCAGTATTTATGTGACACTACCCGACGGCAGTACCGGAAATGGTATCCGGTTCAGCAGCGAAGGACACATGTTTATTGCCGATTATCCTAAGCATAATATCCTGAAAGTAGACAAAGACACGCGTGAGATTACTGTTTTTGCGCATGATTCAACCATGAATCAGCCTAATGACATCGCGATTGACCGGAAAAACAGGTTGTATGCCAGTGACCCGAACTGGAAAGAGGGAACCGGTAACATCTGGCGGATTGATACCGACGGCAAAGTGGTTTTGCTGGAAAAGGACATGGGTACTACCAATGGCATTGAAGTAAGTCCGGATGATAAGACCCTGTATGTTAATGAATCTGTACAGCGTAAAGTGTGGGCATATGATCTTTCTGAAGATGGTGAAGTCAGTAACAAACGCCTGCTGACTGAGTTTCCGGATTTTGGTATGGACGGTATGCGCTGTGATAATCAGGGTAATTTATATATCACACGCCATGGAAAAGGTACCATTGCGGTGATTGCGCCTGATGGAAACCTGTTAAGGGAAATTACACTCAAGGGAAAGAATCCAAGTAATATTGCTTTCGGTGGAAATGATGGTAAAACGATATACGTGACACTTCAGGATCAGGGGAATATTGAATCTGTAAGAGTGGATCATCCCGGTCGGTCCTGGGAAATGAAATAATGATATAAACCCGGCTATTCCTGTTTAACCTTTTTATTCCTAAATCCCTTTAACCTTGAATCTGACTAAAATTTACAAAGGTTTTTTAGTCCTGGCTTTACTCTGTATGCTCATCACTGCTGTCATGATCATACAGGGTAATCTGGTCAGCGCCGGTCCGTTTTTTGTTACTTTTCTTATTGCCCTGTCCATTAGTTTCAGGGGTTTTAAGGCACTTAAAGGACTCGCATTTACGGTTTTTATTCTGGGAGTGGCAACACTTGCGCTTTATTATCCGCATTGGTTTCTCGAATACAAAGGATTTGAACTGGCACAGCTGATCACTCCGCTCATTCAGTTGATTATGTTCGGGACAGGCTCCTCTATGGGTATAAAGGATTTTCTGGAACTTACCAAATCACCGCGATCGGTGATTATCGGTGTGATAGCGCAGTTTACCATCATGCCGCTTCTTGCTTATTTACTGGCAGAAACGATGGGGTTTCCGGCTGAAATCTCTGCGGGATTAATCCTTTTGGGTTGTGCTTCCACTTCTGTTACGGCCGGTTTGTTCAGTATTCTGGCCAAAGCAAATGTGGCACTGGCTATTACCGTTACTTCCGTCACTACGCTGATGGCTCCGGTCTTAATTCCGTTGCTGATGAAACTGCTCGCAGGAGGTTATGTGGAGATTGATGTCCTGAATCTGATGTGGAATATGTCCAAAATGGTATTATTGCCCATAGGTGCCGGGCTGCTTTTTAATAAGCTGCTGAGCGGAAAAGCAAAGTGGCTGGACGCTTCCATGCCTTATGTATCCATGTTCGGTATCGCGCTGATCAACGCGATCATTATGGCGGCAGGTAAAGAAAGTATTCTCAATATCGGCTTTTTACTCATGATTGCCGTTTTACTGCATAATGTGCTGGGTTATTTTTTCGGATACTGGGCTGCCCGGTTGTGCGGGATGAATGAACGGGATTGCCGGACGATTGCCATTACAACCGGTATGCAAAACGCCGGTATGGTAACGGGCATCGCCAAGCTGATGGGTAAAATCGGCACGTTCGGACTGGCATCTGCTATTTGCGGACCACTCATGGGGCTGACGGCATCGGTTATCAGTTCATATTGGGGAGAAAAGCCACCTGCGTCAGAAAGTCGGTCTGAAGAAAGTATACAGTAAGATAAAAGTGGTTTTTATAGATAAATCACTCTTCAACACATATTTATTACGTAGTTATGCCGGAAAGAATTGCAATATTAGGTATCTATCATGAATCCAATACTTTCGTTGAGTCTGCCACCACAATAGCCGATTTTGAAAAAGGACATTTTCTGAGGGGCGAAGAAATCCGTTCGGAATATCAGACCGCACATCATGAAATCGGGGGGATGCTCGAAGTGCTGGATCAGGCAGGTATGGAAGCTGTTCCGGTATTTTTCGCTGAAGCTACACCCGGAGGGACGATCACGGCTGACACCTTTGAGACATTACTCGAGGAAATGCTGGAACGCCTTGAAAGTGTATTGCCGGTAGATGGTTGTCTGGTTGCACCGCATGGTGCAGGAGTAAGTGAGGCTTACCGGGATATGGACGGATACTGGATCAGCAAAGTGAGGGAACGATTAGGAGATCAGGTCCCCGTTATCAGTTCTCTTGATTTACATGCCAATGTCAGTCCGGAAATGGTAGCCGCTACCAACGCGATGGTTTCCTACAAAAAAAATCCGCACGTTGACATGCGGCAGACCGGTCAGGAAGCGGCACGTTTGCTCGTCGGTACGTTAAGAAAACAGTTTGTGCCTTCACAGGTACTAATCCAGACGCCCGTAGCGATCAGTATCGAGCAGCAGTTTACAAGTCAGGAACCCTGTAAAAGCCTTTATGCATTTGCAGCTGAACTGGCAGCACGCGAGGGGATATTATCACTGAGTATTCTGCTGGGATTTCCATATGCTGATGTAAGGGAAATGGGTACTTCCATCATAGTGGTAGCCGATAATAATCCTGAACTTGCCCTTCAGACCGGTAAGGAGCTGGAAGATTATATTGTGAAAAACCGGGAAAGCTATGTAGGTATCAAACATAATGCGGACCAGGCGCTTGCCATTGCAGAGGAAAGAGAGAAGCCTGTGCTTCTTCTGGATATGGGCGACAATATCGGCGGCGGTTCTCCGGGCAACAATATATGTATTCTGGAAGCACTGCTGGAGAGAAAAACACTTACCTTTTTTATCTGCATTTATGACCCGGAAGCCGTTAAACAGGCAGAAAAACTTCAGATTGGTGAAACTTCTCTGATCACATTTACCGGTACTGCGGCAGAAGGCATAAAGCAACGGACACTTGACTTAACGCTGAAGTACCATTCAGACGGTCGTTTTCAGGAAGACTCTCCCCGCCATGGCGGACAGCTGAATTACAACATGGGTAATACCGTCGTGATGGAAACACAGCAGGGCAGCACGATCATGTTTACTTCCCTTCGGGTACCACCGTTCAGTCTGCATCAGCTTTATTCCTGTCAGGTAGATCCGCTGGCCTATGATGTACTCATAGCCAAAGGGGTCATTGCGCCGCTGGCCGCTTATGCACCGGTTACAAAATCATCCGTTCAGGTAAACACACCGGGTGTTACACAAGCCGACATGACAATGTTCTCACATGAATACAGACGAAAACCACTGTTCCCTTTTGAGCAGGATTAATCCGGATAAAATCTTTACCAAATAAATCACTTAGTATGATGAAGCTAATGCATAAATCCATTCTTGCTGCTTTTTGTCTTCTGGCAGTGTTACTGGCGGGCACAACAGTCCATGCTCAGAAATCGGTTGATCCCGAAAAAAAATTAAAGGAACTGGGTATTACGCTCAAAAAACCGGGTACCCCTATGGCCAATTTTGTTCCGGCGGTTACGGTAGGAAAACTGGTGTATTTATCGGGTCAGGGGCCTTTACAGGAAAACGGAGAATTTATCAGGGGAAAAGTAGGTGCCGAAATCAGCTTTGAAGAGGCACAACAGGCAGCCCGGCTGACAGGCATCAGCTTACTGGCGGCGCTGAAATCCGAAATTGGTGACCTGAATAAAGTAAAAAGGATTGTGAAAGTGCTGGGGATGGTCAATGCCGTGCCTGAATTTGACAGGCATCCTTTTGTCATCAATGGTTTCTCAGATCTGATGGTGGAAGTTTTTGGCGAAAATGGAAGGCACGCACGATCAGCTATAGGGTTGGGATCACTGCCTATGAATATCCCGGTCGAAATCGAGATGATTGTGGAATTAAAATAAAGAACTCACAGCAACGGTTATCGTATTTAACTTTTTTGAAATGAAAATACTGACAAAAGTGAAGCGGATGACTCTGGCATGTCTGACCGGGGCAGTATTGCTGTCTTTCGCAGAGGAAGCAGTTGCGCAGGCAGCGAAAACAAACCTGAGGCCGGCTTCCTATGGCAAAAAAGGGATGGTATGTACCGCTAATCCGCTGGCCAGCCTGGCCGGACAGAAGATCCTGATGCAGGGAGGCAATGCTATAGATGCAATCGTAGCAGCCGCTGCAACACTCAATGCCGTTGAACCTTTCATGTCGGGGACAGGTGGGGTAGGGTATATGCTTTTTTATTCAGCAAAGGAAAAGAAAGTAAAATCACTGATATTCGGTGGTTGGGTACCCGAAACGTTTGACGCGGAATCGGTGCTTAACGCCACAAAACTGGCGGATGGTGCCGGACACGGTGGCATGGAATCCATCGGGCCCAAAACCGTAGCGGTACCGGGAAATCTTGCCGGCTGGAACAAAGCCGTGAAAGACTATGGTACAATGCCGCTTTCCAGGGTTTTTGAATCTGCCATTGACTATCTTGAAAATGGCGTGCCCGTTACGGAATATGATCAGGCGATGTGGGAAGGCATCGTCAACCGTGTGGCACCTCATCCTGAAGCTGCCGCCATCTACCTGAAATCCGGAAAGGATCCATACAGGATCGGTGATATCTTTACCAACAAGCCGTTGGCGAAAACCATGCGCCGTATTGCCTCAGAAGGTGCGGAGGTGTTTTATAAAGGTGATATTGCCAGGGAAATGGCAGCGGCCTTTAAGAAAGACGGTGGTTTTGTTTCGGAGAAAGACCTGGCTTCGGTGATGGACAAAGTACAATGGACAGAGCCCATTGCTATGAAATACCGTGATTATACCGTTTACAACAATCCACCTCCGGGTATGGGGTTGCAGCAGATGCAGGTACTCAAAATTATGGAAGGGTTTGATCTTCAGAAAATGGGGCACAACAGTGTAGACTATCTGGCACATCTGATGGAAGCCATGCACCTGAGCCGGCTGGATAGTGAAAAATATATCGGTGATCCGGAATTTGTGGATGTGCCGGTTAAGATGCTGCTTTCGGATGAATACATTGCAGGCCAGCGGGCTAAAGTGGTAGCGAAAGTAGCGGAAAGAAAGAAAAACAGAAAGATACAGGGTGCTGTGATGCCCGTGTACGATGATTTCAATACCGCTGATCAGCCTGAGTATAAATATGCGACCACCACACTGGCAACCATGGATGAGGAGGGCAATGCTGTTGTGATTACACAAACGCTGGGCGGAGGGTTTGGTTCTGGTTATGTGGCCGGGAATACCGGGGTGGTGTATAACAATGCACTGGACTGGATGACCATCGAAAAAAATAAAGCCAGCTCTTTTGCACCCGGAAAAGGAATCACCTGGTGTATTGGTGGTATGCTGCAGTTTCACCGGAACGGGAAACCTGAACTGGTGGTAGGCTCCCCCGGTAGTTATGGAATTCTTCAGTCTGTACCACAGGTAGCCATGAATGTGGTGGATTTTGGAATGAATATTCAGGATGCAATCAGCGCTCCCCGATTCAGATGGAAAGATGAAAAAGGCAGTGTGCCGGCGAAAGAACTGATTATAGAAACCCGTATTCCCGAAAAAACCTTGCAGACACTCAGGGACATGGGCTTTCTGTTGGATACCAGTCTGGGCGAATGGACCATGAGTGTGGGAGGTTCACAGGGCGTAATGAAAGATTACAAAACCGGCTGGATCAGTGGCGGTGCAGACCCGCGCCGGAACGGGTATTCCATGGGTTGGTAACGGCTGAGAAAATATAAATGATTCCTAATTCCTGACCAACATAACAATGAAATCGAACAAAGGACTGGTAAGACGAGAATTTATCAAAAAATCGGCCGGAACAGCAGCAGGCTTATCTCTGTTTTCCTCTATAGCGCAGGGTGGCCTTGTAGAATGGGCGCGTTCCGGGAATCAGCTGGAAATGGCCGGAACATTGCCGGCTCTTCCTGAAGGGATAAAGAAAGTAGCCCTTATCGCCAATATCTATCGCAACAGCGCACATGCTGATGTAATTGCTACGAAATTATTTGCCGGTATCCCTACCGACGACGGGATGGTGAAACCGGAAGTGCAGATCGTTTCTGTATGGATTGATCAGATCGGCGATAATGATACCGGTGTCCGTATTGCCGGAATGAATAATGCTGCCGTATACCCGACTATCGCTCAGGCATTGACGCTGGGCGGAGATAAACTGGCGGTAGATGCGGTCATTTACGTAGGAGAGCACGGGGACTATCCCAATAGCCGGTATGGCGTTAAAATGTATCCCCGTATGAATTACCTCGAACAGATTTTCAGAGTATTTGATGCTTCGGATAAATCCGTTCCCCTGTTCACAGACAAGCATCTGGCCTATAGCTGGCTGGATAGTAAATGGGTATATGACCGCGGACAGGAACTGAAAGTGCCGATGATGGCCGGATCTTCTTTGCCTTATTGCTGGCGTGACCCCATGCTGGTACATCCTTTAGGTACCCGTATTACCGAAGCGGTAGCGATTGGCTATGCCTCTCTGGATGCATACGGATTTCACGTAATGGAAATTCTGCAATGTATGGTGGAAAGAAGAGCAGGCGGCGAAACCGGTGTGGCCAGTGTGCAGGGATTGTTGGGAGACTCGGTCTGGAAGGCCATGGATGAAGGCAGGATTTCAAAGGAACTGGTGGAGGCGGCCTGTAACAGGGTTAAAAACCGCGCTACCGGTACTATGCGGGAGCTGGTGAAGAATCCTAAAGCAGTAGTCATCCGTTATAATGACGGTACAAAAGGCGCCATAGTGATGCTTGATGAACTGGTGAAGGAAGGTTGGGCTTACGCTGCCAGAGCAGATGGGAAAACAGTATCCACCGAGTTTGTACTGGATCACAGTATGAGCTATTCCCACTTTAGTTATCTCACGTTGAATATTCAGAAGTTCCTGGTTTCCGGAAAACCCCAGGGCCCGGTAGAAAGAACTTTATTGACGAGCGGCATGATTGACATGGGTATCCGGTCTTCTGTGGATGGGCAAAAAGAAATCAAAACACCGTTCCTGAATGTAAAATATAATGTGAAAGGAATTGAACCGATTATCCCCAAAGCCCCCCGTCCTACCGGACAAAGTACAGGCCCCTGGCCTCCTGCCGGTTATGAATTTATTATTCCGGAGAGGTTTAAGAAATAGTTTTCAGACAGAAGTCTTTTTGTGATGAGTATCAGAAGGATCAATAAAGGCTTTTACACAATATTGATTGAACAGAAGATATTCCTAAAACCGATAAACATGAAACGCAGAGATATTCTAAAAGGAATTTCCGTTTTGCCGGTTGCCGGCGGTGTGGTAACAGGTGGAATCATGGAGAGCAAAGCTACGGCTGCAATGCCCGTGCGGGATTATTTTAAGGAGCTGGGATTAAGGACATTCATCAATGCCGCTGGTAACTATACCGCTATGACGGCTTCCCTTATGCCACCTGAAGTTATTCAGGCGATTCAGAGTAGTGCTCAGCAATATGCCTTGCTGGACGATGTACAGGATAAGGTAGGAGAGAAGATCGCCGAACTTTGCCGGGCTGAAGCGGCTATGGTAACAGCTGGTTGCTGGTCGGCACTGGTGCTGGGTATGGCTGGTGTGCTGACAGGTATGGACAACAAAAAAGTAGGCCAGCTTCCGTTTCTTGAAGGAACCGGTATGAAATCTGAGGTACTCATGCTGAAGAATCATGCCAACGGATACCATAAGGCGCTTACCAATGCCGGCGTCACGATTGTTACAGCCGAAAGCCGTGCCGAACTCGAAAAAGCAATGAATGAGAAAACCGCCATGCTGTGGTATCTTAACCGGGAAGCTCCGGATAGTGTTATTCAGCATGAGGAATTCGTTTCCATTGCCAGAAAACACGGGATCCCTTCGATGATTGATATTGCAGCCGATGTGCCACCGGTAGAAAACCTGTGGCGGTTCAATGAGATGGGATTTGACCTTGTATGTATTTCAGGAGGGAAAGCTATGCTGGGTCCTCAAAGCGCAGGTATTCTGATGGGCAGGAAAGATCTGATCGCGGCTGCCCGTTTAAGTGCACCTCCACGTTCAGGCATTGGCAGAGGACAGAAAGTAAATAAAGAAGAGATTATCGGGATGTACGTTGCTCTGGAGCGGTATATCAGACATGATCATGCCAAAGACTGGAAGATATGGGAGGAAAGAATCGATGTGGTCAGAAAGGTTGTACAAAATATTAATGGTGTTAAAACAGAAGTGATTGTACCGCCTGTAGCTAATCATAACCCTTCTTTGAAAATTGCCTGGGATCCGTCGAAAATTAAGATTACAAAAACAGAAATGGGTGACCGGCTGCGATTGGGTGAGCCTTCTGTCGAAGTCATTGCCTGGGAAGATGACGATAGTATCCGGATCACTGCTTTTATGCTGAAACCCGGACAGGATAAAATTGTAGCGCAAAGGATAAAAGAAGAATTGAGCAAGGCAGCCGTTTAAGGTTTGTGTTTTGCGTATGTGAAATTATTGAACATTGTTAATTATTGTTAATCCTGACCCTGATGAGATATATTTTAATAGTAATAAGCCTTACTTTCCTTACCTCGCCGGCATGGGCGCAGGAATATACTTTATTGTTAAAAGGTGGTCATGTAATTGACCCTAAAAACAATATTCATCAGGTAATGGATGTAGCGGTAAAGGACGGTGTAATTGCTGAAGTAGCTAAAAATATTCCGGCTGCTAAAGCCAAGCAGGTCATTGATGTCAAAGGGTTATATGTTACACCCGGACTGATCGATATTCATGGCCATGTTTTTGCCGGAACTACTGAAGAGGGTGACCTGAGCGACGGGTTCAGTTCCCTCCATCCTGACGGTCATACATTCAGGGTTGGAGTGACTACCATTGTAGATGCCGGTGGACCCGGTGCAGACAATTTTGATATCTTTAAGAAGAATATCATCGACCGTTCCAAAACCCGCGTGCTGGCTTTTCTGAATATATCAAGGGCGGGTATGAAAGGCCACGAATATACCGAGTTCCAGCAGGATGTAAAGTATTTTGATGCCAGCCTGGCCGCGGAAACAGTGCGTAAGTACAAAGACTATATCGTGGGTATTAAAGTCGCGCACTTCCACAGTCCTGATTTTATCGCGGTCGATCGTACAGTAGAGGCCGGAAAGCTGGCCAATGTCCCCATTATGGTAGATTTTGGAGGAAGTAAGCCGAGGTTATCCATTGAAGATCTGTTTATGAAAAGAATGCGTCCCGGTGATATTTTTACACACACCTATGGCGAACTGCTGGAAACCAAAGAGGCTATTGTCGATATTGAAACCCAACAGCTGAAACCATTTGTACTGGCTGCCCGTGAAAGGGGTATTATTTTTGACGTAGGGCATGGTGGAGGTAGTTTCCGTTATTCGCAGGCGATACCAGCCCTGAAAGCCGGGCTTTTTCCTCACACTATCAGTACCGATTTGCATACAGGGAGTATGAATGGCGCCATGAAAGATATGCTGAATGTGATGGCGAAATTTATGACAATGGGTATGAACCTGTCTGAGGTGATCAAAGCCAGTACCTGGAAACCCGCACAGGTCATTAATCATCCTGAACTGGGACATATTTCAGTTGGGGCTGTTGCTGATATCGCTGTGCTTAATCTCCGTAAGGGCCAATTTGGTTTTTATGATGTTGCCCGCTATAAACAAATCGGAAATCAGAAACTGGAATGTGAAATGACCATTAAGGAAGGCAAAATCGTTTACGACCTGAATGCGCTGAGCATTCCGGTAGCAGGTAAATAATAGGTAGAATCTGTGATATCATTAAATCGGATTTTTATGAATAAAAAAGGAAAATGTACAGTTTCATTTCTGAACCGGTTAATCATCAGGAATTTCCGGGAAACATTAAAAATAGGTTCGCTTGCGTGTGTGATTGGTGTAGGTTTTATTCAATGTAACAGCAGCAATCTGCCGGAGGGTGATCCCGATAACGGAGGATTGGCTTTGCCGGGTGGTTTTGATGCCCTGGTTGTGGCCGACAGTATTGGAAGGGCAAGGCATCTGGCTATCCGTGACAATGGTGATATTTATGTAAAGTTAAGAGCCGTTACACCTGAAGGCGGCAATGTGGCTTTACGTGATACCAACCAGGATGGCAAAGCGGATATCATCCAGTCGTTCGGTGATTATCTTGATCCGGGGAACTACGGAACCGCTATGAGTATTTATAAAGATCACATTTATTACAGCACGACAGGTTACGTATATAGAAATAAGTTAACGCCGGGAAAACTTATTCCGGAGAGTGAAAGGGATACGATTGTAATAGATGATTATGAAAGCAGGCCTTACCGTACCGAGCATATTGCGAAACCCATCGCTTTTGATGATGAAGGGCATCTGTACGTACCTTTTGGTGCTCCGGGTGATGTCTGCCAGGAAGAAAACAGAAAACCTGGTTCTCCCGGACAGTTCCCCTGTCCTGAACTCGAACTTCACGGCGGCGTCTGGCGGTTCGATGCTGAAAAGAAAAACCAGCTTCAGACTGACGGAAAGCACTTTGCAACCGGTATCCGCAGTATTGTCGCCATGAACTGGAATCCGCAGGACAAAACGCTTTATGCATTACAGCATGGCCGGGATAATTTTTCGAGAGTATGGCCCGATCTGTATGACAATTACCAGAGTGCCTTACAGCCATCGGAAGAGTTTTTCAGGGTAAAAGAAGGAACAAACGGTGGCTGGCCCTATTACTACTATGACTGGATTCAGGAGAAAAAAGTATTGAATCCTGAGTACGGCGGAGACGGTAAAAAAGAAGGAAACGCACATGAAGTAGATAAACCCCTTATCGGTTTCCCGGGCCACTGGGCACCAAATGACCTGTTTTTCTATACCGGCGATCAGTTTCCGGAACGATATAAAAACGGGGCCTTCATTGCTTTTCACGGATCTACCATTCGTGCTCCTTATCCTCAGGCAGGCTATTTTGTCTGTTTTGTCCCTTTTGAAAACGGAGAACCTACCAAAAACTGGGAAGTATTTGCAGATGGATTTGCACAGGTAGATACGATCGTAAATACCAACGATGCAGCGGCTCGTCCGATGGGCATTGCACAGGGGCCTGATGGATCCCTGTATATTTCCGAAAGCGTCAACGGGAAAATATGGCGGATCATGTATAAAGGCAATAAGAAAAACTTTGGCAGTGAACAGCTCTCAGGAATGGAAGCACGCAAGCAGCGCACGAATATTAAGACACCGGACGAAAAAGAAGATAACCTGCAGAAAGAGGCACTGGCTGCCGGAGGTGTTGCTTATAATCTGTATTGCGGAACGTGTCATTTGCCTGACGGAAAAGG
>JBEBXQ010000045.1:0-30221 GCA_040391535.1 Telluribacter sp. | reverse complement strand
TAAGCATCTATATAAAATCCCTATACTCCTGTGAGGGTTTGTATTGAATATTAATTTGCGGAAAAGCTTGTTTGATTTTAGCAGCACTGTACAATATGCGTCTGGCCAAAAGTAGGGCGTATTCAGATGATGCAGCTAATGTACAGGCACTTTTCAGGAAACCGTCAGAAATTCCGGTATTCCGCATCGGCCGGAGGATACTGCGACAGGAAGAGTACTTTTCTGAAGGTTTTTTTACTTCGGTGCGTTTTTCCGGACCATTTTGTATAATAATCCCGGGAAAAAGCGCTTTAAATATAACCCGGCTGTTTCTTTTAATCCGGCAATGACCACTTCTTTTTTATTGTTTTCCACAGCTCTGATCACCTGACCGGCGCATTCTTCCGCAGAAATTCCATTGGCCTGATTTTCATCCATTTGATTGAATTTATTGCCTTTCGCGTCAAGGGCATTCACAGAAATATTGGTACGGATATAGCCCGGACAAAGGATAGTCACCTGAATGTTGTCGTCATGTACTTCGGCCCTCAGCGCATCATAAAATCCTTGTACGGCATGTTTTGCGGCATTATAACCCGAACGTTTCGGGGTGCCTATTTTCCCGGCCACACTGCTGGTTACGACAAAATGCCCTGATTTTTGTGCGATCATATAAGGTAACACAGCCTTGGTGAGCGCTACACCACTGAAAAAATTGACATCCATAAGCTGCTGATATACCTCTATTTCCGTATCAATTACGCTGGAGCGCTGACTGATACCTGCATTCTGCACCATGATGTCGATCCGGCCAAAGTGACGGATCACTTTTTCGGTTGCTGGCCCGGCCTCTTCCAGGCGGGTCACGTCCATAGGCAAAATAAATATATTCTCATCCGATAGCCCGGTTTCCTTTTTTACACGGAGTAATTCTTCTTCTCTGCGGGCTGTCAGGACAAGCCTGGCACCTTTTCGGGCAAATTCATGAGCCATAGCCTCTCCGATACCCGAAGAAGCGCCGGTAATCCATACAATCTTATCCTTAATCTGTGTCATAATCAATGAATTGAATTCAGAAAAATATCCAGTGCTGAGCCTTCACCTGTTACATGCAGCATTGCCGGACATCCTACCGGTAATGCTCTGTTGTCCTGTACATGGCCTACAGGAAAATCATAAACTTTAGGATAAGAAAACTCCTTCGTATGGCTATGAATGATTTCCCAGGCCGTCATGCCGAAGTCAGATGAAGACAGGTCTTTCATATCAGAAAACTGCCCGATAACCAATCCGGCAAGATGGTCAAAAATACCGGCACGTTTCATCTGGATAACCATCCGGTCAAGGTTATAGTAAAATTCGCCTACATCTTCCAGAAACAGTATTTTTCCTGTAGTATCAGGCAAAGAGCCTGAACCGATCAGATGCGTAAAAAGGCACAGGTTGCCTCCGATGAGTTCGCCGGTGGCTTTTCCCGGATGGTTGAATAAATGATCAGTGGTAGTATACCGGATATTATCTCCCGATAAGATCTGACGAAGCGAAGACAGTGCTTTTTCTCCTCCGGGTTGCATCAGATGCCTGATCATGGCGCCGTGAATACTTGCGAATCCTTCCTGGTACAGATGAGTAAGCACAACTGTAAGGTCGCTGAAGCCGATCACCCATTTCGGGTTTTTCCTGAATGCGGTCCAGTTGATCCTGTCAATGATCCTGGAGCAGCCATAACCACCTCTGGCGGCAAAAATGGCTTTAATGTCAGGGTTATCAAGCATTGACTGCAAATCTGCGAGGCGTTCCTCATCGCTACCGGCAAAGGGTCCTGAAACCTGTGTAAGTGCGCCCCCTTCATGCACATGTAACCGCCAGGATTCACGCAGATAATTCAGACCGGGCAGCAGATCCTGATAGCTGATGTAGCCGGCAGGAGCCAGTACGCCCACCGTATCACCGGGTTCTAAAAACGGAGGTAATGTTATCACTTCTGAGAAATAAACTAAATAAAAACGATATCCTCAATCAACCGGGAATTCATTTCCTGATTGACGAAACTGATTAACTTTTCCTTGGCACGCACCAGTTCATTACGTAAAGGTGCGGAATCAATTTGCAGAAATAGTACTTTGTTTTTGATATAAACTCTGGTAGTCCGGTTTGCGATGGCCGGCCCGACAATCTTCTCCCAGTTAACGGATACATACGTTTCATCGTACTGTTGTCTCAGCCGGTAAGAATTCACCATACGGTCTATGGCCTCTTTCAGGGGAGTAATGCCTGGCTTTCGGGATGCATTTTCTTTATTAAAGCGATACTGAATTGCCATGTTTATACAAATTGACGATGTTTTAAATCCTTATGACCATAGCCGAAGATATGATCATAAGGATAGGGCGAAGATACACATTTGGCCCGGCAACTGCCAATATTTATTTGATCCGGAACGGGATAAGGCAGATACCCGAGTCCGGATTATTTAAATTTCACCTGTTCGGTAATGCCGGTCCAGGTATCAGTCCGGAAAGGCGATGCGGGTAATCCTTCGCTGTTGTACAGGTTAATGGCAATATTATTATCAGCCCAGCCATAGCGGACTGCCACCGGCGCCGTGACTTTATCACTCCATACAACCACCTGGTTGCCTCTGATTTCAGCTTTGGCCGGGTAGAACTTCCTGTCGTTTCCTGCAATTTCAAAACCCAGCAGATAACCGTTGGGACTATGATCATTCATGACCGTCAGGCCGTTTGCTGTATGCTCAAAGCTTACTGCTATTTTATGATTCTCCACCTGCATCGATTTATAGACGGGGCCGGAAAAGCTGATATTTTTTCCATAGGCCGTATACAGCGCATTGGCAGCCAGTCGTTTGCCTACATCCTGTTTGTTTTTCGGGTGAATGTCAGTAGCTTCGCCAATTTCGGAAATAACGGCCATGCCGGTTTTGGGCAGGGCAGTGAGCGTCATGGACTGAGCTTCCCTTAATTCGGCCCAGGTACTTCCTTTTTCACTTGTACCCAACGCAGCATTGAAACCTGCCAGCTGTACAAAAAGGAAAGGAAAATCATCGTTCCAGTGTTTACGCCAGTCGCTGATCATCAGCGGGAAAGACTTGCGGTACTGATAAGCCCGGCCGGCATTGGATTCTCCCTGATACCAGATGGCTCCTTTAACCGCATAAGGAATCAGCGGGGCAATCATGGCGTTAAAAAGTAATGTGCTTGTATCATTGGGCCCTGCAAAGGCCTTGTCCGTATAAATGCGTTCGATCCGGTACTTCCACTCACCTGTCAGCGATTCAAAAAAGTCACCTCCTGAAAGAAACAGCCATGATTTGTCGCTCAGAAACCCACCGCTTCCGCCTACATTGTCAATACGGATAGTGATATTGTTTTTGCCGGATTTAAAGGTATTGGCCGGAATAACATAACTTCTTTCTTTCGCAAACTCTTTGGTATGCCCGCCAATTTTGGTGCCGTTAATATATACCTGATTGATGTCTTTTATTCTGCCCAGGCTTAAAACCAGTGGCTGATTCAGTGCGCTGGCCGGAATTTCAATATCCCGTTTAAACCATACCACTCCATCCAGGGCATTCAAAGGAGCCTGATCGATCAGGCGGGGAAGATCAACCGTATTCCAGGCAGAAAAATCAAAAGTTTCTGCAGCCCAGGTGCCGGTCATATCCACACCGGGAATCTCGGATTGCAGTTCCAGTACCCGGTTTTTCAGCTTTTCTTTCCCTTTTTCATTCAGGGCTTCCATTGTAGCAGGAATGGTGGGCAGGTGCTGGCTGAATTCGTCAAAAGAAGCGATGGCGTCCCTGCTGATCCAGGTTTCGACAATAGTTCCTCCCCAGGAAGTATTGATCAGCCCGATGGGGACATTCAGTTCTTTCTGCAGGTCTCTTGCAAAAAAATAACCTACAGCCGTAAACTCACCAACGGTTTGCGGTGTGGCGATCTGCCAGGATCCCTTGGAAACATCACTTTGCGGAGTCAGGTTCATTTCGCGGGGTACGGCGAAATGACGGATCTGCGGATGGTTACCGTTGCTTATTTCCTCTGCGGCATTCGCAGACGCATTGACGGTCCACTGCATATTGGATTGCCCGGAACAAATCCATACTTCCCCGAACAATACATCTTCATATCGGATTTCATTTTTCTTTCCGTTAATGACCAGCTGATAGGGTCCACCAGCAGTAGTGGCATCCAGTTCGGTTTTCCATTTGCCCGATTTATCGGTTTTGATGGTCCTGGTTTGTAATTTCTGCTGGTTGTCATAAAGGGCAATAGTCACTTTTTCATTAGGATCGGCCCAGCCCCACACAGGCACAGGCTTATCCCGCTGAAGAACCATGTGAGAACTGAATATTTTAGGAACTGTAACTTCTGCGGATGCAAGGTTTGTAAGAGAGGTAACGAATAGCAGAAGTACTACGATCAGATTACGTATCATAGGAAATGGGGTTTTGGAATTAGTATGCAGGTTAAAGATGGTTTACTTCCGGAAATACTGATGCGATTGATTTACCCTTCAATAATTTCCTTCCCGAAGGGAGTAAAGGACAACGCCATCAGTTTAAAATGTTGTCTGGCAAATGGGATACCGATGATAGTGATGAAAAGAAGCAGGCCAAAAAATAAATGCGTCAGCGCTATCCATATACCGCTCATGAAAATCCAGATGATATTGAAAACAGTACTGAGGCACCCGGAGGCCTGTGGCTTATCACGGACTTCTCTTCCAAAAGGGAATAATGCCAGCGCTGCCAGTTTGAAGCATTGAAGCCCAAACGGAATGCCGATGATTGTCAGGCACAGTACAATTCCGGACAGCACATATTCAAGTGCGATAAAAATCCCTCCGAAAACCAGCCATATAATATTTCCTGCCAGATTCATACCAGATATGTTTAGGAGCCAAATGTAAGATTATCTCTTAATAATTCCTATATGGCTGACGGAATAGGCTGTTTGCGCCTGTCAGCGGTATATTCAGTAGAAAACGAATAATTCCCCGCTTTTAATCTCCAGTATTAATAACTTACCCGAATGAAAAATACGTTACCGCCTCAAAGAGTATCCTCGGTGGATGCCTACCGGGGTTTTGTCATGTTTCTGATGATGGCTGAAGTCCTGCGCCTCAGCAATGTAGCCAAAGCTTATCCCGACAGTTCTTTCTGGGAATTTCTGAGTTTTCATCAGAGCCATGTCCCCTGGATTGGCTGCTCATTACATGATCTGATTCAACCGTCCTTTTCATTTCTGGTGGGTGTGGCATTACCTTATTCGATTGCCAGCCGCATCTCAAAAAAACAGGATAAACGTACCATGTGGATGCATACGATCAAACGTTCGCTGATTCTGGTGTTCCTGGGGGTTTTCCTTCGTTCGATGAATGCGACGCAAACCAACTTTACTTTTGAAGATACCCTGTCCCAGATCGGATTAGGCTATCCGGTTTTGTTTGCACTTGGGTTTGCCCGTGAGAGAATCCAGTGGGTAAGTCTGGGGGGTATTCTGGCAGGATATTTTCTGTTATTCGCGCTTTATCCTTTACCCGGACCGGGTTTTGACTGGTCAATGGCCGGGGTAGCGGCTGACTGGGAGCATCATTTAAGCGGTTTTGCAGCGCACTGGAATAAGAATACAAACCCGGCGTGGGCATTTGATCAGTGGTTTATGAATCTGTTTCCCCGTGAAAAGGAGTTTTTATTTAACAGGGGAGGGTATTCTACATTGAGCTTTATTCCAACGCTCGGTACGATGCTTCTGGGATTAATTGCAGGACAATGGCTGAGAAATATGGAGTCTCCCTCAGCTTTTATCAAAAAGTGTGTCATTGCGTCGGCCTGTCTGATGGGAGGAGCTTTGTTACTGAGCTGGACGGGAATGAATCCGATCGTAAAAAGAATATGGACACCCGCATGGGTACTTTACAGCGGTGCATGGTGTTTCCTGTTGCTGACACTTTTTTATATTGTTGTCGATGTAAAACAGAAGCAATCGTGGTTTTACTTCCTGATCGTGATTGGCACCAATTCCATTGCTGCTTATTTAATTGCCCACGGAATTGACGCTTTTATCGGCAGTTCACTCAGGACTCATCTGGGTGAAAACTACGATGCTGTCTTTGGTGAAGGTTACCGCACACTGGTAAGTGGCTTTCTGATTCTGGGGCTGGAATTTCTATTGCTGAGATGGATGTATAAAAAGAAATTGTTCATAAAGATTTAGGATCATGTGGACCCGGATGCAGTCGGATAAATAAGGTTGTATCCGGGTTTATAGTTTTAGGAGGTCAGGGACGGTAAGCCTTATGTTCCGACACCAGTGACAATCCTTCAGTACCTGCATAACCCAGATATCGCCGGGCTGATACCAGGGTATTATATTGTGTTTCATCAAAGTTGGAAGTACCCGGAATAAGACTGTTAATTCTGACCAGTCCTGCCGAATGAATGAATTCTCCATTCCCGATATAAATGGCAACATGGGTAACCCTGGCATCAGGATTCGTTTGTTTTGAACCTGCGAAAAAAAGCAAATCTCCCGCCTGCAGATTGCTGAGGATTTTTTGCTGATCCGGTTCTTTGTTTTCTGCCAGTATTTCAACAGGCTGACCGGATAGTACCTGCTGTGAAGCATCTCTGGGGATGATCATTCCGTTCATGAAATAGGCGGTTTTTGTCAATCCGCTGCAATCCACGCCTTTGATGGAAGTACCGCCCCACAGATACGGCACACCGATGAGCTTCTCGGCAATATTTAGAATTTCCTTCGCGGTAACCGTTTTCCGGTTGAGCCATTGGCTATAATCAGTCATTTCCGCTTTGGGTATAAATGCGGTCCGTCCGTCCGGGAAACCTACTTTGTAAAAACCTTTTGCTTCTCCCAGATTTTCAAGAATATTACCCATTACAAGGTCCGACACCCGTTTGGAATGAGGGCTTGCTTCAGCTAACGCATGACCATAGTCTGCCGTGAAGATGAGTTTGTTATGCTTTTTCCATTCGTTGATTTCATCACGGGTTTTGGGTTTAACCGCATAATGGTCAAGCCAGGCAATATAACCTTCCGGTGTCCGGACAAGGTAATAACCCGATTCAAATTTTAACAGATCGAGTTGTGTGCCTAATAAAACCTGAGTAGCCATTTCGGCAGAATGGCGCGGAGCGGTTCGTACATTGACCACCGAAAGATTGACGAGTCCGTATACCTGATCTTTCAGGGTAGGGGAAGGGTATACTTCCGTGGTAACGGTCGTCCGGATGTGCTGTGTGCTCAGTTGTTGCCTGAAAAAGCTTTCGGCCTGCGGATCTGTAGTTTCAATGTGCAGGTTTCCGGCTTTGTCCGGGTTCAGTTCAAATACAGCGGTTCTTTTGTCAGGAATAAATTGTTTTTGCGTCTGCTGCACTAAGGAGACGATTTTTTTGTATTCCGTAGAATCTGTCTGTGCAATGCACTGATCCGGTAATACAGTCAGGAAAATTAAAACCAAAAGAGAGAGGGACTTCATAGTTGTATTTGTTTTGAAGCTCTGATAAAAAATTATAATGCTGATTTATGCTATGGCAACAGAATGAATCATTTGTAATGCGCTGCGTTTTGATTTACAATTTTATACAAATTTCAGCTGATTGTTTTATAAAAATACAGGAAAACAGAATGAAAGCCGGTGAAGTGTCAGACTTTTGCCGGGTTTAACATTCATATGCATGATGGTATTGAAGAAACATTCAGAGGATTTCAGCGTAATGGTTTTCTTTAGTACCTTAGAAGCTGTTATCATTGGCAGGTCAGTTTAATCTCTTTTTTAATGAAATCAGTTTTTACCGTTTTAATGCTATGGCTCACTCCGGTCTTGTATGCTCAGAAAGTACAACCGGCCGAGGAGTTCTGGCAACAATTGCAGCAGTTGTGCGGCAAGTCGTTTGAAGGCCGGCTAAAACCCGGCATATCTCATCCCGACTTTAATGATAAAAAGCTCGTCATGCATGTGCGCGCCTGTGAGCCGGGCCGTATCCGCATTCCTTTTTATGTAGGGGACAACCGGTCCAGAACATGGGTTCTGACAAAAGAAAACGGAATGATTACTCTAAAGCATGATCACCGGCATGAAGATGGAAGCGAAGATGAAATCACACAATACGGGGGAACTGCCACGAATGCTGGCTTCGCCGATATGCAGGTTTTTCCTGCCGATAAAGAAACTGCTGAAAGAATCGGTTACGCGTCAGGGAATGTCTGGTGGATAACACTGAAAGAGATGGTTTTCAGTTATAACCTGAAGCGGATCGGAAGTGACCGGGAGATTTCAGTATTATTTGATCTCAGTAATGAAGTGCCTGAACCTCCGGCACCATGGGGGTGGGTTGAATAGGAAGAGAGACTGCCCGGTTTTGAGTTCTGAGGCAGTCTCTCTTTGCTATTGATCCTTATGCTTTGAATATTAAATCCATTCGTTTTGCCAGGAATTCCAGGCGCTCACGATCTCCGCCGTTTACTTCCGCCGAAGCCCAGCCACTGTAACCAATTTTGGTCAGGGCTTTATTTACTTCCGGCCAGTTGCAATCGCCTTCCATCAGTTCTACACCAAAACCTTTCCAAAGACCTTCCTCCTGCATTTTTTTCAGGCTGAATTCTTTGATATCCAGTTTCATGATGCGCTTACCTAATACTTCAATCCAGTGGACCGGCCAGCCATAGCGAAGAATATTCCCTACGTCAAAATACCAGCCTACCAGCGGATGGTTAATTTCATCCACATAACGGGCCGCTTCGATCGGACTGATCAGGAAACTGTTCCATACATTTTCCAGTGCAATCTTAATACCTGTTTTTTCGGCTACAGGTAATAGTTTTCTGATTTCAGCCTGTGAACGCTCATAGGCATCCTTGTATGAAATTTTATCATTAACGACACCAGGAACCAGCAAAACGGTTGTTCCGCCATAGGTTTTGCAATCGTTAAGTGCCTTGATCATGGATTGTGTACAGGCTTCCCTCACTTTTGGGTCAGGATCAGACATAGGGGATTTCCAGTGTACGGAATTAACTACACCCGGTATTTCCAGACCTGTAGCATCCCTTGCCGCCAGTATTTCCTTTACATCTAAATTATTGGGAGCATCCAGTTCAACACCGTCGAAACCTACTTCCTTCAGGAGCTTGAACTTATCCATGACAGAAAGGTTATCACCTTTCACCATGCCCCATTTCAGGCTTTTTTTAATCATGGGAGGAGGAGATGACGGTGCATAAGTATTACCAAATGCATCCGTAATTCCTGCACCTGCCACAACTGCAGATGCGGCCATGGTATTTTTCAAAAATGTTCTTCTTTGCATTGAAATTTACAATTAGGCTTTATTTGAAATCAACTCATTTGCTTTAAAATGGATTATGCAAATGGGGTAATGCCTGGTTTTGCGATTTCAATGTCGGGTACTTTCATGTCAAAACTATACGATTCAACTGCCGGGCCGAGGCGCTCGTTTGAATTAAATGCCTGCTCCCATGTAATGGTTTTACCGGTATAGGCAGCCATACGACCCATGATACCTAACAAGGTACTGTTGGCCATTGCTTCGCCCTGGTTAATCGTTTTACCGCTACGGATAGCTGCAAACAGCTCATCATGCTCAGTCTGATACATGTCGTTAGACTTACCTTCGTATTTCCAGTTCTTTTTCGCTCCTGTGATTTCATGAACGTTTTTGGAACAGTTCACCATAGCCCGGCCTTTGGTACCCAATGATTCAACAAGATAGCTGCTGTCACAGTTGGCCTGCTGGCGTGAGAAGTGGAATCCTTTTGCACCGTTTTCATATTCGTATGAAATAGCGAAGTGATCATAAATATGACCGAATGCCGGGTCTACCCGTACCTGCCGGCCACCTGTTCCGGATGCGCTGACAGGCAATTTATCACCATAAGCCCATGACATCATATCAATGCTGTGGATGGCCTGTTCTACAATATGGTCACCTGACAGCCATGTATAGTATAACCAGTTGCGAAGTACATATTCCGCGTCAGTCATGCCGTCTACCCGTGGTTTAGACCACAGCAGGCCGGTATTATAAGTATTGTATACAGTAGTTACATCACCGATGCCACCGTCAAGAATACGTCCGAAAGCTTCTCTTTTAGGGAAGTGGAATCTCCAGCAGAAGCCTGACATCAGGGAGATATTTTTCTGTTTCGCGATTTTTGCCGCTTCCAGTACTCTCCTTACACCCTGTGCATCTACTGCAACCGGTTTTTCACAAAATGTATGTTTTCCTGCTTTTACTGCTGCTTCCAGGTGGTGCGGGCGGAAATGAGGAGGCGTAGTCAGAATAACCACATCTACTCCTGAATCCAACACTTTCTGAAAGGCGTCAAAACCAATAAACTGACGATCCTGAGGAACATTCGCTCTGTCGCCGTGCACTTTTTTCAGACTGTCCAGCGATAGGTCCATTTTATCCTGAAAAATATCACCAACAGCATGTAAAACAGTGTTTTTATCAGCTGAAAGGGCTTGTTTTGCAGCCCCGGAGCCACGACCACCACATCCAATCAAACCCACTTTAAGGGTTTCACTGTTCATTCCGGCATATACCTTGTTTGATTTAATAATAGCTGGGAAGGCTGTCCCTGCCATCGCCAAACCTGCTAATTTCAGAATATCTCTGCGCGAAGTACTCATTGTTTTCGTAATTTTAGTAACGGGTTGTTCTTTGAAAAGGGGAATTTACGGAAGATTCTTAAATATTTTTATATAAATGGAGGAAAAATGATTGCTACAATAGAGCCGGACAGTATTTGTTGAAATCCGGATGCACGAAAAAATGCAATTTCTTTAACAGGAAAGGGTCAGGCAACCGGTTGTATTCTGAACGGAAGGTAGTTGGGTGCTCAGAGGTATAAATATTTCGAAATTATAGTAATATATTGATATGCAATTAATTGTAGTAATTGTGTAGTGAGATATTCGGAATTTTTATCACAAAGACAATAGAATAGCTTTATTAACGACACTCATGATTTAGTACTATCTTCATCGGATTGGATGACGGAATAACAGCAATGATATTTGCTGTTAAATTCAGCGTTAAATTTCCGGCATTGCTCAGCAGACCTTGAAGACCCGGCCGGGAAGTGCGGATGGAACAATTTCAGAAAATAAAGATCACCGTTTTTTAAAACGGCTCAGAAAGGAAATGCAACAGCAATATTCAGTACCAGGTTTTCTTTTCGCCAGGACTTATCCCCGAAATTCATTTCATTAAATACCCATGGTGTTGTCTTATCCTCATCTATAGTGTACCAGGGTTTGCGGAAGGGTACAGCCAGATCAAGACGAAAAACCAGATACGAAAAATCGAGGCGCAGGCCAACTCCTCCGCCAACAGCTATCTGCTTATAGAAATCAGAGGTAAAAGCGGCTTCTTCTCCAAACCTGGAAGATTCAGAATAGCGGTATTCCCAGATATTCCCGGCATCCATAAAAACAGCGGTCTGCAATAAGGATGATAGTTTAATACGGAATTCGGTATTGAACTCAAGACGGATATCTCCATAGGAGTTATTACCGAATGATGCCCGTTCTTCAGGCGTTGAGTAATAGGCACCCGGGCCGACTGTCCTTGCCTGAAAAGCTCTGATTCCGGTGCTTCCACCTGCAAAATACTGCTTGATCTGGGGAAGTGTTTTGGAATTCCCGTAAGGGATCCCCAGCCCGAACAGGAAACGGTTAGCCCATCTTACCGTTCTGTTGACATCATAGAAATATTTTATTTCACCATCGAACCGGCTGAACTGTTCGTAGGGGATATTGAAAATCTGTCCGTGAATATCACTTTCCGGGTCTTTGTTCTTGATGAAAAGCCCTGCTATATTTCCTGCAAGGTTAATCCCCCCGCTGATGACAAACTGATGCGGGCTGAATCTTTTCCGGGTCGGGTTAAAGGTGAAATTATACTGAGATTCAAGGATAAGCCTGTTTTGCAGTATATTCAGATAGCGGTTAAAATCCAGCGGGTTTTCAGATTCGAAAAGCTTTTCAATAAACTCATTGCTGATATTGCCGGGTCTTACCAGGTTAATACCAAGCGGGGAAAGTGTGTGTTCCCATTTTGTGTTTTTCTGCCAGTAATAACTCCAGTGCCCTCTGATGGAAGTGAGCGTGTAAAGTCCTATCTGATTGAGTGATTCGTATCCCAGTGTCAGGGAGGTACGTGGCAATCCTCTGCTATATACCGGATCCGGATTGTAAAAAGGTATAATGAAACGGGGAAATGAGAGTTCGGCTTCGGTGGAAAAACGGAAAAAATCATTGGAATTGGCAGCACTTCCTCCTCCGATCTGCACATCCTTTCCTATACTTGCACTGATGCGGAGCATTTCAGCTGCCCTGAAAATATTCCGGTTACTCCAGCCTACATTAAACTGAACCCCGGCCAGGTTATTTGATTTTGTAACACCGCTTAATTCAGTCTGAACGAATTTTTTCTTCTGTGGTGTAAGGTAATAATACACATCCAGCATGGAGGAGTCGGAGCGGGGAATCAGCTCGAACTGGTTTTTAACAAATTTAAAGTTCTTGAGATTGACCAGCCGTGCAAGAGAGGTATTGTGTGCTTCTGTGTTATAAAGAGATCCCCTTTCAAATGCAATGGCGTCTGTAAAAATGAAATTCCGGTAGGAGTTGGTTTTGTCAACGATTTTGATGCCACGCCTGATTTCAGTATTCCCCGCGGTTGAATCGGATGAAATCCTTTCGGATTCTGCAAAAACATAAATGTCTCTTATATAGTAGGGTTTAAGCGCGGTCTGAAGGACAGTCGGTTTCAGTTCCAGAAAAAGATCTGCTTTATGATTATTTAAAGACGAATCGACTTTTACAATGAGATGATCCGGACTGAAATAATAATACCCTTTTTGCTTGAGTGTGGCGTCAATTCTGCTCCTTTCTGCCTCTATTACTTCAAGGCGGTAAGGATTGCCCGGTTTCAGATAGCTTGCCGCTTCAGTCTCTTTGAGGTCTTTATAAAAGCCGGTACTGTCTTTTAACCGGTATTGGTAGGAATTGATGGTGTAGCGTTGCTTTACAGAAGCTTCGTATAATGCTTTTGTGGTGTATGATTTCACCGGTTCCAGCTTCCCCTGTACCGTTGAACGGAAATAACCTTCGTTATTGATATGGCTTTTCAGAATATCTGAATTGGTCGATATCATCCGGTTGGTAACAAACACAGGTGGTTCTCCCAGTTTTTTCCGGAACCAGTTCCGGAAGCCTTTTTCCTTTTTGGGTTCTCCCATAAAATAGTACAAGCCTACTTTATAGGGGTAGCCAAACAGTGTTTTATTGGGAGTGGGGCGTACAAGTCCTTCCAGTTCACTTTCCAGATTGTTCAGGTCCATTTTAGGAGCAAGTGTATCGGGCTTTAAAGTAATGTTGGCACCCACATATAACATTTCACCTTCAGGGATATGTTTTTTGACCGAACATCCTCCGGCGATAACGGCCAGAATGAAAATAAGCCCGTATATCAATCGGTTATTTTTCATTTTTGCTTCCGGTTGACTTCTGGAAAATTTCACGGAACGCATCATAATCCATGGTAATAACAAAACTGACACCTGTTTCAACGACATACCCTTCCAATACGGTCTGGAACTGATTTTTACGGTATGCTCTGGCCATATAACGCCCGTCTCTTGTCAGGGCATAATTAACCGAAATATTATCAAAAATCTCTGTGGAGCTTGGAGCGTTTCCACTGTTTTCAATTTCAAAGTTCCGGCCTACTGCAATGGTGAGACGGTCATTAAGAAACCCTTTGCTCAAACCTACATTCAGGTCGGTGCGGGCTGTTCCGCCATCATTTGACGAATTCAGATCAAAATTAAGGTTAACTCCTTTCACCAGATCCGACGCCAGCAGGTTCAGCTGGTCGCTCAGAAGCTGACTTACACTCTGGCGGGCAATACCCTCGGCACTAAGGCCGGCACCAGGCGTGCCTGACTGCTCTGTAATAAAGCGGTTCATGACCAGCAATGCGAAAGCCTGTTTGTTGACTTCCGAGCTGTTGTTATTCAGTTGTGTAAGAATATTGTCATTGATTTTATTAACTACATTCCTTGAAAGAATATCGGCCTGTGGCTCAATTTCAAATTTAATGACCGGTGCGGTAAGATTTCCCTGAATTTTCAGGAGAACATTCAAAGGGGTTTTACCGAATTCGGCACCATAAGAACTCAACTGGGACAAATCAGCATTGATCGGGTATACTGCCGTTATATCAATATCGGCTTTCATAGGATCACCTGTCCATAGCATCTGACTTCCCTTTCTGATGATGAACTGTTTTTTCAATACTTCAAGCGACAGATCGTATGAGCCTTCGGTCAGTTCATACAACCCCAGCAGGAAGAGCTGACCGTTAGGTGCTATACCGGTATTCAGCTGGGCGTTTCCTTTCACCTTAAGCTGGTCACCGTTGAGCTCATCCACAACAATGGTAAATTCTGATTTATCGTCTGCTTCAATATTAAGATTCATCTCGGAGGCAAAGCCAATAACAGGCGCCTGTGTGACCTCAGCTGAATCTTCCTGAGTCAGCGTCATTCCAGCCATTTCCGGTTTTTCAGGACTGATAAATTCAACAATACCTTCACCTGTGGAAGCTGACGCATTATCAGGCATAATTACCGTAATATTACTTCCCGAAATCAGTTTAACGTCGCCATCGATGACCGATTCACTTCCACGGCCTTTGATGTGCAGGTCAGCATTGACAATGCCTTTCCCGAAGAACATATCATTATCTTTCCGGGTCGAATTGAGTGCTGTGAAATTGCGGGTATTTATGGTCAGATCGTAACCGACATCAGGCACAGATGATATGTCTACATTACCATTCACTTTCAATTCCTGGTTGAGGTTATCCGTAACAATGAAGTTATTGAAAAGGATTTTCTGGCCATTGAAGTTCAGATTACTGGACGGGATCTGGTAAATAGCGCCCAGCTGACTGATCCGGAAGGCAACCTCATTAAATTTGACGGCACCGTCCAACGCAGGATTATCTGTAGAGCCTTTAAGCGTCAGATCACCGGTCAGTTGTCCTTTGGATTGGGTCAGCTCACCAAAACTGAAAGCTTCAATGGTTTTCGCAGATAATTTCTTTATAGCGATTTTAAAATCCAGCGGTAATTTCTCAGCGGGGGCATAATTGCCTGAAATGTTGAGGTCATTGTCCTCATTGGACAGGGTAGCGGTCAGCAGAATTTTAGTTTCGTCACGATTGGTGGCCCGGATATTGAGATCACCAATCGGAATCTGTGTCAGTTTGAGTCCGTTTACGGTTAAGTTACCCCCAAAGATCAGGTGCTCTTTCATATAGTCGCGTATACGGATATCACCATTCAGTGTTCCGTCAGCAAACGTAGAATCCTGAAGTACCATAGTCACCAGCGGCCCTATCTGAATATCTTTTGCCATAATTCTGATAGGTGCATTCACCGAATCTCTTGCCGACGTGAGCAGTAGCTGTTCCCCGCGGTTATTGCTCAGACCAAAATCTTTGATATATAATCCTTCGTCGTTATAGTCAATATAGCCCTCAGGCTCCGGAACCCAGCCTACATAATTAAGCAGGATGTCTTTCGTCAGCCCGAAGCGGTATCGTTTATGATCAATGGCCAGATTTCCTGAAAAACCATGCTGTCTTTTATCCAGGGAGTCTTTTACAGTGAAGTCAAACTGAATCTTATTCTGAGCCATATCACCGGTAATTTCTGCTTTGCGGATTCTGAAACCAGGCATCTGAAATTCACCAAGAGAACCTCTGATAACCGCCTTTTCTCCCGTTCCTGCTAACCCGAACCTCGTCTGGGAAACTTTCATTGAATCGTAGTCAATAAAAGGTGCAATAATCCGGAAAAGCATGGAAGTATCAGACTGATTGTCAACTCTGGCAGCCAGACTAATGGTATCCATCTCCGTCAGGGCAGGAGCAAACACTTTCAGGACAGGATGATAGAAAGCCTTTGCCTGGAAACGAAAGCGGGAAGCGGCCAACTGGTGTGTAGCGGACAATGTTGTATCCATCACCTCAAAATATTTTGAGATTTCATGGCTGACTACGTCGGCCAGTTCCGGATAAGAATAGTTTCCGTTCATTCGTGCGGTAAGCATCGGCGAATCAATAGCTGCCGTTTTGTTGCCGTTGGCTTCCTGGGTCAGGTTAACGGACATATTTCCCACCGGTACCACTTTACCCTGATCGGTAACCACAATATTTTCCGCTACAACTGATCCTAACGGATTGTCGGGATTCAATGAAGAAAAGTCAACTTTGAAAGAACCTCTGAAACCTACCTCATCCGTATACAAATTAAGTGGCTTCAGCTGGAATTCGGCAATTTCAGCATCCAGTCTGAGATCAGGGAAATCGCGGGAAATATCCGAATGGCCGGTAATCTGCATTCTTAGGTTCTCATCATCTATTTTCGCCTGAAAATCGGCTATACCTTTATTCAGGCTTCCGTTAAGTGTCAGATTATTGTAAATATACTGCTGGACGGATGCGTGTTTGATGGTCCCGTTTAAGGTCGCATTCATTGTATTGGGGTCAATACCGTTGCCCTCGGCTGCAACAGACAGCGAAACGGTACCCAGTTCTTCAGGGGATACATTAAGAATATAGCCCAGATCCAGGCTATCCATATCGAGATTTCCGGTATAGGTCAGCACATCCGGATTCAGAACATTCAGGAGCTGTCCGTTAAAACCGGCATTTCCTGAGCTGGATTTCAACGTAGCGTTCAGGATAAGGGCCTCGATTTCCCCTTTCACGGCGCCGCTGAGAGCAAGTGTTTCAGGAAGGCGTATGTCTGGTGGTAGCGTGCTGTCGGGTAAGAAAACCTGAATATCTTCACTGATACTGCTGAGATCATTTACCTGAAGATCAAGCTCAAGTTTATCGGTCTCAGGCAAGCCGGCAATGCGTCCTGAGATATTGGCATGCGTTGCCTTTCCTGTTGTAAAATCTGCCTGACTGATCACCAGATTATTTACCGTACCTTTCAAAACGGCCATACCGGTAAGCGACCCACCAGGGAGTTTATTAAAAGGAGGTGTTGTTTTCAGATCAGGAACCAGCAGGAGTATGTCTTTAAAGCCAAGCCTGCTTTTATCAAGTTGCACATCAAGTTTTACTTTTCCTATCTGTTCCGATAACTCATCCAAGCTGCTATACTGTAATGTAACATCAGCCGCTAATTCGGTATCAGGTGTTTTGAGGTAAAAATTCTTCAGAAAGGTTTCCTTTTCAGTATAAGCAAAGAGCGTTTTTGCTGCATCAATCTTTAAACCGCTTTTCTCTTTAAAACTAAGGTTGTTCAGCGTTCCTGAAATGGCTGTATCTGAATATTGTAAATCTTTAAGATCAGTGGTGAAGTCTGAAAAATGCAAATGCGCAAAATCCATTCCTGCCGGAGCTGGTTTTACAGATTCGTCATCGTACCTGACAGAAGTGTTTGCTATAGTGAACTCATCTGCCAGTACGGTCCATCCGGGTCCTTCCGAAACAGTCTCAGCTGGTGTTTCCTTAGGGGCCGGAGTATCTGTTTTGTCAAATCTGACATAGGTCGCCAGGTTTTCAATCTGTACTTTTTTTAGTCCTACGTACTGTTTTTTGAGGTAAATCTTATTGGCACGCCCCTCCAGGTATCCCAGCGTAAGTCCATTGCTTAATCCTGAAATCTCATCCTGATATTGCCATGTAAAATCTTTTACCTGTAATTGCCCTAAGCTGATATCCAGGGAATCGTCTGGGTTTTCAGGAATTTCAATTTCATGAACCTTTACTTTAGGAGCATAGCTGAGCAATGAAACCCTTGCTCCTTCAAGGACAACATTGTCCGGGTGAAAGCGCATGTAGGAAGTATTAAACGCATCAAAGGTAACTTTCCCGTCGGGAATGAGAGCATGGGTTTCCAGTCCGGCAGCATCATCCTGATAAGTAACCGATACGTTTTTCAGAAGTATTTCATCGAGGCGCATATTCATGGGCACACTGACCGTATCGGCTGGGTCAGGTGGGGTGCCGCTATCGAATGCATCGATGATAAACTGATAATTAAAAGTAGTATCAGGAGCCTGCCTTACTATCCTGGCACGGATATCTTCAGCCTCAATCGCATTGATCCCGATATCTCCGCTGAGCAACGCCCACATGTCCAGATTAACATATAGTTTTTTACCTGATACCAGCGTATCCTGTTTCAGGTCAGGAATATAGATGCCTTCCAGCGCGATCCAGTCAGGAATTCGTATACCGATATGATCAATGTGAAACGGAACCTGAAGTTTTTGCTGCAGATACGAATTTACCCTGTTAGTAATAAACCGTTGTCCTGCCGGAGTATTGATACCCAGCAGGACAACCGCCATCATAAAAATGATAAATAACAAGGTGCATCCTGCAAGGATTGCTGTCTTTCTCATGATTCAGGATAAATCCGGAATTAGCTTATGAATTATTTTTGAAACAGTGCCTGATCAAATACGGGATTGATGACCAGATCTGTGACAGAAATAGTAGTGGATTTTTTATCTTTTGAGTTGGTTTCTACAATTTTTGAAGCATACGAAATACCGGATTTTGATTTCACATAATCTGAATATGTGCGGATATATTCAACGCCGTCTGATTTTTCTCTGACACGGGCAAGCAAGTGGGTTTGCCCGTCAAAATACAGATTATAGACTGCCCCTTTACCTTGCAGTTCCACATGCTCTACCTTTTTGCCGTTAATGGTTTCGGTACCTGCGTAAGAGGCGATCAAACCCCTGCTTTTGTAATCATAAAACGGCAAAAGTGAATTATACATTTCACTGACAAGATTACTCTTTTCTGTAGCATTCAACCCGTTGACCTGATATTTGGTAGCTTTGTCTGAACTTCCCAGCGGTATTTTCAGCCATCCGTCATTAGGTTTAGCAACGTAGATAAATTCCCGTTTCATGGCAATACGGCTTTTATGAACCGACTGATTGGCAAGATCAGCATTCACTACCACATCATAATTCACAGATGAACTGGAAGATAATTTCTGATGGGTTGTATAAGTTTTGATTTCTTTCCAGAGTTTCTGTCCGCCGGTTGCATCGTAATATTTATTAAATAATGAATCCGGAACGGGTTTGACCTGGGTTGGCAGGGAAACAGAAGTATGTGCAGATGAAGATCTATGAACTGCCGGCTTTTCAGCAATTGTATTCTTATGCGTAGCCGCTATGCTCCCGTTGTCTGTAGCAGAAGCAAAGAGGGTCAGCAGGGGTAGTACGAATGATTTTCTTATCATGATTTGTGTTATTTTTTGTTGTGAATTTTCTTTTCCTGTTCATCCAGATAGAAAAGACGTTCATTAGATAAAATAACAGACTAAAAGGTTTAATCGTATTCTTTTGGGGAGGATTTATTTCCGTGAAACGTCAAAAACTTTTCTCAGAGGTGGTATTATATTGAAAGAGCCGGTTTCGCCGGCTCTTTCTTAGAAGTTATAAAGTTCGTTTTACTTCCCGTAATTCGAAACTTTCAATAATATCACCGACTTCAATATCGTTGAAGTTTTTAATATTCAGACCACATTCGTAACCTGATTTAACCTCATTGACGTCATCTTTATATCGTTTCAGCGAATCAATTTCTCCGGTATGGATAACAATCCCTGCCCGGATGATCCGTATCTTATTATTACGTTTTACAAAGCCGTCAGTTACATAACATCCTGCAATGGTACCAATACGGCTGATTTTGAAAGTTTCACGGATTTCAATATTACCCGTTACAAACTCTTCGATAGTCGGCGCGAGCATACCGGTCATCGCATCTTTGATTTCATCAATCGCCTGATAAATTACCGAATAATGCCTGATTTCGATCTGCTCCTGTTCGGCCATTTTCTTGGCATTGGGAGAAGGCCTTACCTGGAATCCGACAATGATCGCGTCAGAAGCAATAGCCAGGTTCACATCAGATTCAGAAATCTGACCTACCGCTTTATGGATAATGCTGATCTGGACTTCGCCTGTAGATAATTGCAACAGGGAGTCAGCCAAAGCTTCTACCGAGCCATCCACATCACCCTTAATGATCAGGTTCAGCTCTTTGAATGATCCGATGGCTTTCCGCCGTCCGATTTCTTCCAGTGTAATATGCTTACGGGCACGCATGCTCTGTTCGCGGGCAATCTGCTCACGCTTACTGGCGATTTCACGGGCTTCTCTTTCCGTTTCCATCACAGCAAACTTATCTCCCGCCTGAGGCGCACCGCTAAGTCCGAGCAATAATACCGGAATAGACGGGCCTGCCTCTTTCAGCCGTTTTCCGCGGTAATCGGCCATCGCTTTGACACGCCCGAAATGAGCACCAGCCAGAACAATGTCCCCGATTTTCAGCGTTCCGGCCTGTACGAGAATGGTAGTGGTGTAACCACGACCTTTATCAAGGGTAGCTTCAATAACCGTTCCGGAAGCCTTTTTGTTTGGATTGGCTTTCAGTTCCAGCATTTCGGCTTCGAGCAATACTTTTTCAAGCAGCTCATCCACACCCATTCCTGATTTGGAAGAAATTTCCTGTGACTGGTATTTACCACCCCAGTCTTCCACCAGCAGGTTCATATTGGCCAGTTCTTCTCTGATTTTCTCAGAGTTGGCACCCGGTTTGTCAACTTTACTAAAAGCAAACACGATAGGTACACCAGCGACCTGAGCGTGGTTAATAGCCTCACGTGTCTGTGGCATCACACTGTCATCAGCTGCGATCACGATGATAACCACATCCGTGATTTTAGCACCCCTTGCACGCATCGCCGTAAAGGCTTCGTGACCAGGAGTATCAAGGAACGTGACCATTTTACCGGTTTTTGTTTTTACACTATAGGCACCGATGTGCTGTGTAATCCCGCCCGCTTCACCGCTGGCAACGTTAGCGCTTCTGATATAATCCAGCAAAGACGTTTTACCGTGGTCAACGTGACCCATAATGGTTACAATCGGGGCACGGTCGGTCAGGTCTTCGGGATCGTCTGCAGTAGTATCTTCAATCTGATCCGATTCTTCGTCGGCGGAGATAAATTCTACTTCATACCCGAATTCATCCGCTATAAAGGTAATGGCTTCCGCGTCAAGGCGCTGGTTAATGGATACGAACATACCCATATTCAGACAAACAGAAATGACTTCCTGTACAGTCACATCCATGAGGGATGACAAATCGTTGGCCGAAATAAATTCGGTCACTTTCAGGATTTTTGATTCTTCCAGGTTGTCTCCGTCAAATCCTGCTCCGTCGTGACGATCGCGTTTGCGGCCCCGTCCTCTGGCACCGCCTCTGACATTCGAGCCTCCGCCCATACGCGCCATTGTCGCCTTGATGTTATCGCTGACTTCTTTTTCAGATACCTCTTCGCGGCGCTCACGTCTTTTGCCCTGATGCGCTTTATTGGCAGTACCTGCTTTTGCTGGCTGTGCGGTTGTGTTTCCACCTTTATTACCTCCTCCGGCATTCGCTGTGCCGGTCTGAGGGGTGGTTGATGTTTTAGGCTTCTGATCGCCTGGAGTTGTCGCAGCAGTACCTGTCGGCTTATTTTCAGGCTGACGCTGGTTGGCCGGAACGTCATTCTCACGAATACGTTTTCTCTTCCGTTTCCTTTTTCTGTCAGCATTGTCATTAGAAGCAGGCGTGTCTTTTTTCTTCGGCGGATCTACGGGTAATTGAATTTTACCAACTACGCGTAATCCACGAAGCGTCTCACCTTTTGCTTCAATTACTGCAGATTCCTCATTTTTGGGAGCCTCAGTCGGAGGCACGGGAATGCTTGTCACCGGATTTTGTGTTTGTATTATTGGTTCAGAAGCAGGTTTTTCTGCAACAGGTTCAGATTTTTCAATCTTTTCCGGTTCAGGTATTTTCGGTGCCGGTGCTGCCGGTACTTCTTTTTCCTGAATTGCAGGTGAACTTACTTCTGATGCTATTATTTTTTCTTCTTTCTTTTCTTCTTTAACCGGCTCAGCAGCGACAACATTCTTTTCAGGTGTTTTTTCTACCGGCGCTTCCGTTTTTATTTCGGCGACCGGAGGGGTTTCTGCAACAGGTTCTGGTTTAGGTACTTCAGGCAATACTTCCGGTTGGGGTTTTACTTCCGGTTCAGAAGCTTTTGTTTCTGTTTCAGGTGCTACAGGTGTGCTTTCCTCTTTCGGGGCAAGGGGTTTTCCTGTTTTAAGGTCAATTTTTCCTACAACTTTAATACCCGGCAGTTTAGGCTCTTCGAAAGTTTCCTTTGTTTCAGCCGGTTTTACTTCCTCTTTTTCAGTCTGCTGGGAAGCAGCCTGTGGTGTCCGGAAATATAATATATCATCTATATCACTTTTATGCTTTTCCCTGGAAACAGGCTCAGCTGCGGATTGCTCTTCCCGGGCTGAAGGTTTCAGCATGGTTCGAAGCTCACCGGAGTTGAAATCCTTGGCCAGGAATTCAATCTGTTCAAAGTTAATTTTTGTGTTCGGATTAGATACAACCTCATAGCCCTTGGCAGAAAGATGATCTACGATCGTAGAAATCCCTACGTTCAAGGTTCTTGCTACCTGGCTCAGCCGCATCATTTTTTCTTCTGCCATATACTATTTTAGTAGTTAATTATTAGTCTTTAGTGATGTTTTCCCGGATTTGAAATGCCCCGTTCAATCTCACTTCCGGACCAGTTAACTTCTGTGGGTTACTCAAAGTCTACCGATAAGGGATTAATCAGGTAATCATTTCATTTTCAATTCCATAATCATTCGAATTCCTTACTCAGGATTTCCATAATTTCATCGATGCTGGCTTCTTCGAGGTCGGTACGGCGAATCAGTTCTTCCTTGCTGAGTGCTAATACACTTTTTGCAGTATCCAAACCAATCTTACGTAACTCTTCAAGCATCCATACATCGATTTCGTCGGAGAATTCAGACAGATCTACGTCTTCTTCTCCCAATTCTTCAACATCCCTGAAGACGTCAATTTCCATCCCCACCAGCTTACCGGCCAGCTTGATGTTTTGTCCGCCTTTACCAATGGCCAGTGATACCTGGTCTGGTTTCAGAAATACTGACACTCTTTTATTGTCACGGTCGATCTGCATGGAACTTACCTTGGCCGGGCTTAACGCTCTGCTGATCAGTAGTTCCAGATTTTCCGTATAGTTAATAACATCTATATTCTCATTGCCCAATTCTCTGACAATGCTGTGAATCCGGGAACCTTTCATCCCTACGCAGGCACCTACCGGGTCAATGCGGTCATCGAATGATTCGACAGCCACTTTAGCGCGGTCACCTGGCTCACGGACAATTTTCCGTATAGAAATGACACCGTCATAGATCTCCGGAATTTCAACTTCGAAAAGCCTCTCCAGAAAAACCGGCGATGTTCTCGACAACGTGATTTTCGGATTGCCGTTATTAAATTCGGCTTTATGAATCACCGCTTTAATAGAATCACCTTTACGGTAATGATCTTTCGGGATCTGCTCTGTACGGGGAAGGCTCAGTTCATTACCTTCACTGTCCACAACGATGATCTCATTTTTCAGCGTCTGATATGCTTCTCCCAGTACAAGTTCACCTACCTGGTCTTTGTACCGGTTATAGATCATTTCCTTTTCAATATCCTTGATCTTCTGGATCAGCGTCTGGCGGGCAGTCTGTACCAGCCTTCTTCCGAAATCCACCAGTTTTACTTCTTCCGCTACTTCTTCGCCCACTTCAAAATCCGACTGGATTTTCCGTGCTTCGGCCAATGGTATTTTGTCATAATCCCAGATGTCCTCAGAATCGTCATCCACGATTTCACGTGTTCTCCACATTTCAAGGTCACCGCTTTCGGGGTTAATAATTACGTCAAAATTGTCGTCTGTGCCGTATTTTTTCCGAATCATCGTACGGAATACTTCTTCCAGCACACTGATCATCGTAGGACGATCTATATTTTTTGAGCTTGCAAATTCTGCAAAGGTCTCGATCATTATTCCGCTATCCATAATTGAATTTCCTGGATGTTTGGTTTATTTGGTTATCGATTAACGAATGGTCGGTTAATATACGCTCAGGTTCACTATTTACCCTGCTTTGGCTCCTATTTAAAAGAGACCTGAATCAAAGCCTTGTTAATATTATTGAGTTCTATCTTTACTGACGGATCTGCTATTTCTGCTGTTTCTTTCGGTACTTTCTTTTTCTTGAGTGCCGGAGGTAACAATACAATGTGATCCTCCTCTGCAACAGTAAGTTTCCCGGTAATGACTTCTCCACCGTTTAAGGTGACTTTCAGTTCACGCCCCAGATTTTTTTTGTATTGTCTGGGGAGTCTGAGTGGCTGGTCAAGACCCGGTGAAGAAACCTCCAGGTTATAACTCCCTTCAATGATCTCTTCCGCTTCCAGTGCTGCAGCCAGACGACGGCTTACCGATGCGCATTCGTCTATGGTAATACCTTCGTCCTTATCCAGTAAAATGACTATTTTCTGCATTACTTTGGACGGCTTTATACTGATATCCACCACATACAAATCGTTTTCCTCAAGGAACGCAGGCAGTAATCTTTCTATTTCTTCTTTTAATGGCATAAACACCTGGCAACAAAAAAAGGGGTCTGTTACCCCTCGATCATGAACAAACCGAAATACTGTGCAAATATAGTTTCTTTCCTGTTTAATTCCAAAATAAGCGCAGTGTGTTGTATATAAAAAAGAGGAATCCTGACGTTTAGAACCATAAAAACAGCTTAATTATGAAATTCAGGCAAAAAAATGCACTATATGACAACCTTTTTTTGAGCATGCATTGTCCCTTCTGTTGTACTTTTGTCAGGAACATAACCCCTCTGATTGATTGATGCGTATTTTAAAAGGACTATCCGGTTTTGTGTATTCGGTTATTGCTGCCTTTACTTTATTGGTTTACGGACTTTGCTACTGGACGCTGACCAGTCACTGGCTGGCGGGCTTTATGATGATGTCTCTGCCACTGCTGATTTTACTGCATGGTATACTGTTTTTGTTATTTCTGATGACAGGAAGCAGGCGATGGATGACAGCGCTTGCAATGCTTTTGCTGGCGTATCCGTTTTATCCGCGACTGGTGAAGTTTGGTTCAGAGCCGGAAGTGACTACTGGTCATGAGAAGAGCCTGAAAGTAATAAGTTTTAATGTATTGCGGTTTGATGAGAAGAAAACTTTTTATCAGGATTCAAAAGACTATCAGGATGCCTTCATGAAATGGCTCACGGAGCAGGACGCTGATATTCTGTGTTTTCAGGAATTTGCTCCTTATAAAGGAAACAGAAAAAATTTCTCAGTAAGCTGGTTTGAGAATGCCGGTTACAGCTATTACACGGGCAATGAAGGAAATAAGTATAAACTGGAAGGTCCGGCTATTATTTCCCGTTATCCGCTGACTAACCAACAATATCTTGATTTCGGAGCCCTTAACGGAGCCGTTGGCGCTGATGTGATCATTGGCCATGATACGGTTTCTGTTTTTAGTGTACACCTGCATTCGATGACTTTAAACCTGGGGTCGCTGTTACAGGAAGATACGTATGCCGGGCGGAAAAAGGAGGGGCGGATTACCTTTAACAAAATGAAAGAGGGATGGAATGAAAGAAAAAAGGAATTAAAGGATCTTGAGACATGGCTCAGCGCTACCCGGCATCCGGTAATTCTTTGCGGGGATTTTAATGAAACCCCTTTCAGTTATGTATATGGTAAGCTGGGAAAAACGCTTCACAACGCTTTTGAAGAAAAGGGTAAAGGATTCGGGTTTTCTTTCAACCAGCTTCCGTATTTTATAAGTATTGACAATCAGTTTTTTGATGGAAGCAGGCTGGAGGTACTGGATTTTAAAACGGATAATACTGTAAAATTTTCCGATCATTATCCTTTGATAGGGACCTATCAGCTAAATCGCTGATCCTCCCCTCTCCTAGTAGGAGAGGGGCCGGGGGTGAGGTTGTTACTTCTTTCTTGGATAATAATACAGATGAACCGGATTCTCCGATGCTTTTTCCCCAAGTGTATAATAGCCATTGGCCTGATTGTCAAAACAGACAGCTTCTCCCTGTTGTTCAATGTGATAGGGGAGCGTTTTGTCAGGTATACGCTGAAGGGTTTGCCCTACACTTTCACCATCTTTGCGTGCCCAGTAAAACACCGCTCCGTAATTACGTACCAGAATTTCGGCCCCGTCAAAAGCAATGTCGCCGGCGGTGGCGGCAATGACATTAGGAATGTTACCCATATATTCGGCTGTCATGGTTTCATGGGTGGATTGCGGGTAGGGCAGCCGGTAAATGGCACTTCTGTTCAGTTCTTTGCTGACAATAAAGATATCTTTCGTCTTCGGGTCTATTATCAGCGTCTCCGCATCCTTGGGGCCGTCGGGGTAGTTAAATGTAATTTTTTCCAGATTTTCAGCTGAGAAAAACTGACCGGCCTCCTTCAGTTCAGGGATCCGGTAAATGACCAGCGAACGTGAACTTCTTCCGAAATTGTTACCGATATCACCGATATAAAGATACTGCACGCCTGCTTCAGGTCCCGGGCCTGAGGCGATATCCTCCCAGTCAACATTCTCTGCTCCGGACAGTTCAACCGGATGCAATTCTGTGGCGTTATAGCTGATCAGATACAGATGAGCAGAATTTCCGGAATCCTGATGAGTCCATAAATATCCGTTTATATAGCGGCATGGGACAAGCCCCGAAGCTTCATGAATAAAATGATCCGGCAGCTGATATACATCAGGCTGATTGCTGAATTCCGGCGACCGGACTCCTGAAGGCTGGTCCGGCTCAATCTTGTTGAAGATATCACAGGAGACAAGGCTCAGAAGGAGGAAGGGCAGTATTTTCTTTGAAATAACCATATAGTATCGGATGCAATTATATTCCTTAGTTTTGGTGTGGTTTGGAATCGTTTGGTAAAATTACTTAGTTTTGCATTTCTTTTATAAACGAAACAGATCAAACATATTATATTTTTGTATGTTAAGAACACATACCTGTGGTGAATTACGGTTGGGTAACACAGAAAACGTGGTTACTTTATGTGGCTGGGTACAACGGACCCGGGACAAAGGAGGGATGATATGGGTGGATCTCCGGGATCGCTACGGTATCACCCAGTTGTTGTTTGAAGAAGGAAAAACGCCGCAGGAACTGATGGGTGTTGCCAGAAAGCTGGGACGCGAATTTGTGGTTTCAGCCAAAGGGCTGGTTGTGGAAAGGATTTCCAAAAATGATAAAATTCCCACCGGTGAAATTGAAATCAGAGTAACGGAAATGGAAGTGCTGAATCCGGCGAAGCTACCACCCTTTCTGATAGAGGACGAAACCGACGGTGGCGATGATCTCCGCCTGAAATACCGCTACCTTGACCTGAGACGGCCGGTAGTAAGGCAAAATCTGGTACTCCGGCATCAGATTACCCGGAAAGTAAGAGAATATCTCGATAACCTCAGTTTTATAGAGGTAGAAACACCGGTGCTGATCAAATCGACACCGGAGGGCGCACGTGATTTTGTCGTGCCGAGCCGTATGAATCCGGGCGAATTTTACGCGCTGCCGCAGTCACCCCAGACCTTTAAACAACTGCTGATGGTTTCGGGTTTTGACCGTTATTATCAGATTGTGAAATGTTTCAGAGACGAGGACCTTCGTGCCGACCGCCAGCCTGAGTTTACACAGATAGACTGTGAGATGTCATTTGTAACCCAGGAAGACGTGCTCAATACATTTGAAGGGCTTATCAGATATCTGTTTAAAGAAGTGAAACAGATAGACCTGCCGGCTGTTCCGAGGATGGATTACGCAGAGGCGATGCGCCGTTATGGTTCCGATAAGCCCGATGTGCGGTTCGGAATGGAATTTAAATACCTCGTTTCTCCGGAAGTTGCAGAAACAGGTGCTGTAAAAAGCAAAGGTTTCCCTGTGTTTGATGCTGCCGAAACAGTCGCCGGAATCAGTGTGCCGGGAGCGGCTGTGTATACCCGTAAGCAGGTAGACGAACTGACCGAATGGGTGAAACGCCCTCAGATCGGTGCGAAAGGATTGATTTATGTACGTTATAATGAAGACGGCACTGTAAAGTCGTCGGTAGATAAGTTCTTTACGGAAGAAGAACTGAAGCAATGGGTGGCAGCATTTGATGCCCGGCCCGGCGATCTGTTGCTGATACTGGCCGGTGCGCATGCGAAGACACAGAAACAGCTTAATGAGCTTCGTCTGGAAATGGGTAATCGTTTAGGGTTACGCAATCCTGATCAGTATGAAGTGTTATGGGTGACCGATTTCCCCTTACTGGAATACGGAGAGGAAGAAAACCGCTGGTTTGCTATGCATCACCCCTTTACAAGTCCCAAACCGGAAGATATTCCGCTGCTGGAAGCTGGTGAACTGGGGGGAATCCGTGCCAATGCGTATGATCTGGTCATCAACGGTACCGAAGTGGGTGGGGGGTCCGTCAGGATTTTCCAGCGTGATCTTCAGAAAAAGATGTTTGAAGTGCTGGGATTCAGTGATGAAGAAGCACAGGCTCAGTTCGGCTTTTTAATGAATGCTTTTGAATATGGTGCACCGCCTCATGCCGGACTGGCATTTGGTCTGGACCGGTTGTGTTCATTGTTCGGAGGTGTTGATTCGATCCGTGATTTTATCGCGTTTCCGAAAAACAACTCCGGCCGCGATGTAATGATTGATTCTCCGTCTCCGGTTTCGGCCGCACAGCTGGAAGAGCTGAACATTACGGTTAAGCCTGTTGTTTAACGCTGAGTCATCAATGAATTAAAATTCCTCCATTGTGTTTTCATTTTTTTTCAGAAAAAAGAAGAAAGAAAATCCTGATTTACCGTTTATCGGCACAGATATGCATTCCCATCTCATTCCGGGTATTGACGATGGGGTGCAAACCCTGGAGGAAGCTTATGCCATGATATCGAAAATGCATGAGCTGGGATATAAAAAAATAATTACGACTCCACACGTGATGTGGGATTGTTACCGTAATACACCCGAAATAATTCTATCCGGACTGGATGATATCAGGAATTATTGTAAACATAAAGGGCTGGATGTATCCCTTTATGCCGCAGCCGAATATTTTATAGACGAACATTTTGTCGAAATGCTTCGAAATGGCGAGAAAGTGTTAACTTTGCCGGGCAATCGCCTTTTGGTGGAATTGCCATATACAACACCATTAATGAATACTTCAGAGTTGTTATTCTCGGTTATGGAACATGGCTATCAGCCGGTACTTGCTCATCCTGAGCGTTATAAGTATCTGCATAAACAGACAGAAATCTACCGTAAATTCCATGATCAGGGATGTGAATTACAGCTCAATGCGCTTTCAGTTACCGGCCAGTACGGTGAAGGTGTGCGGAAAGCAGCGAACTGGTTACTGAAACAAGGTTTGATTACCTTTATCGGAACCGATGCCCACAAAATAGAACATCTCCTTTCTCTAGGCAAAACAGCCGATTCCAATCTGTTGGTTAATTACCCTTTCAAAAACTATCTTTTGAATTAGTTTGAAGAAATATAGAATAAATAACAAGGATTTTTAATTTTCCGGATATAAGAGCGTTATCGGTATTAATAAACACTGAAAGTAGTCAAATGTTTAAAAGCAAAATTTGCCCGTGGCGTCGCGTTGCCACGTCAGTTATGATAGTTTGCGCAATAGTAACTATACAGCTTACTTCCTGCGTCTCTCCAAAGTCAATTATCTATTTCCAGGGAGATACTTTACCATATCGCTCTGAGCAGGTTCTTCATAGTTATATACCGGTTATCCAAAAAAACGATATCCTCTCCATTGTCGTCGGAAGTTTGAATGAAGAGTCGAACGAATTGTTTAATCTGCCGAATAAATATACCGTTGTTAGTTCTAATTATTCATCAACAGCCAGTGGTGGAGCACGGATGCAGCCATTAGGATATCTGATAGATAATGATGGAAATGTGGAAATGCCGCTTATCGGGAAGATAAAACTTGAAGGGTTGCAGACACAGGCCGCGGCCGAATTGATCCGTACAAAGCTGGAAGAATACCTGAAAGAACCTACCGTAGTGGTTCGTAATGTTAACTTCAAGATTTCGGTAATGGGTGAGGTGGCCCGTCCGGGTATATATGTGATCCC
>JBEBXQ010000044.1:0-31448 GCA_040391535.1 Telluribacter sp. | reverse complement strand
GATCACTGCTTTGCAGATAGTCATTGACCTTGATTCCTCTCCCGCAGGTCAATCCTGCCGACTGAGCCAGTTCCATATTAGGACGAGTACCGATGGTATAGACCAGTGCATTACAGGCAATTTCCTGACCGCTTTTTAAATGAACGGTCAGTTCTTTCTCTCCTTCACCTTTTGTCAGCAGGCTCATCTGGTTATTCATGAAGATATGAATGCCCATCTCATCAATTTTTTCACGAAGCAGTGCGCTGGCCATAGGATCAAGCTGCCGCTCCATAAGCCTTGATCCAAGCTGTATAATCGTCACCTGAATATCGATTTCCCGGAGTGCTGCCGCGAGCTCCAGTCCCAGTAAACCACCACCAATGATGACCACATGTCCTTTGAAATCCAGGTATTTTTTCAGTTCATCGGCATTGTGGCGGTTGCGCATGGTAAATACCCCCGGCAGGTGCATGGGAGCATCAGGGGGGACAAATGCCCGGCTTCCGGTGGCCAGTACCAGGGTATCATAATGGTGCAGTTTCCCAAACTGATCCATAACGGTTTTGCTGGTCCGGTCAATGGATTCGATACCGTTTTCTATATACAGCTGAAAATTGAGCTTGTCCATCTCCTCTGCATTTTTAAATTTCTGCAGGTCACTCCATGAACGGTGATAATTGATATAGTCGGGCAAAAGCACCCGGTTATAGAAAGGATATCTTTCTTTGGAGAAGACATGAATTTCGTCTTCCTGGTTAATCTCCCGGTACGTATTGATAAACCGGTAGGCAGCGGCACCGGCACCTACGATGATAATCTTCTGCTTTTCGGATTTATAGCGTTTTACCTGTACAGCTGAATATTTATAATCGGGTTGTTTGGATATGGGATCGATAGCGTTGCCAGTCAGGTTATTGGCTCTGGCAAAATCCTGCTGAGCTATTTTTCCCCAATGCATCGGCAGGAACACAACCCCTTTTTTGATCCGGTCAGTTATTTGTGCCTGTACTCTTACCTCGCCGCGTTTTCCTGATATTACTACCGTTTCTCCTTCTTTGATATTCCGCCTGGTGGCGTCATCCGGGTGAATTTCCAGAAACGGGTTGGGAATATGCTTTTTAAGTTTGCTGACTTTGCCGGTTCGTGTCATCGTATGCCATTGGTCACGTATGCGCCCTGTGGTAAGAATTAACGGGAAATCTCCGGTTGTTTTTTCAGCGGTATTCTGAGCTCCTCCAGCAATAATCTGTGCATGGCCGTTGGGGGTATAAAAGCGTTTGTCTGTAAAAAGACGCTTCGTTTCCTGCTTTTCGCCGGCTGTGAAAGGCCATTGCACCGACCCTGCATTTTGAAGGTGTTCATAAGACAGCCCTGAAATATCAATATGGGTACCCCTGGTCAGCTGGCAATGTTCGGCAAAAACCTCGCTCATACTCCTGAAGTTGAAGCCATGAAAATTCATTTTCCGGGCAAAACGCAGAATAATCTCGGCATCGGGCAGTGCTTCACCTGGCGCGTCGGTAAATTTTTGCAGGTAACTGATCCTTCTTTCCGAGTTGGTCATGGTGCCTTCCTTTTCCCCCCATCCCGCTGCAGGTAACACCAGATCAGCATAGGGCAGCGTATCGGTTTTACCGGAAATATCCTGTACGATTACAAAACGTGCTTTTTTGAGGGCGTTTTCCACCATTCGCGCGTCAGGTAAGCTCACGACAGGATTGGTACAGATAATCCACACGGCTTTGATAGTGCCCTCTTCCAATGCCTCAAACAGCTGAGTAGCTGTTTTTCCGGGCTGGTCGGGAAGAGAAGGAACGCCCCAGAATTGGGCTACTTCGTCACGATGTTCGGGATTGGCGAGATTCCGGTGTGAGGATAACAGGGTAGCCATACCACCTACTTCACGTCCACCCATGGCATTGGGTTGTCCTGTCAGAGAAAACGGTCCGGAGCCGGGTTTGCCGATATGGCCCGTAATGAGGTTCAGCGCGATAAGAGAAAGGTTCTTATTGACACCGTCAGCACTTTGGTTAAGGCCCATCGCCCAGAAAGCCAGGAAGCCTTTGGCATCACCGATCCAGGAAGCCGCCTTTCTGATATCACTTTCAGGAACGTCACAAATAACAGCTGCTTCCTGAAGGGTTGTTTTCATGACCTGCTCCCGATAGGCGGTAAAACCATCGGTATGGTTTTCAATAAAGGAAATATCAATGTCGCCCTCCTCAATCAGACATCTGCCGATAGCGTGGTATAAAACAGTGTCTGTTCCCGGATTAAGCTGGAGATGCAGGTCAGCAATGGAGCAGCTTTGTGTCACTCTGGGATCGGCAACAATGATTTTAACATGTGGATTTTCCTCCTTGTGTTTTTCGATCCTTCTCCAGACAATCGGGTGGCACCAGGCCGGATTAGCACCCGCTACCAGCATGCAATCAGACAGTTCTATGTCATCGTAGGTTGTCGGTACGCAATCTTCTCCCAGGGTTTTGATGTAACCCATCACTGCCGAGCTCATGCAAAGCCGTGAGTTGGTATCAATGTTATTGGTCTGTAAAAAGCCTTTGACGAGTTTGTTGATCAGATAATATTCTTCGGTAAGGCACTGGCCTGATATATAAAATGCCACGGAATCAGGACCATATTTCCGGATGACAGACTGAAAAACGGCACTGGCTCTGTTCAGGGCAGTATCCCAGTCTACTCTTTCCAGCGGGTGCGATTTCCCTGCCCGCATCTGAGGATACAGCAGGCGGTCGGATTTGTCTTCAACGACATAGTGGAGGTTCATGCCTTTTGAGCAGAGCATTCCTTTATTGACGGGATAGTCGGGATTGCCTTCGACCTGAATTTTTCCTTTGGCATCCTTTTTCACCAGGATGCCACACCCTACACCGCAATAGGAACAGGTGCTTTTAAATACTTCTGCTTTTTTTGCCGCTGACATCATACTGATTTTTATGAGCGATTCACAAGCTCTGTTTGAAGTTGCCGATGTTTTACAGTTGCTTCCAGTTCATTTCTTGCATTGGCTTCATCAGCTGTCGAAAACCGTATAAGCAGTGAAGAAAAACTGATAACCGCTACGGCTATACCCAGTATGTAAAGTGCCTGAGAATAGGAATAGGCATCTGTTTTGAATAAGAATCCGGCCATTACGGCTCCTGCATTTCCGCCTGCCCCCACTATACCCGAAACTACACCGATAGCCTTTTTATTGATGAAAGGGACAATAGAATAAGTGGCCCCGGCCGACATCTGCACGAATATTCCGAAAATAATCATGGAAAAAACGGCGACGGGTAAAAGGGTCATCTGAGCGAAAATAAGTAAGGATAGCCCTTCGGCCAGCGTAACAGCGCCCAGGAAAAAAGCCCTTCCCTTTAACCCCCGGGCCATGCCGGCCTTGTCACTGAGGTAACCTCCCAGTGTTCTGGCGAAAAGACTCATGACACCAAAAAGCCCGGCAATGATACCGGCCGTAGCAACCGGAATATTGAACTGGTCATGATAATAAATGGCCGCTATATTGTGGATGGTTAATTCAATGCCGAAACAGGCTCCGTATATAAAAAACAAAGCCCATACGCGTTTATCCTGCAGGGCTGTCAGGAACGGGTTTTTATCTGTAGTGCTTTTCTTCCGGAAATGTTCAGGGTATAATTTCCGGACCTCCCTGAGGTTTCCTTCCGGGAAATCAGTGGTCCATTTATAATAGGCGATTCCGCACAGGATCATGGCTATGCCGGGAACCATCATTGCGTAGCGCCAGGCGTCTTCCTTCATGATTCCCAATGAAATGAAAAGCGCGAATAACAGCGGCATCACCATTTGTGTTACACCTCCGCCCAGATTTCCCCAGCCCGCTGTGGTGGCGTTGGCGGTGCCTACAATGTTAGGTGCAAACATGACCGATGTGTGGTATTGTGTAATAACAAAGGAAGCTCCGATGAGCCCGATAGCCAGACGAAAAATCAGGAAGGTCTCATAACTGGTACTAAAGCCGATCAATAGGACCGGCAGGGAACCGGCCAGGAGCAGGTAGGTATAGGTCAGCCGCGGACCGATCCTGTCAACGAGCCAGCCGATAAACAGCCGGGCAAAAATGGTCATGCTGACCGATGCAATAATAATGTTACCAATCTGTGCTTTGGTGAGCTGTAGTTCATCCCGGATAACGGCCATCAGGGGAGCGGTACCAAACCATCCGAAAAAGCAAAAGAAAAAGGCAATCCATGACCAGTGAAATGCCCGCATCTGCGGAGATTTGAAATCGGTTAACTGAATAGAAGTGGCTTTATTGAATGTTTTCATAAAATGTCATAGGATATCAGAAACAATCGGTGAGGTGAGCGTATGAAGCAAATGCTGGTTAAGACAGGCTTTCCTGGCAAAGCGTTTTTCGGCTACGACCTTTCCAATGATAATAATAGCCGGTGCTCCTATCTGCGCCTGTTGCTGCAGTTCAAGAATATTATTCAGGAAGCCTGTTACAGAACGTTCGTCGGGTTTACTGCCATTCTGGATAATGGATACCGGTTCGTCGCCGGAGCGATGCTGCTGAAATAAAACAATAATCTCAGTCAGTTTTTGCATACCCATCAGCACCACTACGGTTGCAGAGGATTTTGCCGCATGAAGCAGGTCATGGGACAGAGTTTTGTCTTTCAATACACCTGTTACTACCCAGAAACTCTCATTAATACCTCTTTTGGTCAGCGGAATGCCGCTCAGGCCCGGTACAGACAAAGCACTGCTGATACCCGGTATATACTGTGTAGGAATACCAAAAGAAGCAGCGTATTCCAGTTCTTCGCCACCGCGTCCGAATACGTAGGGATCCCCTCCTTTTAAACGAACGACATGCCCGTATAAAAAGGCATAATGTACAATCTTTTCGTTGATTTCATCCTGGGTATGGTGATGATTACCCGCTCTTTTGCCCGTAAAAATCAATAACGCGTGCTGCGGTGCATATTCCAGCAGGGCTTCATTGGCTAATGCATCATAAAGCACAACATCGGCCGTCTGCAGGGTTTTGATGGCTTTTAAGGTGATCAGCTCCGGGTCTCCGGGCCCTGCACCAACAAGGGAAAGTCGTGGAAGTGAATGCATATCTTTCTTCTTTACGTAATTGAACGAAACAAAATTAAGTATAAAATAAGTAATAATACTTAGTTTTATAAAATTATTTTTTAATTTAGCCCCCGGATAGCCGGATAGGATACGCGTTATTACGTAGAAAAATTGTAATCAAAAATAAGAACAGTATGAAAAGGATTGTTGTAATCGGAAATGGAATGACAGGCTTTAAATTCTGTGAAAAGCTGCGGTCTGCCGAAGGCGGACAAAACTTTCATCTGACGGTTTTTGGTGAAGAGCCATTGCCGGCTTATGACAGGGTTCATCTGAGTTCCTATATTGCCGGTACTACGGCGGAGGAATTATTAATGGCACCGCGGACCTGGTATCAGGAAAATCAGATTGATCTTCGCACCAATGAACTGATTGTTTCGATTGACAGGGAAAAAAAGACGGTAAAAGGGCATACGGGCGAGGAAGTTCCTTATGATACACTTATCCTGGCTACCGGTTCGGGGGCTTTTGTGCCGTCTGTGGAGGGGGTAGAGAAAAAAGGGGTATTTGTTTATCGTACCATTGAAGATCTGGACGCTATTATAAGTTATGCTAAAAATGTGAAATCGGCAGCTGTTATGGGGGGCGGGTTACTCGGACTGGAAGCCGCTAAGTCGGTACTGGATCTGGGTCTGGAAGCGCATGTGGTGGAATTTGCCCCCCGTCTGATGCCCCGGCAGCTTGATGAAGCAGCTTCTGCTGTGCTTCAGAAAAAGCTGGAAGGTCTGGGAATTCATATTCATCTGAATAAAAACACGCGCCGGATTAACGGTAACGGAAAGCTGACGGGCCTTGAGTTTATGGATGACACTTCACTGCATGTTGATATGCTGGTGATTTCTGCCGGAATCAAACCCCGGGATGAACTGGCCGTACCATCAGGATTGGAGAAGGCTCCCCGGGGAGGTTTTGTGGTAAATGAATATATGCAAACCAGCGACGAATCCATTTATGCTATCGGTGAGGCAGCTTCCTGTAACAACATGGTGTATGGACTCATTGCTCCATGTTATGAAATGGCCACACAGGTGGTGAATCAACTTACCGGCCAGCCTGTCAGGCCTTTTAAGGGGTTTGATATGTCTACCAAACTGAAGCTGATCGGTATTGATGTGGCTAGTTTCGGCGATCCGTTTGCTGCTGGTAAGGAAGCAAAATCTATTGTATATGAAGACAGTGTAAAAGGACTTTACAAACGTATCAATATTACACCCGACGGGAAAAATCTGCTTGGTGGTATTCTGGTGGGTGATGCTTCTTCTTATAATATGCTGTGGCAAATGGTTCAGAACAGCATGCCGGTTCCGCCGGTACCGGAAAGTCTGATACTCAACATCGGGAAAGCCAGTGAGCATCAGGGTTCCGGCATTGAAAACCTGCCGGTTGAAGCTCAGATCTGTTCCTGTGAAAACATAACCAAAGGGGCGATCTGTAAGGTTATTGAAGAAGGCGGACTTACTCAGTTGTCGGAAATCAAATCCTGTACCAAAGCGGGTACGGGTTGTGGAGGATGCATGCCCATGATCAGCGATTTGCTGAAATATCAGTTGAAAGCGATGGGCAGGCAGGTCAGAAATGTGCTTTGTGAGCATTTTGACTACTCGCGCCAGGAACTGCTGGATATCATTAAGGTAAAAGAAATCAGGTCGTATGACGTGTTGCTGGATGAGTTTGGTAAAGGTGATGGCTGTGAGGTGTGCAAGCCGGCAGTAGCGTCTATCCTGGCCAGTGTCTGGAATGAGCTGATCACAAAGCAGGATACTATCCAGGATACTAATGACCGTTTTCTGGCCAATATTCAGAGAGGCGGTACCTACTCGGTAGTACCTCGTATTCCCGGGGGAGAAATTACACCCGAAAAGCTGATTGTCATCGGCGAAGTGGCCCGTAAGTATGAGCTTTATACCAAGATTACCGGCGGACAACGGATTGATTTGTTTGGCGCCAGAGTAGACCAGCTGCCGGATATATGGGAAGAGCTGATCAATGCTGGTTTTGAAAGCGGTCATGCCTACGGGAAGTCGCTCCGGACGGTCAAAAGCTGTGTCGGAACTACCTGGTGCAGGTTTGGTGTACAGGATGCGGTTTCATTTGCCATTCAGGTAGAAGAGCGTTACAGAGGATTGCGTTCACCGCATAAGCTGAAAGGGGCAGTATCGGGTTGTATCAGGGAATGTGCCGAGGCGCAGAGTAAAGATTTTGGCATTATTGCCACCGAGAAAGGCTGGAACCTTTACGTATGCGGTAACGGCGGTTCCAAACCCCAGCACGCTCAGTTACTGGCAACGGATCTCGACAGCGAAACCTGCCTGCGGTATATCGACCGTTTCCTGATGTTTTATATCCGCACCGCTGAGCCGCTGAACCGCACGGCCACCTGGCTGAATAAAATGGAAGGAGGGATTGATTACCTGCGGGATGTAGTGGTGAATGACTCACTGAATATCGGGGCAGAGCTGGAAAGCGAAATGACCCGGATGATAGAAACCTATGCCTGCGAATGGAAAGAAGTGGTGAATACCCCGGAGCTGAGGGCCCGTTTCAGGCATTTTGTGAACGTGGAAGAAAATGACCCGACGATCGCATTTCAGGAAATGAGAGGTCAGAAAATCCCGGCATCCTGGGGATGATACGATTATTAATGATAACTATAACTACGCAATACGATGATAACGGAATTAGAGAAATACAGAAATACCGACTTCAGCAAAGTAACGCACTGGTATAAAGCTGCCCCTGTGGAAAGTTTCCCCGAGAATGGCGGGGCTTGTATCAAATACAAAGATCTGCAGGTAGCTGTTTTTAATTTCAGCCGGAGAAAGGAATGGTATGCCTGCCAGAATCTTTGCCCCCACAAAATGCAGATGATCCTTTCCCGTGGGCTGATCGGTTCGGAGGGAGAGGAGCCTAAAGTAGCCTGTCCGTTTCATAAAAAAACATTTTCTCTGAAATCCGGAAAGAACCTGAATGGGGATGGATGTGATATTGCCACTTATCCGGTTAAAATTCAGGATGGATTCGTATTCGTAGGATTTGAAGCCTGATGATGAAGAAATCCGGTAAAGCAAAGCCACTATTATCCATTGAAAACGGACAGACTCTATGAATACCCGGATTGCAGCGTAATCAAAACCAGCAATCATTGGGTAAATAAGTATAAATACGTAATTTTAGATCTGTTTTACGATGAATATGGAGAATCAGCCTTTGGCACCAAAACCAAAATTTGAAAAACTGGGAAGGTATTATCTGATAGCCTTGTTTGCACTGGCGGTCAGTTTTATCATCAGTCAGTTGCTGATTCAGTCATTTATCAGTGAACAGGAAAACGATTCCCACCTGATCAACCTTTCCGGCAGACAACGGATGCTGAGCCAGAATATCAGTAAAACGGTCTTGTTGCTGGGGAATGCTGCTGATACTCTTAAAAGAAAGGAACTACTGCATGATCTTGCTCCGCTGCTTATGGAGTGGGATACTGCGTACGGAATTCTTCAGTCAGGTGGAGGTAACGGATCCTTTCATGTGCCTGCTTCCAGGGTTTCAGCAGATATGTTTGCCGGTATTGATCCCGACCATGAAATAATCAGTAAAGCAGGGCAGGGAGTTTATTCGGCTTTGGAAAATGATATTGCAGTCTCTCAGGACAGCCTTGTACCCTACATAAATACGATTGTAGCGCATGAAAAGGCTTTTCTGAAAGGTATGGACCAGATTGTTTCCCAATATGAAAAGGAAGCAAGAACCAAGGTTTTTGCCTTAAAGCGAATGGAAGTTTTTCTGCTTGTGGTTTTGCTGGCCATTATTGCTTTTGAAGTATTCTTCATTTTTCTTCCGTCTGTCCGAACAATCCGGGAAGCGTTTGAAAAACGATCTCTTTCAGAAGAGAAATCAAGGAAAATGGCACTGGAGATGAGTGCATTGTATAATTCACTGGAGCAGGCCTACCAGGATTTGCTGGAAGTAGACGTATCGGTTGAAGACTTTACAGTATATGCCAGATGCAACCCGGAAGGCGATTTTGATTTCTTTTCCGAACGCTTCGGAATGGTGATGGAATTTGAAGAGGAGAAGCCGGCAAACCTGTTTGACTGGCTGGAGTCAGAAGGGTACGGGGCAGATTATCTGAAAAGTATCAGGCAGTTGGTGCTTTCCGGACAATCATGGAACGGAGAGATTAAAGTAACCAGCAGGAGTGGGGACTTTGTGTGGCTCAGGCTCAATATTGTTCCTACCATGAATGAAGACGGATCGGTGGCTGATCTGATGATCATCGGTGCTGATGAAACAGAAAAGAAAGAAGCAGAAGCGATTTCTCAGGAGATAAGCCGGGAACGGATCGAAAAAAAGGTGAAAGAACAGCAGTTCAGGTCTGCTTTGATTCTGGAAGGACAGGAGGAGGAAAGAAAAAGGATTTCGAGGGATATGCATGACGGGATCGGGCAATTGCTCTCGGCCATGAAATTTAACCTGGAAAGTATTCATTCGGTCGGATCGCCACATGAAAAGGAAAAGCTGAAAACATCCCGGGAACTTTTACTGAAAGTAATCAGGGAAGTAAGGCGTGTTTCGTTTAATCTTACGCCAAGTGCTTTGTCGGATTACGGAATTGTTTCAGTACTGAATAAGTTCAGTAAGGAAATGTCTAAAATTGCAGATATACAGGTTACTTTTGAAAACAAAACCGGGTTTTTATCAAGACTGGAGGGTAAAGTGGAAAACAACCTGTACCGGATTGTTCAGGAAGCGGTGAATAACACGATAAAATATGCGGAAGCCACGGAGATTAAAATAACGATTTCGCATAATTTCAGGTATCTTCAGCTGGATATTACGGATAATGGCAAGGGGTTTGATATCAGTAAGCTGGAAGCTGAAGGGCACTTTTCAGCTTCGGGTCATGGTATATTTAACATCCGTGAAAGAGCAAATTTTGTCAACGGCCAATGTGATATTACTTCTGTGAAAGGAGTAGGAACGACTATTCAGATAACCGTTCCGTTGGATTAACTATCTTGAAAATGGAAAATATAAGAGTTTTGCTGGCAGATGATCACCAGTTAGTCAGAAACGGCATCCGGAATCTGCTTGAAGATGAAAAGGAAATAGAAGTGATAGGAGAGGTCTCCAACGGACAGGAAGCGCTGGAGGCAGTAAGCCGGTTACTCCCTGATTTACTGATTATTGACATCCGGATGCCGGTAATGAACGGTCTGGATGCGACCAGAAAACTCACTGCATCAGGTTTACCGACCAGGGCGCTGATTCTTTCCATGCACGATGACGAAGACTACATTCTGCAATCAATAGATTGCGGTGCTGCAGGGTATCTGCTGAAAGATACCAGCAAGGAGGAGTTTATGAAAGCTATTAAGGTAATTTACAATGGGGAAAAGTACTTTAGCGGAGATGTGAGTAAGGTGCTTGTCAGTAATTACCTGAATGTAAAAGAAAAGAAATCACCACAGGTTGATACCCCCCAGCAATACGACATCACAAAAAGGGAAAAGCAGATTCTGGGTATGATCGCCCAAGGTGCCGGGAATAAGGAAATCGCGGAACAGTTAGGCAAAAGTGTTCGTACAATTGAGACACACCGCTTTAATATTATGAAAAAGCTCAGGGTTTCCAATGTGGTGGAGCTGCTGAAAAAGCTGGATGAAGAACCGGGACTGAAGTAACTAATACATAAGCTTTACGGAACCTGATAACCTGAAAAAAATGGAGAAGACAGCATTGTTCGGCCTCATACTGACAGGAGGCAGGAGCAGCCGGATGGGACAGGATAAGGGCACCCTTGTTTACCACCAGACGGACCAATATCACCATTTATATGATCTGCTGAACCGGTTTTGTGTGAGAACTTTTTTCAGTTGCCGCGAAGATCAGAAAGACATCAGGGAGACAGGTTATGATTGTATTCCGGACAGTGTGGATTGCGGAGGTCCGTTCAATGGAATTTTATCTGCGCACACAGCTTTTCCCGAAGCGAACTGGCTGATCGTTGCTGTGGATTTACCTTTCATTACCGAAGAAACCCTCAGCCGGCTTATTGAGAACAGGGATGCTGAGAAAACAGCAACGGTATATCAGAATGAGTCAGGATGGCCCGAACCCCTGGTGGGGATATGGGAAGCGAAGGGATTAGCCATAGCTCTGAAAGAAGTACTGGCTACCGGAATCAATTCACCCAGAGAGTTTCTGCGTAACCATACTACTAAAATGATCAGTTCCAGGCACCCGCTGGAAATGTTCAATGCCAATACAAAAGAAGAATATGCCTTTGCTCTAAATACCCTCCGCTCTTTACCTGAAATATCAGATAAGGAAAATCTCAGGCGTAATTCATAGTCCCGGAGTCTGGTAATCCTGATGATTATCAATGGGCATTTTGCAGAATCTTCATTTTCTCCAGATCTTTTTTCAGCTGTCCGGCGATGGCTGCATAGACTTCAGGACGTGGATGGGCATTGTCAAAAGGAAGCATACCATTGTCCTTCAGATCCGTTAAATCTGAATAGTCCAGATAATTTATATTCCGTTCCCTCAACATCTCTTTCATCTCTGTGGAGATAGGGTTGCCCGGAAAAATCACTACATAAAACCGCTCATTTTTAAATTGATTAACAAATTCATCGCGGGGTTTATACTATAAACTCAATTTTTCTATAAGGAATATCAGCGCTATGGAAATGAGTATTGGAATGATAGGGTTCTTCACTAAGGTAGGCCCGGACAGGATCAGATAAATGTGAATATAGCGAAAATATCTTTATTCAGGATATTTTTTAAATGATAATGGGAGCTGACGGGCTCCCATTATCATTTATGTTGCTTTGGATTATTTATTGCGGATACCCTGGGTTCTGAGGTTTCAGGTTAGGGTTATTTCTCATTTCCTGAACTCCAAGAGGGAAAAGAAGATGTTTTTCCTGAAGCGGTACTCCGGCTCCTACATTCAGGTTGAGGTGTCCTACAAAGTCGTCAAACCCTTTGGTCTTTTCATTGAACACTTTGCGTAAACGAACCATGTCAAACCATGTGATTCCTTCATAGCAGAATTCATGCCAGCGTTCTTTCCAAACGGCCTCACGGAAGCTGTTTTGCGTATAACTTCCTATAGCAGGTGTGGTAAGCTGTGCGCGATCACGTATTCTTTTGAATGCATCGTATGCTTCCTGGTTAGGGCCGCCCACTTCATTCTGAGCTTCTGCATGGATCAACAGAACTTCTGCATAACGAATCAGGTTTACATTCAGGTTGTTAAGCCTGGTTGGCGTAATGCCAGGGCCTCCCAGAGCAGCAATGTTGAAATACTTGAAAACGTAAGGGGCGCCAAGGTCGAATTTTGCACCGGTACCATTTTCATAATAAGTAGTGTAGAAGTACCCATCCTGATCTTTGGCGCGAAGGTCACCTTCCTCGTATGATTGATAAAACGACAGGGTTGGTACCGTGCTTCCTGTTCCTCCCGGTCCATTGTAAGTTACCGCTTTGAAGTTTGGAAAGAAATCGTTCAAAGGAAACCCTGCTACTGAAACGTTATACTGAATTTGAAACAGGTGCTCTACACGGTTTTTTAAATTCTCATCGTGTAGTTCGCGATAGGTCGGGAACAAATTCAAGGTGCTGGGGTTAGCTTTTGAATAGGCAATTACTTCAAGCGATTTGTCCGCAGCCAGCTTATAATGAGAAGCTCCTTTACTTAACGGAAAGCCCGCCATAGTCAAATAAACTTTGGACAATAATGCTTTGACAGCCATTAGGCTTGCACGTCCACTGGTTTCGAAAGCAGGTAATCCAGCTGCCTCAGCCGCTACTAAATCTTCCACAATCAGATTGTATACCTCCTCCTGAGGTGTTCTGACAGGACTAAAATCCTCGGACGAGGTCGATTGCGGTTTTGTAATCAATGGTACATCGCCCCAAAGTCTCACCACATTGAAATAAGCCCATGCTCTCAGAAAACGTGCTTCACCCATAAGCCTGGTTTTTTGCGCTTCCGTGCCTGTTGGCGGAATAAATGGTATGGTCGGGATTTTATCTATTGCCAGGTTCGCATTGGCAATAAGGCGATATAGTCCATTCCAGTAGTTAACAATATGCCCTGTTTGCCCGTCATAAATCAGAGAATAAAGGTTATTCAAGTCGGAGTTCTGTCCGGTTTCAGTCGTGGCAGTTCCTGTCACAGCTTCCAGCATTTGCCAGTTGGCAGAGAAAATACCTGCTCCTTCACCATAGAATCGCAGACCGGCGTAAGTTGCAGCAATCGCAGATTCGGCATGATCGGGAATGGTATAGAAGCTTTCCGGGGTAAGGTTAGATGGATCACTTTCATCCAGAAAGTCTGAACAGCTCGTAGGACCGAATAAGATAGCTCCGCACAGAAGCACCTTCGTAAAGTTTTTTATATTTAATCTTTTCATTTTCAATGTCATTTTAAGATACTGGGTGTGAAAGAATTAGAATGCAATCTGAAGACCAGCCATGTAAGTAGTTGGTTTCGGATAGCTGTGCCAGATCATTCCTTGCGAGAATACGTTATCGGCGTCTCCACCCCGGATTGGTGTTTGCTCAGGATCGCCATGCGGATATTTGCTGATCAGGAAGAAGTTTTGAGCTGATAGATACAATCTCAGTTTGCTCATCTTGATTTTGCTGGTTAATTCAGATGGGAAGGTGTATCCAAGTAACAGATTTCTTCCACGGATAAAAGAACCATCAAAGATCCAGCGCGTGTCAACATTGGTTACGTATCCCGCCTTTGTGTCACGAATCTGTGCAATTGGTGAATTCTGGTTTTCAGGCGTCCATGCATCTAAAACAGTTGCATAGCTATTGGCCAGCGATACCCGGTCTTCACTTGCGTGAAGGTTCATATCCATCAGATCATTGCCATAGGTGAATTGCACGTCAAACGTCAAATCGAAGTTGCCGTAACGTAACGTGTTAGAGAATGATCCCCATCCTTTAGGGCTACCGTTCCCGATAATGCTGCGATCAGCATCTGTGATAGCTCCATCGCCGTTTACATCTTTGTATTTGATGTCACCTGGAAGCATCGTTAAGCTGGCACGGTAACTGGTGAATTTAGCGGCTTCCTCTCTTTCAGATTCTGACCACGTTCCCAGACGGGTAAGTCCCCAGAATGCACCTACCGGTTCACCAACGCGGATAATACTGGTCTGGTTGGTAATACCCGGGCCGCCTACCCCAAAGATATCAGCTGGTGTAGCAAGAGATAATACTTTGTTTCGGTTAAAAGAAATATTAAAAGTTGAATTCCATGAGAAATTTGAGTTTTCTATGTTAGCTGTATTCAACGTTAATTCAAGTCCCTTGTTTTCCATCGAACCCACGTTCTTTCTTATTACAGCATAACCACTGGTGCGGGGTACCGGAGCATCCAAAAGCATATCAGTCGTTTTTCTGTAGTACAGGTCAGCTTCCAGAGCTATTCTTCCTTTCAGGAAACCTACCTCAACACCAAAGTCAGTTTGCGCTGTTTTTTCCCATTTAAGGTCTTCATTTCTCAATCTGTTAATACCTGTTCCACTTATGCGGGTATCGTTGTATACCGTCGCATAGGTAGAGCTCAGCAGAGATAAAGACGAGTATGAAGGAATTTCAGAGTTACCTGTCAAGCCGTAACTTGTTCTTAATTTCAGATTTGAAATGACCGAATTTCCTTTAAGGAATTCTTCGTCCGAAACTTTCCAGGCTAACGCAGCTGATGGGAAGAAAGCGAATTTATGGTTATCTCCGAATTTGGACGAACCATCCGCACGACCTGTAACTGTAAGCAGATACTTATCCATCAAGGTGTAGTTCAAACGACCGAAATATGAGTTAAACGCAAAGCGCGAAGCTCCTGAAGACACTGTTGGTAAAGTTGCACCTGCACCTAAATTATTGAAAGTGAAGTAATCTGTCGCGAAGTTACGTACACTGGCATTGGTAGATGCAAAGTTAGTCTCCTGCCACGAAATCCCTGCAAGCGCATTGACCGAATGGATACCAAATGTCTTATTATACGTCAGGTAGTTCTCGAAAGACCAGAAGGTCTCTTTATGGTTAACTTTGCCAGCCGTTCCCTGTTCACCAATAGCCCATGTACGTGCCCGCGACTCATTGATTTCCCGCTGGATGATATTTACACCCAATATGGATTTGAACTCCAGACCAGGGGCTAGCGAAATATTGCCATACAAACTTCCTAATGTTGTTTGCGTATTTTGGTTATACTTGCGGGCCATCAGCTGGTGTACCGAGCTAAATGCACCTTCTGCACCAGGATAATCGCGGTTGTTTGCATAGGTTCCGTCAGGATATTTTACAGGCAGGAAAGGGAAATCTTCTACCATTTGGCGGGGAACGCCATCACTTATATCCACCAGGTTTTCCGCCTGGTTGTTATAACTTAAAGTCCCTCCGATTTTAAGCCACTTCTTTACCTGATCATCAATGGTTAAGCGTGTAGAGTAACGTTTCAGGAACGAAGTTTTAAGAAAGCCCTGGTCGTCACGATAGTTAAGAGATAGTGAGTAGGTTGTTCTCTCATTACCACCACTGAATCCCAGCTGGTGGTTTTGCGACACTTTGTTTTGGGTGGCCTCTCTAAACCAGTCCGTTTCGTAATTCGGAGCAAAAGTGCCATCAGGTCTCACCGTAAAAACATCGGGATGTGCTGCCTGTAAGGCGGCCCGGCGTACCTGCGGGTCATGTGTCGCATATCTGCCGGCTGCCCAACCTGCCGGATCAAATTTCTCCATGTTTCTGTAGGAGAGATCTTCCACATCCAGGTATTCCTGTGCAGTCAAAACTTTCGCTCTTTTTGGACCTGCGGTGGGTACACTTATATCAAGGTTATAGGTAATCATTCCTTCACCCGATTTCCCTTTTTTAGTGGTGATCAGGATTACTCCATTGGCCCCTCTGGCTCCATAAATTGCCGTTGAAGATGCATCCTTAAGTACTTCAACTGAAACGATATCATTTGGATTGATAAAGTCAATAGCCTGGCTTTGTTGATTTTGGTTACCTTGCGGCAGCATTACTCCGTCCACCACATACAAAGGGTTATTGGATGAGTTAATTGAGCTAAATCCACGAATACGAACATTAGCTCTACCTCCGGGACGACCAGAGTTGACATTCACCTGCACTCCTGATACTCTTCCCTGTAGGGCCTGGTTCAATGAAGGAGCCGGACGCTCTCTAAGCTCTGCTTCTTTTACAGATCCAACGGCACCGGTTAAATCAGATTTTCTGGCGGTACCATAACCGATCACGACGACTTCCTCAAGTGCTTTTGTATCGGTTTTGAGAGTAACATCCAGCCGCGTACGGTTTCCTACCGTAACTTCCTGCGAAATAAAACCAACAAAAGAGAACACCAGTACAGTATTGTTATCCGGGACGTTAATCTCATAATTACCATTAGGATCCGAAACGGTCCCTTGTTGTGTACCTTTAAGAACGATGCTGACACCTGGCAGCTCATTACCGGTTTCGTCTTTGATGGTACCTTTCAGAATGCGGTCGGTCGAAGCCGTTTGTATCCCCACGCTACTGGAAGTGGTGGTATTTTTCTTCTGATGAATCACTACTTGCCGGTTGGATACTGAATAGTCCAGACCTAATGGTTCCAGTAATTGGTTCAGGGCATTTCCCAGAGGCTCGTTTTTAACAGAAAAAGAGACTTTCTGATTTGGATTCACCAGGTTCGGACTATATACGAATGTAATATCAGCCTTCTTTTCCAGTCGGGTCAGAACCTGTTTGAAAGAAAGCTGTTCGGTTTGTAAAGTAATTTTCTGATTTAACAGCTCTTGCATGGCAAGGCCGGCATTGGCGGTATTGATGTGTAACAGGAACAGGACCGGAACCATTATTGCGTAATAAAACGCAGCCGGAAAGCCCTGGAATAGGTGTATTCGGTTTTTCTTATTCATACGATTATAGATAATGGGTAAATTAATTGTTAGGTAGCACACACGTTATTGTTAAGCATGAAATTTGTGCAGAATGGCTTGTGTTGTATTTTAATTCATAGGCAAGAGTAGTTTGGTTTGTAATTATTGACAACCTGATGAGCTAATGATAATCTGATTGCCTACTGTTTTATAGGTTGCATCAAAACTCTGACAGATCAGGTTTATTTTTTCATAAAGATTTTCGTTGGAAATATTCCCGGTAAGGCGGCAATTTGCCATGAGGTGGCGATCCCATACCATTTCTATTCCGTAGGCGGCTTCTATTTCTGTAAAAATGTCTGTGATAAGCTGATCTTCGTAGGTAAACGAAAAGGCCTGTATCGGAACGGCAATTTTCCGGTTTACAGGTGTGGTCGTGAGCGTGTTTTCTGCGGTAAGATCTAAACGGTTAAACAGTATCTGCTGATTTTTCGTGAGCACCACGGCTGGCTGTTCAAAATCTTTCGTTGTTGGTTCGTGGGCAGGATTAAGTGCGTATACTGACACTTTTCCGCTGTTTACCAATACTTTAACTTCTTTCTCCTTCGGATAAGCCCTGATAGTAAAGCTGGTTCCTAATACTTTGGTAACCAGTTCGCTGGCATATACTATGAAAGGTTGCTCCGGATTTTTTACTACTTCAAAAAAGGCCTCTCCTGATAAAAACACTTCTCTTTTCTCTTTTCCGAAACGGGTTGTTGAATATCTTATCTGGCTTTGACTTTTCAGTACTACAGAACTCCCGTCGGGCAGGTGAACCGGAAGTGATTGCTCCTGTTGATTGCTGATTTCCTCCCACTCTTTCAGTGTGGCAACACTTTCGTGAAGGGTAGGAACGATGGAAACCGGGGCCGGTGATTCGACCGGCTTAAATAGCAACCATGCGGATAATCCGGTGATAAAGACCAGAGACGCGGCAGCAACCAGACGGAACACAGAGTACTTTTTAGTAACCGGAACTTCTTTGTCTGAACGAGATTCATTTAGTACCTGATTTTCAATAATATTCCAAAGGGCATTTTTATCCTCATCGCCGATAGCGAAAAATGGTAATGACTCTGCAGCCAGAATGGTGGCCTTTGCTTCATTCATTTCCTCCAGCTTTTCCGGATGCACAGTTATATAACGAGCCCAGAAATCATCATTTTCTCCATTTTTAACCCACGAAACGAATTCGGGGTTCATCAAAAAGCTTTCCAATAGAATCAGTGATAATAGTCATTGCCGGTCGGTGCTCTGACCTGACTGAAAGTACCAAAGCAGGTTTTTGTGTATTTAACTCACTTCAGGTAATTTTTTTTTCGGGAAGCTGTTGTCAGACTGTTAACGACAGGTTTTGTTTCAGTTTCAGGATCGACCGGTATATGAGATTTCGTACCGACTGTTCATTAATCTGCATGATGTCAGCGATTTCGTCAAAGTCAAAGCCATCAAAAAAGTATAGTCTGATTACTTCGTGCTGGCGGTCCGGCAGTTTCGTAATGGCCTTCCTCAAAGCATTGACCTGTTCCTGCTTCATTTCCTCTTTTATCAGAAAATCTTCTGCTGAATGAGTGTGGTGATGATCAGAAAGTATGTCGGAAAGTGGAAGAAGTAATTGTTTTTCTTTTGAAATCAGGTGAATTCTGCGGCGTAAGGCCCGGAATAAGTAGTATTTAATGGAATTGGTAGGGGAAAGGTTGTCTTTGCTTCTCCATAAATGGGTAAACAAATCCTGAATGGCATCCTTCACAACCGCCTCATCCTGAACAATATGATATCCGTAATTGTACAGGACACCGATGTAGGTCTCATAAATACAGGAAAAAGCCTTCAGATCTCCGTTTTTAAAACTGAGCCAGAGCGCATATTCGTCCGTATTTAAGGTTTGGAGCATAGACATTAATGCAAAGTTTAAAAATTTGTGTTAATCCTTCAAATTTTTAAACTTTGCCATCCCTTTTTTTAATGTTTTTTTATAAATATACGGAGGACAGGATTCCAGCCTGAAGAATTATTTTTTCAGTAAGTCTTGTATAATCCGGTTTTTCTGAGGTAATCATTTCATTTTTCTGAAATTTTTTATTCTGTGGAAAGTCATGAAATTGGCATCATGGTTATTCCGTGCCCCGCCTATGCCGTCGTCATAAGCTGTCCGGGATAAAAACAGAATATTTTTTCCATCAAAAAGCCAGTCAACATACTGGAAACCGTGTTTGACTACATCCGTATGCTGAAGCAGGATTTTGTGCATTTTCCAGGTTTTCAGATCGGCAGAACTGAATAACGCCTGTGTATTACGAATACTTGCCGGATTTTTTCCTTGATTTTCTGCCTTTACTTCGTCAGGAATATGGTTAGCAAGGGTCCAGTAGCGTTTGGATTTAGGGTCATATTGTATAACAAATTTCTTGCTGCCTCCGGAGAACGGTACAAAATCTGTCTGAGGGTCAAAAGTGGCGGTTTTCCCATCTGCACTTATATGGACAAAAGCGGCTTTTTCTTCGAGTGTATTTCTGTGATCAACCCTGAGGATGTCCAGGATTTCACCGTTCGGAGCTACAACTGCATTTCCCTCAAGCCAGCCTGTAAAGCGGCCATCGAGCAGTGTTGTGTCAAGACGAAGAAAATTGGAAGAAGTCCAGTTGGAAGCCATCATGGGGTCGGCATCCACCGGGATCGACATCATGAAAGGGCTGTATCGTTTACCCCATTGTTTGGGCGGGCCGCCTGCGTCTTCCATGGTCCGCCAAAGCCGGCCGTTATGTTCGATAACCGGCATGGGTGCACAATGGTATTCTCCTTCTTTCAGCAGACCACGGGTGCTGCTATCAGGGGTTGTCCAGGTAACACCACCATCTGCTGACTTCCGGATAATGGTATTGCCGTGGTGGCGATTGGTTCCGAAAAGGTAAAGAACTCCGTGATGTACAAATAGTTTAGACCAGAATTGTCCGTCTATTTCACTGATTTGTTTCCAGGTTTTACCCTTATCGGCCGAGGTAAAAATGCGGGATACTGCACTGGTGTGTTCAGTGGTCTGCGGGCCAAAAAAATCATGAGAGGCTACATAATTGCCATTCGGAAGGATAGCCAGGCTGGGTGAGCCGATGTATTTACCGGATGCTGCCGGACTATGGGTGATTATTACACCCGGAACCTTGGTAAAATCAAGGGTCTGGGCTGCAACAAAACCGGTAAAGAACAGACAGAAAGCAACTATGAAAATGTATCTGAAGACATTCATTTCGTTAATTTTAATAGGATTCAGGTTATAATAAATACAATAATATGGCATTTGTCGAAATGTGCCAAATTTCAGGTATGACTGAATACCCTGCCCGGTGTCCTGCAGATGTACACCGGAAAAGATGTATTTAAATATCAACCTTAACATTTATAGGAAAGAGCAGACCATTTTCCGGTTGGCGGCTAAGCCAGGTGTAAAAGCACAACAGATTCCCCGACCTGAAAAGAGGGAATCAACGGGTCAGTTACTACTGTCCGTTGATTTTGTACGAAATAAAAAAAAATAGTGCTTAAAACAAGAATAGAGGCGTATAATTGCAGAATAGTGAAAAAAAACAAAAAATAATTCCTAAAACGCTAAGGGGGTTTTGTAAAAATATTGTCTTGGTAATTAGAAGGGTTGATATAAATGGTGATTTAACAGACTAATTTCCAATTGTGCTAAAAGGGGAAGATTATACAGGCGAACATATGATCAGCGGCTCTGCCAGCAAAGCACCCGACCGGATGGATAGGAAAGAGCCGGTCATGTGTAATGAAAAGGAAGATTCGGAATGGGTGATTCGCAGCCGTTTTTCGGAAAGCCCCAAAGCGGGATTTGAATTGCTGTTTCATCGTTATCATAAAGTGCTCTGCAGCCATGCCGTCAGGTTTGTGTATTCCCGCGAAGTGGCAGAGGACCTGGTGAGTGATGTCTTTTGCAGATTCTGGAAAACCAGGGCATATGAAGCTGTTAACAGTTCTTACAGATATTACCTTTTCCGGTCAGTCAGAAATGAGGCCTATAATTATCTGAAGCTGGAGTTTCAGAAATTTGAAAAGCTGGACGAGTCGGCTTATAATATATCCGGATTGTCAAACCAGCCTGACTACGTTGCCCAGTATGAAGAAGTATTAAGACAGGTGGAAAATCTGGTAGAATCGTTACCGCCACAGTGCCGTAAGGTATTTCTGCTGAGCAGATTTGAAGGGAAAAAGTATCAGGAAATAGCAGATGAGTTAGATATCTCAGTGAAGACGGTCGAGGTGCATATTGGAAAAGCATTGGACCTGATGCGTCGGGGCTTAAAAAACCATTGGATATAATTGATGGAAAGGGAAATCAATAAGGAGCATATTTTTGATTACTTAGGTAACAAAACTTCACCTATTCAACGGAAAGCCGTTGAGGACTGGCTGCTTGACAGGGAAAATGAAGAATTGTATTACCAATGGCTGGAAGAATGGGAAAGAAACCATTTACAGTATATTCCGGACACAAAGAAAGCACTCGATACTTTTTTTTCACAGACGATAGTATATACAGAGCCGGATACTGAGCAGAGCAATATATTGAACAGCCAGGAGAATAGGCTGTGGAGGACTTTCAGGTGGGCTTCTGCGGCCGTTGTTTTACTGACTCTGACTTCGGGATGGTTCTGGAGAGAATCCATTATGTATAAATCATACCGGACAGGATACGGAGAAGTGGCCGAGTACCGGTTGCCCGATGGCAGTGATATAAAACTGAATGCAAATTCATATCTGCGTATACCGAGATGGGGTTTTGGTGAGCAAACCAGAGAAGTATTCCTGTCGGGAGAAGCAGCATTTAACGTGAAGCATCTGGAAAATCACCAGCGGTTTGTGGTTAAAACAATTGAAGACTTTGAAGTAGAGGTTTTGGGAACAGAATTTATCATGACCGCCCGTAAATACGGTTCGCGGGTGATACTGACCACCGGTAAGGTAAACCTCCGGTATCAGGCAAATGAAGAAAAAAGAGAATTGGAAATGATGCCGGGTGATCTGGTAACACTATCAAAAAATCAGGAAATGAAAATCCGTAAAACGGATACTCCGGAAAACTTTACCGAGTGGGAGGAAAGCCGTTTTTACTTTGAAGAGACTCAGTTAGAGGAGATTGGTTATATGCTTCAGGAAAATTACGGATTGGAAGTGGAGTTCAGCGGACCAGAGGTCTCCGGAAGAATGCTGATGGGGTCTTTCAAAGGGCAGACCGTTGATGACTTGCTGGTTTCCATTGCTGAAGTATTGGATATTTCTGTGGCCCGAAAAGGCGATAAAGTGTTATTCTCAGATAAATAATGAATAAAAATGTACCTGGATGAAGTAAATGAATAGACTTGTCATGAACAGATCCGGTGTGAATATTTCTACCCTTTAACCTTTTTTTATATGAAAAAACGAATACGGTTTGCCCTGTTACCAGGGCTGGTGGTGTCCTTGTGCCTGCAGTTTTCACTTCCTATACAAGGACAGGTAATGGCAATGCACAAAGATGCCAGTGGTGGAATATATGCAAATCAGGAAACTATGGCTGGTTTGCTGCTGAAAGATGCTTTAAATGATCTTAAGGATTTTTATAAAGTGGATATCCTGTTTGATCCGGAAACAGTAAATGATATTAAAGGACACACGGCTTCCATTAATAAAAAATGGAAAATTGAACAAAACCTGGAGAATATCCTCACTCCTTTTGGCCTCCGGTATAAAAAGGTGAATACTTCGTCTTATCTTATTCTGGGCAGCCCCGGGAAAAAGCAAAATGAAGCTGTAAGAGGTAAAATACCTGCACCGGTTGCTGTCTCGCTGAAGACGGTATCGCCTTCCTATGAGCATGTTTATGCACAGGTTGAGGAGATGCTTAATGAGAAGGAAGAAGCTGAAAGAGAACTTTCGGGAACCGTAACAGATGAACAGGGCGAAGGCCTGCCGGGGGTGAGCATCGTCATCAAAGGAACGCCGAAAGGAACTATCACAGATATAGCCGGAAAATACAACCTTACTTTACCCGACGAGCCGCTGATCCTGGTATTTTCATTTGTAGGATATATCTCTAAAGAAGTAGAGATTGCAGACCAGGCCGTTCAGGATATCAGTCTGAGCGTCGATAATAAATCGCTGGAAGAGGTGGTGGTAGTAGGGTATGGCTCATCCAAGAAAAAGGACCTTACCGGAGCCGTAACCCGGGTTGACCTGGAGAAAAACCGTTTACAGCCCAATATCAACCCTGTGCAAAGCCTGCGCGGCACCGTTGCAGGTGTAACCGTGGTGGATAACGGAAGGCCGGGTTCGGATGCTTCGATTGTTATCAGGGGAAGAAATTCCATTTCAGCCAGTAACAGTCCGCTCATTGTTCTTGATGGGATCATATATGCAGGAGGAAGCCTTTCTGACATTAATTCCAATGATATTGAATCCATTGATATTCTGAAAGATGCCAGTTCTTCAGCCATTTACGGATCACTGGCGGCTAACGGCGTAATACTGATCACCACCAAAAAAGGAAGTACTTCCCGTCCGCGTATTACTTATAATGCGTATGTGGGGACTTCTGATTTTGCCCATTATCCCAAATATAAGAACGCGGAACAGTACCTGGAGGCACGGAAAGATGCGGAAATAGCAGACAATGGCCCGCTTCCGTTTCAGATTCTGGAAGAGCAGAACATAGCTGCCGGAATCACTATTGATCCGTGGGAAGAAATCAAACGCAAAGCTCCGGTATCAAGCCATGAGGTAAGTATTTCAGGAAGGAGTGATCGAGTTAATTATTATTTATCAGGGTCTTATTCCAATATTAAATCGCCGGTAATGGGGGATAATTTTGAAAGGACTTCAGGCCGTGTCAATCTTGATTTTGCGGTTACGGACTGGTTATCTATCGGAACTAACAGTGGCTATAGTTTAAAGGATAATTCGGGTGTAAGGGTTGATCTTGGAGCAGCCAGCCAGATCAGCCCCTATGCCAGTCTCTATTATGAAGATGGCGTCCCCCGGCCACAGCCGATGAATATCGGAGCGGTAATCAACCCGCTGACAAGGACTTTAAGGAATCAGCATCTTGATCAGACCAATACACTGTTTACCAATACTTATCTTGATCTTCGTCTGCCGGTTGAAGGCCTTGCTTTCCGGTTGAATGCCGGGTATACGCAGAAAACCCAGAAAGAATTCAGCTATACGCCTTCATTTAAACGGGAGCAGTTTTTTAATCTGGGAAGCGGCAGCAAATATCACATGCAATACCAGAATGTGACCATTGAAAATATCCTCAGGTATGACAGGACTTTCTTTCAGGACCACGTGCTGAACGCTACGCTTATGTATGGGGTATATTCGGATAAGGACGAGAGTTCTCAATTGAGCAGTAATAACATATTCAATGATGTATTAGGATACAATGCGCTGGAAATCGGCGAGAATTTCTCCATTAATACCAACGCCGGGAAAAGCCAGCAGATTTCCATGATGGGACGGCTTGGGTATCGCTTCAAAGGGAAATATATCTTAGATCTTACCGTGCGCAGAGACGGATATTCAGCTTTCGGAAATGGCAAAAAATTTGGCCTTTTCCCGGCAGTAGGTGTAAGCTGGAACCTCTCACAGGAAAGTTTTATGGAGGAGATAACTGCACTTAGTAATCTTAAGCTGAGGGCTTCGTGGGGGAAAAACGGCAACAGAGGCGTAAGCCGGTATTCGTCGCTAAGCAGCATGACCCAGAACTACTATGTATTCGGTGACGGCGCTTCTCCGTCTGTAGGCTTATATACTACTTCTTTGGGTAATCCTAACCTGGGTTGGGAAACGACAGTAAGTACCAATTTGGGTGTGGATTACGGAATTTTCGGAGATAAAATAACCGGATCAGTTGATTATTATCAGACGTCTACCCGTGATCTGTTGTTAAGACAGAGTATTCCGAACATGTCAGGATTTACGACTTTTCTGAGAAATATAGGAGAAACAGAAAACCGTGGGCTGGAGATTGCCTTCAATTCAACCAATTTGCAAAGAGGGGCATTTCAGTGGAATTCGGGTATTGTATTTTCATTGAACAGAAACAAAATTAAAAAGCTGACCGGCAATGATCTCAATAATGACGGCGTGGAAGATGACGATATTTCCAGTGGCTGGTTTATCGGGCATCCGCTGGGATCCAACTTTGACTATGTCTTTGACGGAATTTACCAGGAAGGCGACGACCTTTCTCTGATACCCAGTGCAAAACCCGGGCATGTGAAATTTAAAGACCTTGACGGTGACGGTATTATTACCGCAAAGGACCGGACAGTTATTAGTTCTAATGAAGCAGCCTTTGTAGCAGGGATAACCAACACTTTTTCTTATAAAGGTCTCAGTCTGATGATTTTATTCAACCTCCGTCAGGGTGGGGAAAGTCCTAATAACACCTTAAATCCGGGTACAAACTATTACGATCTGATGAATACGCTGGATGTTCCCTACTGGACACCCGGGAATCCGATCAATACGCATCCTTCTATTAATTACCGCAACCCGTTGGGTTACCGGTTTTATCAGAACAGAAGTTTTGTACGGTTACAGGATATTTCCCTGTCCTATGACATACCCTCAAGGGTTATCAGCAAGATCGGGTTACATAACCTGAAAGTTTTTGCCAGTGGGAAGAACCTTGTGACCTGGACGAAGTGGAATGGCTGGGATCCGGAACACGGCGTAGGCGGAAGAAGCCCCGGAGAGAACGGACCGTTATTAAAAACCTATACGATAGGGTTGAATGTTCAATTATAAATGAGGACAATTCCGATGAAAAAGTTTGCTAACTATATATTAATGAGTCAGTATATGGCTGTTTTCCTTTGTATCTGCCTGTCCTTCAGCGGATGTAAAGAGTCGTTTCTGGATGAGGTGCCGCTCGACCGCTTCAGTCCTGAGAACCTGCTGGTAGATGAAGCCGGTTTTGAAGCGGCAACCGTTGCCCTGTATCAGGCCAGCAGAGAAGAACATGCGCTGGGTGGCGTTAATTTTGATTATATGAATCTGGGGACCGATGTTATCGAATGGGGCAGGCCGGACAGCCGCGGGTTCAAGGATTACACGTTACTGAATTCACAGCATGAAGCGGTAGTGAATTATTGGAACTGGGCCTATACCAGTATGATTAATCAGGCCAATCTGATTCTGGATAATCTGGATAACCCTGACCTGGAATTGTCAGAAGACGCCCGGAATAATTTCCTGGGACAGGCTAAATTTTTCAGGGCCTATACGTATAATGTGCTGGCCAATCTGTACGGCGGTGTTCCATTGGTGGATAAGCAGATTCTGGAGCCTAAGTTTGACTTTCAGCGGTCGACCCGCCTGGAAGTGCTTCAATTTATTCAGAAAGATCTGGAAGATGCGGTCAGCGTTTTACCGGAGGTGAGAAACGAATCGAATGGCAGAATCTATAAAGGAGCGGCTTTACACCTGCTTTCGGAAGTGTACATAAGTCTCGGAATAGAGACAAATGACGCCTCGTATTACACAAAGTCTGTTGAAACGGCCAGCCGGCTGATTGACGGGCAGGCGGGGCATTACCAGTTGATGACGCAACGCTTCGGTGACCTGACGCGCCCGGGTGACGTCTTTTCTGATTTGTTCTGGACCAATCAGCAAAACCGCAGTTCGGGTAACCTTGAAGTAATATGGGCCTGGCAGTTTGAAGACTTTACGCTGGGTGGAGGAACCGGATCGGGCGGGCTGAACGGAGGTAATTTTTTCATCAGGTTATGGGCGCCTGAATATGACCGTATCCGTACGCCTAACTCAGTATCTAATATCCCAGATGACAGCCTTCAACGCGGTATTGGGGTGATGATCCCGCTCAATTATTTAAAATATGATATCTGGAAAATCGATCAGAAAGACATGAGGAATTCAGGATATAACATCAGGAGGGATTTTTATTATAACAACCCTGCTGATCCTGAGTATTATGGCAAGAAAATTCATACCCGTAAGAATGCCGCGGGTGTATTGTACGTAACGCTGGAAGATGGTACTTTTACCAATCAGACGCTCGATACACTGCGTCAGTATTATCCCTGGATCCGGAAAATCGACGGATTGCCCCGTAATGATGATGTAACGGCAGGCCGCACTTCAAATGATGTGATTGTCATGCGACTGGCTGAAACCTATTTGTACAGAGCGGAAGCCTATTTCAGGCAGGGAGAACTTCAGAAGGCGGCTGACGATATCAATACGATTCGTTCCCGCGCAAATGCCGTACAGATTAAACCTGAAGATGTTACCCTTGATTTTATTCTGGATGAGAGATCCCGTGAGCTGATTATCGAAGAGCAACGTAGAAGAACCTTGGTGAGAATGGGTGTTTTATATGAAAGAATCATGAAATATAACCCGACTTCTGCAAAAACCATCAAGCCCTTTAACCAGTTGTGGCCCATTCCGCTGACGGTAATTGATTCGAACACAGGTGCAGTAATTGAACAAAATCCCGGCTATAATTAATTATTAAAAACCGGATAACAAAATATCATGAACAGAAGAAACTTCCTGAATCTGACCTTACCTGCCACCGGCGCGGTGTTGTTAAGTAATTCTCTTTTAAATCAGCAGGCATATGCTGAAATCAGCCGGCAGTTTTCAGAACCTGCAGATTTTGATACTTACGATGTCGTTATCAACGGGGCCGGGTTTGCCGGGTATTTTGCAGCTATACATGCCGCCCGGAAGGGCCTGAAAGTACTGATCGTCGAAAAACGTTCGAGTCCGGGCTATGACCTGTCTGCCAAAAGCAGGTTGTGGATCGGTGCAGAAGGTTTTGAAAAACTTCCGGATGAACTGATGGATTTGCTCCTGCCTGTCCAGGAGATCAATGAAATTAAAAATCCAAAAGGAGAAGGAAAACAAAAAAGCCGCCTGGGAAATGAAATAGCCTTGTTTAAAGGAAGTATCAGGAAGGGATTGCTCAGGAATCTGATGCTGGCAAAGGTGGATACACTGCTGATGACCGACGTGTGCGGGGTGTTTGAAGAAAACGGAAGTGTCAGCGGAGTGCTGATGGCTTGTAAGCAAGGAGTGCTGCACGTAAAATGCAGGAGTTTTATTGATGCGTCTGACCAGCTGATGCTGTCAAGAGCACTTAACGGTGAGGAAGTCCTTGTCAGAAGGGCCGGATTTGTCCTTGAGCTGAATAAGGTGGAGAATCAGACCGCCAGAACCGTTTCCGTCCCGGAAAGTTATGGACTTTATCAGAACCGGATTGAAGTCCATCCCGGAAAGCTTTCGGATGATCAGGCATTCCTTTCTTTTGAATTTGAAATCAATACGCCCGACCGGGATGAGGTTGAACACCAGGCAAGAAGGCTGACAGCCAGGCTGGGTGCCGATCTGAACAAGCTGGACAAGGCTTTTGAAAAAGCACAGATTAATCAGTACGCACTGGAAACGTCTCTGACGCTGGATAAACAAACGGCTCCCAAACCGGTTCTTAAAGGGTATGAGGTAATACAAAGTGATGTATTGGTGAATTGCCAGACGCTTTTAAACCTCAAAGAGAGTGCTTCCCGGCTGGTCGACCAGCTGGCCCCGGGGAATCCCAAAGGAATTGGCAAAACATTAAAAGTACCCGGTAAAAATATTTCTGCCGATAAAATCAGGATGAATCTGCTGCCTGATTTAGGATATGGTATTCCGTTATCTTTCGTTTCAGCAGACTGGAATACGGTGGTCAGGAAAACTAAGCAAACACAGGTCATTGTGGCCGGCGGAGGTACTGCCGGCGCATTATCTGCTGCCGGAGCTGTTGAAAAAGGAGCGGATACGATTGTGGTGGATTACTTCAATGATTTGGGTGGAACCAAAACCATGGGTGGCGTCATGGGATACTATCATGGAGTAAAAGAAAATACGTTCTTCAAAAAGCAAAATGAGGAAGCAGAACGCCTGGCGACCGAAATGCGGATGACCAAGAAAATCGGGCGGCAGATTTTTCATTTGAAGGAGATTGTTGAAAAAGGCGGACAATTTGTTACCAGTGCCTTGCTGTGCGGAGCGATTGTAAAGGATAATACAGTCACCGGAGTGCTGGTATGCAGGCATGGAGAACTGGAATTTATTGAGGGGATCGTGACCATCGATGCAACGGGAGACGGGGATGTGGCGGCTTTCGCCGGGGCCTCTTTTCAGCATGGCGATACCCGGATCGGATATACACAGAACTATAGCCAGTGGGATATTGCCGGCGTTGGAAAACTGCCATCCAGCACCAACAGGGATTATGACATCATTGATAATACGTTGATTTCAGAGCAGCAGCGTGGATTGCTGATTTCTCATTATGAAGCTCATTTTTATGATTTCCACCCGTTTCTTACCGTTCGGGAGTCCCGCAGGGTAGACAGCGTTCATAATCTGGACCTGATCGATTGTGTGGAAGGGACACACTTTAAAGATGTAATTGCACAGGCCAGCAGTGACTTTGACCCGCACAATATCGGTTCTTCAGAATTTACAAAGTGCGGCTTTCTGCTACCTCACTCCAATGACATTACGGTTGAAATTCCCTATCGTTCCATTGTTCCCAGGAAAGTTGACGGTCTTCTGATTTCGGGCAGAGGATTCGGGCAGACACATAATGCACTGCAATTCACCCGAATGACCGCCGATCTTATTGTCCTGGGATATTGTACAGGACAGATTGCTGCTGACATTGCCTGGAAAAAAACACGGCCAAGAGATTATGACGTATCGGCTCTGCAGGCAGAATGGGTGCAATTGGACTATCTTCCCGCTGCTGTGGTTAAGAAAGTACCGGGCGACCTGCGGAATGATCCGGCTGAAATCAAAAGGCGGGTAGCTGAGCTTGAAGGGGGGGCGCAGGAGTATCTGTACGAGTGCAGCCGTATACAAAAAGACAAAATACTGCCTTTACTTAAGGAGCGGTTTTCAAAAACCTCTTCAGCAGACGGGAAATTACTGCTGGCCAAAATGCTTGCCTGGTTTGGTGATGCAGGTGGAAACACGCTCATCGGGAACGAATTAAAGGCGCTTTTTGAAGAGGAACAAAAAACAGGATACCCCGATGGCTATATTGATGATTACGACTTTATACGTGGCAGGGAAAAGAATAAACTGGAGGGGCTCTTCTGGCGTATTAACCAGAATATAGCCTTACTGGCAATGTCGCGGAATGGCTCAGAGAAGAATATTATTCAGAAAATTATCGAAAATACAGTAAGCGGAGGAGGTATGGTTCCCCGCACTAACGACTACTTTAATGAGCGGATCGACCTGAAATTAATTCCTTTTCATAACCGCATCATGAATTTATGTTTTTATGCAGAAAGAGTTCCGGATCAGGCTTTTATTGCCGGCTTTGAAAAATTACTGACCGATAAAAATGTGGGTGGATTTGTTGTCAATACTTATGAAAATGTAAGATGGAAGGTACACGGCGGGGCACTCGAATTATCTGTCGCGGCGGCGTTGTCGCGGTGTGGTGCTAAGGGCGGGTTTGACCTGCTGCATTCGTACCTGGGCGATATTCACCAAAGTTATAAACGCTTCGCCATGGCAGAGCTGGAAGCATTGACAGCCACAAAATCAGGATATGATCCTGACGGGTGGAAAAAGCGTCTGGCAAAACAACGGTATCCGATGGCGGTTAAAGCCTTTCATAAGGATATTGAGGTATAATACCGGTAAGGGTGCCATGGCAGTTAAATAAGAATGATGTACAAATCCTTGCAAGTACTGTTTTTGTGTCTTTTTCCTTTGCTTTGTTTCGGTGCGGAGGAAAAAGTATTTTTTAGGAGTGAACGGCTGCAACAGCTGAATCTGACTTTCAATGAAGGTGAATTTACCATTCATGATGATAAGATGAAAACCGTTCCGGTGCTTCAGGTGGTTGATGAGCAGGGTATACCTTATTGGTACCGCAGGGTATTTACAGAAGTGTGCCTGACAGGCGAATGCCGGCCTGTGGATGTGGGGATTTACTGGGAATGTACCGGAGATTTTCTGGGACTGGAAGTGTACAGAGAGCCGCTGACTAAAACCGATCACAGTGATTTTACGGTTTGGGATTACCGGAAACTGATGTCTATTCTGGAAAATGACTGGTCGGCCCTCAGAGAGTATGACTTTGAAGAGCTGGTAACAGAAAAGCCGGAAGATTCGGACGACGTGGACGGTATTTCCGGCGCTACCCGCAAGGAAGTAGCGAAAGAGGCGGTAGAAAATGCCGTATATACTACCTATACTTTATGGCATCTGATTCATCTGGGAGAAAAAGAACAGCTTGCCGGTTTATCCTATCATCAGCTTGATAAACAGGGCTATCTGGAAAAACTGATG
>JBEBXQ010000043.1:0-31482 GCA_040391535.1 Telluribacter sp. | reverse complement strand
TGGAAATTGAAGTTGTAAATGAGTTTAGAAAAATGGAATGGCGGGAAACATATGCGTCTGAGAAAACGAAACAGATTGATCAGTACCGGGGGAGCAATGGAATAGTGGACTTCGCGACTCAATAACCCTGTAAAAGTGCAGTTAAGTGAGACACCATAAAGTAAAAACCAGATGCAACTGCGTAAGGCCATCCCGATATCTGATAATACCAGGAAGCAGAAAAGAGTAATTTATTTCAGTTGTTGAATCGCTTTCAGTATTTCTGGAAATGGTTGTTCTCCCTCAAAAGTCCTGATAAGCTGACCACTGGAATCATGCAATGCAACAAACGGGAACTGCATCACACCATAATACCGCTGTACGGCCAGTTTCATGCCCTCTGTGCCGGTTTTTATAGTAGGATAGTGTTTGATGTTGAATTTAGTGTCAAAGTCTTTCAGCATTGATAAATCCTGATAGGTAATCATGACAATTTGTTTATTATTGATCCGGTCATAGTTATTAAATAAATGACGGGAGAAATCAACACAATGATGGCAGTCAGGGGAAAAATAAATAATAACGGCCGGTGCTTTTGCAAGCTGCGACCACCGGTAAGGGGTTCCGTCTGATTGTGTAATCAGAAACGGAGGAATCTGTTTATTGGCAGCCTTTACGACCTGCTGGGCTTGAATGGGATGAAGGCCGGCCAGTAAAATAAGAAAAAGAGCCCGGACGATTATACGGGATAATTGACCAGGCTCTTTTTTTATGCTTTTCAATTGGATCATGTTCAGAAAGCTTTTTCTATAATCCCCGGTACAAAACCCAGGAGGATAGTCAGGAATGTGGCTAATAAGAGAATGATTTTATAAAACGGAGCAATTCTTATTTCAGGTGTATTCCCTTCTTTTACATAAGCAGCTATAATAGCTCTGAAATAGTAATAAATACCAACAGCAGACATAAAAACGGCAAATACCAGTAACCAGGTCAGGCCTCTTTCAACAGCGCTGCTGAAAACGAGAAACTTACCCCAGAAACCAGCTGTCAGCGGTATACCTGCCAGTGAAAGCAATGAGACCGTCAGAACAAAGGCCAGTAAAGGATTGTTTTTTGCCAGACCATTAAAAGCTGCATAGGATGAATCGGGATAGCCTTCGATGGTTTTTTCTTTCTCAACCAGCATTAATACACCAAAAGAAACGATCGTTGCCAGTACGTAAGCAACGGAATAGAAAAGAATAGCTGATTCGGTTTTGCCGGTCAGGGCAGTCAGTGAAATAAGAAGATAACCGGCATGTGAAATGCTTGAATAAGCAAGCATTCGTTTAAAACTCTGCTGATAAACCGCAGTAACATTTCCGGCAAGCAGCGTAAGGATGGTGATAGCCACCAGGGTAATCCACCAATAGTCATACATACCACGCTGAGATACATAAAGCAGACGGAACAGGGCAGCAAAGCCGGCTACTTTCACAATGGTTGACATGAAGGTTGTGAAGATGGTCGGTGCGCCATCGTATACATCGGGTGTCCAGAAATGAAACGGAGCGGCAGATACCTTGAACAAAAGACCTATTAACAGCAATAATAAACCTGCATAGTAAATATAAGAGATCGGTTGCGCTATACTGGCATAGCCGGTAAGTCCGCTAAGTGTGAAGGTCCCCGATCCGGCATACATCAGCGCTATGCCAAACAGCATAATTCCGGAGGCAAACGCACCCATCAGAAAGTACTTCAGGGAAGCTTCATTTGACCGAAGGCTTCGCTTATCACTACCTGTCAGAATGTACATGGCAATAGAAAGGATTTCAACACCTATGAATAACATAATCATGTGGTTGTACCCTACCATCATCATGGCGCCTACCAGTGAAAAAAGCATAAGCGCATAATATTCGGCAGGCTGGGCTTCTTCATTTTCCTGAAAACCGCCCGTCATGGCGACAATCATAAAAGCGGCCACGAGCAGTATGCCGTTAAAGGAGAGTGTCAGATGATTAACGGCAATCATATCCTGGAAATACAACAGCGGGCTGTCGCTCCAGTCCAGAAAATTAGCTCCCAGTGCTATCAGCAGGAATAACAGAACAGAAGGCAACAGGATATTTCTGGACTTAGAAAATCCAAGGAAGAGAGTGATAATACCCAGTACGGACAATAATATAATCGGATACATATTTTATAGGTATTAGCTGTTAGCTTTTTACTATGCTTTAAGCTGTGTAATGGGTCTGTAAGACGCGTTATACTTTATATTTTTAACTTCAGTAAGATCGTAAGAGCTGACTGATCACTTGATAAATTCCAATAGCTGATTGACTGACGGTTCCGAAATCTTCAGAAATGTGGAAGGATAAATTCCAATCCAGAAAACAAGGATTACCAGCGGGATCAGTACAAGGCTTTCTGAAAGCTTCAGGTCTTCAGTACCGGTGGTATAGGCATTGACAGGCCCGAACATCGATTTCTGGAACAGTCTCAGCATATAGACCGATCCCAGGATAATGGTTGTTCCGGCGATAGCACCCAGCCATCCGTCATAGGTAAATACACTTGACAGGAGCAGGAATTCACCTATAAATCCGTTGGTGACCGGTAAGGCTACACTACCCAGCAACAGCACCATAAAACAGATGGTCAGTTTAGGCGTACTTTGAGTAATGCCCCCCAGCTGATCCAGAAAGCGTGTTCCTGTTCTTGAGAAAATAATATCGATGATGAAAAATAACCCTACCACATTGATCCCGTGAGAAAGCATCTGAATCATGGCACCCTGCAATCCGTTGAGTGATAAAGTAAATATACCGGCAGCCATAAGGCCTACGTGTGCAAAAGATGAATACGCAACAAGCCTTTTCATATCCCGCTGGCGGATTGCAATGACCGAACCGTAAACAATACCTATGACCGACAGGATAATGGCCAGACAGCCCCATTGGCTTAATGCTCCGGGGACAATGGGTAACAGCAGACGGATTAATCCATAAACCCCCATTTTCAGCATAATTCCGGAAAGAAGCATGGTAGCCTGGGTGGGTGACTCGGTATAAGTATCAGGCTGCCACGTATGAAAAGGAAACAGCGGCATTTTGATGGCAAAGGCAATAAAAAATGCCCAGAAAACCCAGGTCTGAGCACCGGGTGTCAGATCAAGATGATAAAGTGCCGTAATTTGCGATGTATGCTCACCGGGTGTCTGGAAATACAGATAGATCAACGCTACCAGCATAAACAAACTTCCGAACATGGTATATACAAAGAACTTGAATGTAATCTGCAGCCTGTTCTCACCTCCCCATCTTGCAGCCAGGAAATAGACCGGAATCAGTGCGGCTTCAAAGAAAAAGTAAAACAGGAAAGCGTCGGTAGCGGTAAAAACACCTATCAGGGCGGCTTCCATCAGTATGATCAGCGCATAATAATTGGATTCACTCTTAAAACTTCTTCCGAATCCGGAAAGAATAATCAGCGGTGTAAGAAAAGTGGTCAGCAGTATCAGCAACAGACTGATTCCGTCCATCCCGCCACTGAATGAAATACCTGCTGAAGCGATCCAGGGATAATTGAATGCATATTGTAAACCAGCCGCCGGATCAAAAGCTGACCAGGCATATATGGATACAGCCAGCGTGCCCAAAGCACCCGCAAGTGCAATGTTTTTCGCTGACGAACCTTTTATAGCCAGGGTGAGAATGCCTGTAATTGCCGGCAACAGTATGAGTAATAAAGTAAGCATAATATCGGTTATTAATAAATGCTGAATCTGATATTATTAACGGATCAACAAATTCCAGAATAAAATGACAACAATGCCTAAAACCATGGCGAAAATATAGAAACCGGTAAGACCGGTCTGCAACTTCCTGAGCTGCGATGCCAATCCGGTAGTCAGGTATCCGAATGCTTCCACTACCAGATCGATCAGGAATTCACCAAAGGTGGTTAGCAGATCGGATAAGGTGTTTAATGGCCTTACAATTATAGTATCATACAATTCATCAATATAGAATTTATTGTATACCAGACCAGCAATGCCGGTTCTTTTGACACTTTCAGGTGCCGGTACAGTTCCTTTTGAGCCATAAACCGACCAGGCTGCGAAGGCGGCCACCAGAGCAGCTACCACCGAAACGCCCATCAGCATATATTCAGTTGAATGGCTCAGAGAAACAGGGCCGAATGCTGCGGGATTTACAACTTTGGAACCGGCAAACAGCGGATCCATGAATTGTGCCAGCTGGTGCGAGCCGTGTAATGCTTCAGGCACTCCGATCAAACCTCCCAGTGCTGAAAGAATGGCAAGTATAACAAGCGGTACCGTCATGCTGGCGGGTGATTCATGCAAATGATGCGCCTGCTCCTGTGTGCCCCGGAAACTACCGTAGAAAGTCAGGAACAACAGGCGGAACATATAGAATGAAGTCATCACGGAGCCTGCCACACCAAGCACCCACAGCAGTTTATTGTGCTCGTAGGCGTGCGCCAGAATCTCATCTTTTGAGAAGAAGCCGGCAAATGGGGGAATCCCTGAAATCGCAATGGTGGCAATCAGAAATGTTAAAAAGGTAACCGGAAGCTTTTTGCGTAAACCTCCCATAAAGCGGATATCCTGCTCGTTGGACATGGCGTGAATTACACTACCTGCTCCCAGAAATAACAGGGCTTTAAAGAATGCATGGGTAATTACATGAAACATGGATGCAGAGTAGGCCATTACACCTAACCCGATAAACATATAACCCAGCTGGCTGACGGTTGAATAAGCCAGTACTTTCTTGATATCATTTTGCAGTAGCCCGACAGAAGCAGCGAGTAATGCAGTTGCAACACCAATGATGGCGATTACTTCCAGTGTAAAGGGCGCAAGCGTGTATAATACGTTAGAACGGATGACCATATAAATACCTGCCGTTACCATGGTGGCTGCGTGTATCAGTGCTGATACGGGCGTAGGGCCTGCCATCGCATCAGGTAACCAGGTATAAAGCGGGATCTGGGCCGACTTACCCATAGCTCCGATAAATAACAGTAGTGTAATGGCTATAATCACCGGATCACCGATAGAAAATCCTGTAGCCTGGGCAAATACCTCTGTATACTCTACCGTGCCGAAAGTATTGATAATCGTGAAAATACCGAGTAAAAATCCCAGGTCACCGATGCGGTTCATGACGAATGCCTTACGGGCCGCAGCGTTGTAATTCACATTTTTATTCCAGAAACCGATGAGCAGGAATGAACATAATCCTACGCCTTCCCATCCGATAAACATGATTACGTAATTGGAGCCCAAAACCAGCAGGAGCATGAAGAACAGAAACAGGTTCAGAAACGAGAAAAATTTCCCGAATCCTTCGTCGTGTTTCATATATCCGAATGAATATATGTGAATCAGAGAACCTACTCCGGTGATGACCATCAGCATAAGCAACGCCAGCTGGTCTACCTGAAACGAGAAGGGGATATGCAGTGAACCAACGGTGATCCAGTCAAAAATAGGGATAACCGTAGCCTGGCTACCTGATGATAAAAAACTGCAGAATACTACGATTGAAGCAATAAAACTTCCGATGGCAGCAAGTGAGCCGATGGTTCCGGCAGCACCTTTTGATATTTTTCGAAAACCAATCCCGTTGATTAAAAATCCGATCAGGGGCAGGAGTGGTATCAGAACAAGTGTATTGACCGACATAATTTTACTTTACCATTTAAGTTTGTTCAGGAATCCTACATCAATTGTCCGGGCGTTCCGGTAGATCATCACAATGATAGCCAGCCCGACGGCTACTTCAGCCGCGGCAACTGCCATAATGAAGAATACGAAAACCTGTCCTGCGGGGTCGGAGTTATACGATGAGAACGCGATCAGTAATAAATTAGCAGCGTTCAGCATCAACTCAACAGACATAAAAATGATGATGGCATTCCGGCGGGTAAGTACACCTACAATTCCAATAACAAACAGTGCCGTACTTAATAAGAGATAAACCTTCAGTGGTATAAGCTGGATTATCTCAGGTATAGCAGGGGGCTGCATCATAATAATATATTATTTTTCAAATTGGTTAACCTTATTTTGAGGAAAATGCTTCCGGCAAATTTACTGATAAATCCCACTTACCCAAGTATACAGGATCCTTTAATTCTAACGATTATTTAAACTCTTCAGTCTGATTTCTGTCAGCCGGCGTTTTGTATCCAAAGGAAACTCACCTTTGAGTACCCAGTCGAAGTAAGCAGGCTCCTGTTTCAATATCGCAGAGACCAGCTTCCCGTTGTGCTTTCCAAAATTAAAAACCTCCTCTCCTTTATCATTATACACCATCCGGCCAGCCAGATCTACATTTTTTGAGGCTGTCAGTGCATGCAGGGCTGCAATATCATTGACAACGGGTTCATATTCGTCCCCTTTAGCATCTTTGATCTTTACACCGGCATAATGTTCTACCTGCGCGTTCAGCACTTCAAAGGTCGCCAGGGTATCAGCTTCAGCACTATGGGCATCGATGAGTTCCTTATTACAGTAGAACTTATAAGCTGATGCCAGATTCCGTGGTTCCATCATGTGATAGATGCGTTGCACATCCACCAGGTGTCTGTTTTTGATCTGAAAATCAACGCCGGCTCTTAAAAACTCTTCTACAAGTAAGGGAATATCATAACGGTTGCTGTTGAAACCGGCAAGGTCACATCCTTCCAGAAATGCCGCAATACCTTTGGCAATTTGTTTGAAAGTAGGCTCATCTTTGATGTCTTCATCATATATACCATGAATAAGACTTGCTTCAAGCGGGATGGGGATACCTGGGTTCACTCTTCTGGTCCGAACTTCCGTTTCTCCGTTAGGAAGGGCCTTCACAATGGAGATTTCAACAATCCTGTCACGGATCGTGTTGATGCCGGTTGCTTCAAGATCAAAAAAGGCCAGGGGCTTTTTTAGCCTTAGGGTATGCATATTAACGTATTTGGTATTAGCGATCGAAATGGCGAATTTAATTGATCTGATCCATAATACCCCAATAATCAGGTGCTGATTACTGTTTCTCGTCCCGATTTATATTAATTCTAAGGTTTCAGCTACTTCTGCAGAGCATGAAATGCTTTGGTCCCCCGATCCAGAAAGTCTGCAAACCGGCTGGCGTTGAGGTCATAATTGACGGGTGTTACGAGCAGATTTCCTTCATGGTCTGTCAGACAGTAATGTGGCTGCGCGTTATTGTTATATTTGACAATCTGTAAGTCACCATTCTGTGCGCCAATGGTCTTCTTGATTTTATTGTCATAAGAAGAAGTATACCATTCGCTTTCGGGAAGCTCTTTTTTGTCGTCAACATACAGAGCGATAATCACGTAATTTTCTTCCAGTCTTTTCAGTACGGCAGGATCTGACCATACCCGGGCTTCCATTTCGCGGCAGTTGACACAGCCGTGACCTGTGAAATCTATAAATACGGGCTTATTTACTTTTTTAGCATATTCCATGCCTTGTCTGTAATCGAAAAAACCCTGTAAACCGTGTGGTAAAGTGAAAAGATCACTGTATTTGGGTGTTTCAGAAAGTGCAGCAGAGGATAACGTTCCCGCTGATCTTTTACTCAGGTCAAAATCGTGTGTGGATTGCGGAGGAAGATAGCCGGCAAGGGCCTTCAGAGGGGCACCCCACAGACCCGGAATCATATAAACCACAAAACTCAGTGTGATAATAGCCATCAGGATGCGGGGAACGCTGGTGCGTTCTGCGGGAGTATCATGCGGTGTTGTGATCTTACCAAGGAAATAAAATCCGAGCATTCCGAAAATGACAATCCAGAACGACAGGAAAACCTCCCGGTCAAGAATTCCCCAGTGATATACCTGATCGGCAATACTCAGAAATTTGAGTGCCAGTGCAAGCTCCAGAAAACCGAGGACGACCTTTACCGTATTCAACCAGCCACCGGACCGGGGCAGGCTTTTAAGCCATTGGGGAAAAAGGGCGAATAAGGTAAACGGAATTGCAAAAGCAAATGAAAATGCGGCCATTCCTACAATGGGTTTAATTACTTCACCGCCTGCAGATGCCACCAGAAGGCTGCCCACGATAGGGCCGGTGCAGGAAAACGATACCAATACCAGGGTAAAGGCCATGAAGAATATACCCACTAATCCTCCTTTATCTGCTTTGGAATCCATTTTATTGATGAACGAATTGGGCAGTACAATTTCAAACAGTCCCAGAAATGAGAGTCCGAAGAGGAGAAAAATAATAAAAAACAAAAGGTTGGGAACCCAGTGGGTACTCAGGAAATTGGCAAAAGCCGGCCCGTTGAACCGGGAAAGCACAACGCCTATGAGTGTATAAATCAGGACAATGGAAATGCCATATAAGAAGGCTTTGCTTTTTCCTCCTTCCTGTTTGGTGAAATAACTTACGGTAACCGGAATGATCGGGAAAACACAAGGGGTAAGCAAGGCGACAAGTCCGGAGAGGAAAGCTGCAAGGGCAAAAGCTAACATCGATTTGTTTTCAGTGCCTGCTGACGGGCTGTTGATCACCACACTGTCGGGTTTATTGGATACCGTAGGTTCTTCTTTTGCAGAAAAAGCAGAAACGGTGTCTGTGGTAGCCTCAACGGGTGTGGAGACGAGGGGAGAATCGGTTTTTTGTGTCTCCGTAAGGGTTTCGTTTTCTGAAATATTATTTTGTGCGGATGTACCTGCCTGCGCAACTTTTAACCCTTTCAGTTCGAAATCAGCGGTGCCCAGCACGCACAAGCCGTCTTTTTCGGTACAGGTCTGGTATTCTGCACTGGCCCTGATGACAGGGTTTTCTTTCAGAATCCTAACCGTCTGGACAAATTCACCTTTACCGGTAAAGTAGGTAATATCTCCCTGCCATATTTCATCAAATTTCTTTTTGGGTTTGACAGGGCGTAGTTTACCAACCAGTTCATAAGCCGGGGAAGCTTCGAAGCTGATGGTCGTCACCATAGGTCCCAGGTCCGGGTCAATATCGGACGAATAGAGATACCATCCCGGGTCGATCGTTGCGGAAAATATAATATCAACCGTTTCACCGGCTTTTACCTCGGTTTTGGAGAATTTTGATTCCCAGGAAGCATGATTCTGTATTTGCGCCTTTATTGTTCCAAAGCTGAAAATACAAATGAGAAGTGCCGTAAGACCAGCCGTCAAAGCTTTCTCTGGGTTATTTATTGAAAACATTTATTGCTTTATAGTTTGTGATCCTTATTCTTAAAACATTTTAAAGCCGGAAAAATTCCCTGTCCTGCTTGCATAGTTATCCACACAGTATGTTAATGAACTGTAAACACAGTGTGGATAACTGTACAAGGCAATATTATTCACTTATTTTTAAGATGATTTTCCCGAACCTTTTTTCGCTTTCAATATAGTTAAAAGCTGCCTGCGCGTCCTTGAGTGCATAAACGGAGTCAATAATGGGCCTTATTTTTTTGTCGTTAATAAAGGTGAGCATATCCGTAAATTCCTTTTCATTGCCCATCATACATCCCAATAAAGAAAGTTGCTTGAAAAATACCCTTGCCGGAACAATGTTGGTAATATTTCCGGCTGTCCCTCCATAAAAACAGATTCGTCCGCCAGGAGCTGCCACATCGATCAGACGGGCAAAACCCGGACCGCCGGCACTGTCAATAATAACATTGAAATACCCTCCCCGGGGCGACTTGGCTTTTAACAGCAGATCTCTGTACCAGACAGGGTCTTTATAATTGATGCCGCCTTTGGCTCCCAGTTCAATCGCTTTCCTGATTTTTTCATCCGAACCTGACGTTACCCATACTTCGGCTCCTGCAGCCACTGCAAATTTGATGGCAAATATAGAAACACCTCCTCCGGCACCTGTCACCAGCACTTTCTCACCCGGACTGTACTTACCGCGTCCGATCAGGGTACGCCAGGCTGTCAGACCTGCCATGGGCAATGCTGCCGCTTCCTCAAAAGTCAGATGTTGCGGTTTCGGGAAAATATACCGGGCGTCTACTTTTACATACTCTGCAAATGTACCGTTATCAGGTAACCCCAGAATTTTGTAATCTTCTCCGTAATAAGAATGATTGTCACCCCATTGTTGCGAAGGGTTGATAACCACCGCTTTCCCGACCCAGCTTTTGTCAACATCCTTACCTACGGATTCCACTATGCCAGCGCCGTCAGAGCCCAGCACAACAGAAGTGTGAATGCCCGGATATAACCCTTTCTGAATCCATACGTCACGATGGTTTACGGAGGCTGCTTTCAGTTTTATAAGTACCTCGCCATGACCGGGTTCAGGAACAGGGACCTCCGTATAAACGAGGGGTTGATTGAGTGATTCAAGTATGATCGCTTTCATGTGAACTGAGCGTTATAAAAGAAAAATAATTTGGATGGTATTATTTGAATGCAAATGGTTTTTGCCCTTCCGGCATTACTTATTATTTAGTTACGGATCTGACGTAAGAACAGAAACCTGATTGCCGGAAGCAATTTACCAAATTGGCTCCTAAAAGCAATTTTTCCTTTGAATTACCTGATTCTCCGCCACGACTTTCAATAAAGTTTGTCATATTTGTAAATAAACCAACTACCAATCCTTCAGGCTAAATGTATTTTATCGGGTTTGACTTAGGAAGTTCTTCTGTAAAAGCTTGTTTACTGGAAGCTGAAACAGGCAAAATGATAGCATCTGCTTTCTTCCCTGAAACTGAAATGGCTATTTCCTCACCACAGGCTGGTTTTGCTGAACAGAATCCGGAACAATGGTGGGAAAATGCCTGCCTTGCTTCACAATCTGTATTAAGGCAATCAGGGGTTAAACCAGGAGATGTTAAAGCCATTGGCATTGCCTATCAGATGCATGGGCTGGTGATTGTAGATAAAGAAATGAATGTGTTGCGGCCGTCTATCATCTGGTGTGACAGCCGGGCCGTTGAGGTAGGAAATGAAGCATTAAACGGGATCGGGAAGGAAAGGGCTTTGAAGCATTTACTTAACTCTCCGGGTAATTTCACCGCCTCTAAACTGGCATGGGTAAAACAAAACGAGCCTGAAGTATACGCACAGGTTTACAAAATGATGTTACCGGGTGACTATCTTGCCGCCAAAATGACTGATGAAGTGGTAACCACTGCTTCCGGCCTTTCAGAAGGGGTTCTCTGGGATTTTATAAACGCATCTCCGGCACAGGTTGTCCTTGATTATTTTGGATTTGAGGCCTCGGTACTGGCTGAAGTAAAGCCTACCTTTGGTATTCAGGGCCTGCTGACTGCACAGGCCGCAAGGTCTTTGGGCCTCACTGAAAATACACCGGTAACTTACCGGGCGGGCGATCAGCCTAATAACGCCTTTTCACTCAATGTACTGGAACCGGGAGAAGTGGCCGCTACCGCCGGAACTTCCGGAGTGGTTTACGGCATCAGTGATCTGGCCAGACATGATCCGCAATCAAGAGTTAATACATTTTTGCATGTTAATAATACACCGGCAGATCCCCGGTTTGGTGTTTTACTCTGTATCAATGGTACGGGGAGCCTGAACAGCTGGATTCGTAATAAGCTTACAAAAGGGGTACTTTCCTATAACCAGATGAATGAACTTGCCTCCGGTGTGCCGGTAGGCGCTGACGGACTTGTGTGTCTGCCATTCGGAAACGGGGCAGAAAGAATGCTTGAAAATGCCAATCCCGGGGCATCTTTTTCCGGTCTTGATTTCAGCAGACATGAATTGGGACACTGGATAAGAGCAGGGCAGGAAGGGATTGTTTTTTCATTTTATTACGGAATGCAGATCATGGAAACACTGGGTGTTCCTCTGAATACCATCAGAGCGGGCGAAGCGAACATGTTTCTGAGTCCGGTTTTCAGGGAAACTTTTGCCAATGTCTCTCAGGCGGTAGTGGAATTATATAATACAGATGGAGCACAGGGCGCGGCACGAGGGGCTGGCTTAGGCCTGGGTTATTATAAAAACAGGGAGGAAACCTTCCACGGCCTGAGTACTAACCGTATTATTGAGCCGGATGCTGCCAAAACCGAGCAAACCCGGGAAGCTTACAGGCTATGGAAAGCCCGTTTTGATAAAGCTTTGAATTAAAAGAACTAATTTCCACATCATATAAATTGTCATACCGGGATTCCGGTAGATTATAATACAATGATTTCAGTAGCACTATGTACTTATAATGGTTCGAAATACCTGAATCAGCAATTGCGGAGTATTGCTCTGCAGACCCGGAAGGTTGATGAAGTTGTGATTTGTGACGATGGGTCCACGGACAATACCCTTGAAATCATAGAGCAATACTCAAAAGAGGTTAATTTCCCGGTCTACGTTTTTCAGAATTCAAAGAACCTGGGTTCTACTAAAAACTTTGAACGCTGCCTTACACTTTGTAATGGCGAATATATTTTTCTGAGTGATCAGGATGATGCGTGGTATCCGGATAAAGTAGCAAAAATGATGGAAGTGCTGGAGAATAATCCGGCCATAGAAGCGGTTTTTTCCAATGCAATGGTGATGAACGGAAACTCAAATCCGGTGGGACGGACCATCTGGGATGAAATTGAATTTACTCCGGAGTTACAAACGAAGTGGAAAAAAGGTGAATCGTACGAAATTCTGTTTAATAATTTTGTTGTCACCGGTGCTACCCTGGCTGTCAAAAATACAGCACTGGCGAAAACCATGCCTTTTCCTACGCATATAAAGGATTTCATACACGATGCCTGGATGGCGCTCTGGCTGAGTCTGGACAATGCGATAACCTTTATTGAAGAACCGCTGATGTATTACCGCATTCATGAATCTCAGCAAGTGGGTTTCGGCGGGAAAGAGGAATATGTAACCATGAAAAACCGTTTTTCACGTGACAGGGCATTAAAACTGGCTCCGTTAATGGAAAAAGCAGATACGATGCACCATTTATATGAAGAGTTACTGAAAAGGCCGGGGATTGTACCTGACAAGCTGAATGTACTGAAAAACAGGATGGAACATTTCGCTATGCGGTCATCCTTACCTGAAAACAGGTTATTCAGAATAATACCTGTAATGAAAGATTTGTTCAGGGGGCGATACCGCTTCAGTAGCAAGGACTGGTGGCTGCCTGTTTTGGGAGATATTTTTGAATAATAAAGCATCGCAGTAAAAGGTGACTCTGAAAAGCAAAGAACTGGTGGCGGTGGTAATACCGGTGTATAAATCAACGATGAGTGATCTGGAGCTGATTGCTTACAGACAGTGTATGCGTATACTTTCGGGGCAGCATAAGATCATTATTGTCAGTCCTGAGGGGCTTCAGCTGCCGGCTGAAATTCAGCAGAACCAACATGATACGGAGGTTTTTGAAGAGCGTTATTTTAAGGATATCGCCGGATACAATGACCTTATGGTAAGCAGACAATTTTACAGGCGGTTCACAGATTTTGAATATATACTGATCTATCAGCTGGATGCTTTTGTGTTTCAGGATTCACTACACGAATGGTGCCGGATGGGGTTTGATTATGTGGGTGCCCCGTCATTGCAGGATGATGCTTTTCTTAACTTAGGTGCGGAAGCGAAAGATAAACTCAGGCTTGGAATGGAACAATCAAAACCGGTGCTGAACGGCGGATTGTCATTGAGGAAAGTCCGTACAATGCTCCGTTATCTTTCGGTCTATAACTTTTTCTATCCCAGGTGGACCGGGAATGAAGATAAATTATTTTGCCTGGATGCCAGAAGACTCAAACCCATGCAGCTTTTCATAAAAATTCCTGACTGGCAGACGGCCATGGATTTTGCATTCGAAAAAAGCCCTGCTGCCTGTTATGCTTTGAAAAATCAGCGACTGCCTTTCGGCTGCCATGCATGGGAACGTTATGACCGCACTTTCTGGAAACCGTTTATCGAAGAGGTTTAACAATTTTTAACAGAAGAAATTGGTCAGGAAAGGCCATTTTGTTGTTATTATCACAAAAATACTCCTGAAGTGATGAAACGTCTGATATTTCTTTTGTTTGTCAGTGGGGTTTTACGGGTTTCCCCGCTACATGCACAAATCATTACCGAAAACCCGAAAGTAGAAGAGCAGTCAGCTCCTTATGTTACCATTACTAAGGTAGAACTTACAGATCAGTATACGATTGTTGATCTTTTGTTTAAAAACCCTAAAAACCAGTCTCCTGGTAACTATCAGTTTCCGTTTCCGGGTATGCCGCAGAGTGGTGGTTCTCAGATCTGGCTGGACCCTAATACGCGCCTTTACAAGCCCGGAGAAATTGATGTCAGATTTAAATTTATTAAGGCCGAAGGTATCCCTACCCGTGAGAGGAGAAGTGTGGGGTCAGGGGAAGAAGTGGCCTTCAGAGCCTATTTTGAAAGGTTAACACCAGGTATTGAAATCTTTGATTTTTATGAAGGACGGAGCGATGGCCGTGGTCAGACCTGGAACTTCTACGGTATTCATGCAGCTAACCCTAAAAAAGCGGTGAGAAAGCCGGCAGAGGTAATCACTCAACCTGAAGTGAAGGAAGAAACAAACCCGGCGGAACCTGCTGCAGAGATCACCGGACTGGCAATCATTAAAGGCGTGGTTTATGACAACCAGACGAAAAAGGCCATTAAAAGTACCATTGCCTATAAAGATGAAGGTGATTCGGTCAGTACTTCATTTTCATCCGGAAATTACCGGTTAAGCCTGGAAAAAAACAGTCATTATACCTTGTTGGTAAGTTCGCCCGGTTACTTGTCCAAAACAGTGGAACTCAATGAAGAAGACCTGAAATCAGAAAGTACACTGATCAGGGATATTTATTTGCTGCCGCTGGCGGAAGGGGTTAGTTTTACGCTGGATAAAATATACTTTGAAACATCAAAGTACGAACTTTTGCAGGAGTCCTTCAAGGAGCTGGATGAGTTGGTGTCGGTAATGAAAGCCAATCGTGGAATGCGCATAAAGGTGGAAGGACATACTGATAATGTCGGGGATTTTGATAAAAATCTGGAACTATCCCGAAAACGGGCGCAGGCGGTGAAAGATTATTTGCGATCCAAAGGGATTGATGAAGGAAGAGTTGAGGTGCAGGGATACGGTCAGACCAGGCCGGTCACAAGCGGGCAGTCTGAAGAAGAAAAGAGTAAAAACAGAAGGGTGGAAATTGTCATACTCAAAGCCTGAACAAAAAAAGAGTTGCTTTCCTTCAGGCAACTCTTTAGTAGAAGATACTCTATGACGTAATGACTCAGGCCGGAATTGCCTGGTGTTCTTTCAGATAAGACAGTAAAGTACCGATGGTCGTAATTTTAGTATAATCATCGTCCGGAATGGCAATGCCAAATTCCTGTTCTAACTGCATCATAAGATCTACCACATCCAAGCTGTCAAATCCAAGATCTTTTACAATGTGCGCATTATCACTAATGGCGGATTCTTCTACGCCAAAATTCTTTAATAAGGCTACAACTCGTTGTCTCATGGTTTTCTAATTAATTATTCAGTTTTCCGGCTATTTATAAAATATGGAAACGAAAATTTTTATTGAGTTATTACCACAAAATAATACAAATTGTTCCTGAACTTGAAAGTATTTTTTATTTAATCAAAAATAGGTACTATAATACTAAAATATCAATCAATAGTCATATAAAATAGATTTGTTTTACCGTATTATTATAAAATTTTAAAAATATCACATGGGATTGCTGGCTACTGTTGAGTTTTTATTCAAATTGTAAAATTTAGGTACTTCTAAAAATACAGTATTGTATATTTGTGCCCGGGGAGGAAAGTCAATGGTTGTTACTGTTGTGTCGCCTCGTTTGAAACCATAATGTATAAGAAGAAGTAGAACATGGCTACCGTTAAAACCGTATATCTCGGTGATCTCAGAACTGAAGCAGTTCACCAGCACTCAGGCACAAAAATCATTACTGATGCTCCTTTGGATAATCAGGGGCAAGGTGAAGCCTTTTCACCGAGTGACCTGCTGGCCACCGCATTGGGAAGCTGCATGATGACTATTATGGGCATAGTGGCCCGGCGCGATGATATTGATCTGAAAGATTCAGCATTTGAAACGAACAAGATGATGTCACAGGAGTTACCCAGGAAGGTCGTTCGTCTGGAATTGACTTTCAACATGCAATCGGCAACGCCGCTGACTGATGTGGAGATTAAAAAACTCGAAAGGGCTGCCCATACATGTCCGGTTGCTCTGAGTATTCATCCTGATATTGAGCAGGTTGTTACATTTAACTGGAACTGATTCATTCATAAATACACGGAGTTTGTATTCAACAGCCATACAGATTTACATTGCTGTCCTGAAAATCGCAGCCTTATTTCATCCGAAAGCCCGGAAATGGGTAGAAGGAAGGAAAAACCTGATTGACAGATTAAGAATTGAAATTCCGGCTCTCATCGGGGAGAGGCCGGTCGCCTGGTTTCATGCTGCTTCGTTGGGTGAATTTGAACAGGGGCGCCCGGTGATAGAGGAGTTCCGGAAACATTTTCCTGACTATTTTATATTACTTACGTTTTTCTCGCCTTCCGGTTATGAGAACAGGCATAACTATACCGGAGCGGATTATATTTGTTATCTGCCCGCTGACACAAAGGCCAATGCCACTGCCTTTGTGGATATCTTTAAACCCGGGATCGCATTTTTTATCAAGTATGAATTCTGGCACAACTATCTGTCAGAGCTTAAAAAAACTCCGTGCGTTGTAGTATCCTTTTCTGCAATTTTCAGAAAAGAACAACTGTTTTTTAAATGGTATGGAGGAAGTTACCGGCATACACTCAGGTTATTTGATCATCTCTTTGTCCAGAATGAAGAGTCTGTGGGGTTATTGGCAGGAATTGCTGTCAATAATGTAACCTGCAACGGAGATACCCGTTTTGACCGGGTCATGGAACTTACCGAAAGAAGGTGTGAATTACCTGAAATCGCTTCCTTTGTGGCCGGCGCACCTTGCCTGGTTGTCGGCTCTGCATGGGAGGAGGATATGCAGAAAGTGGTTATTCCTTATCTGAACGGTCTGCCGGAAAGCCGTCGTCTGAAAATCATAGTAGCTCCGCATGAAATCAGTGAGGCGACCATCAGGAAGTGGTCATCACAGCTGAAATTAAATGCCCTGACCTACTCAGCATATCAGAAATCAGGGTTTTCAGATCATCAGGCTCACAGTACAGACTGCCTTTTTATTGATAATATCGGAATGCTTTCTTCTTTGTATCAGTATGCGTCGGCGGCCTATATCGGCGGAGCGTTTGGAAAAGGTTTACATAATATTCTGGAAGCAGCTACTTATGGAATTCCCGTATATTTTGGCACTGACAAATATAAAAAGTTTCAGGAAGCGGTTGATATGATTGCCCTGGGAGCCGCTGTAAGCGTACAGGATCATGAAGACTTCCGCCGCTCTTTCGATACGTTGCTTGATAATAATGATTTACTAAGACAGAAAGGGACCCTCGCCTTTCGTTACATACAGGAGCATACAGGCGCCGTGCCGCCCGTTATTGAATTTGCCAGAGCAAAACTGAGTTGAAGTCAGCGTTGGATCAACAGGGTTTTAACTTCCGAAATCTGTTCCCCCTGAATCCGTAAATAGTAAGTTCCGTTTACTATGGATGGATTGAAAAGAAGGGATGTTATGCCTGAAATTCCATTCGTATTCGTCTGTGTATTTACCCGAGCGCCGTTAGCATCATAGACCTGGTATGACAAGGGCACTTCGGTGTCTGTCAGTATCATGCAGTAATCCTGCGAAACGGGATTGGGGAATAAAGTGAACTGCGGAGGTTTGGAACCCGGAAACAGCGGAACGGCCTGTGAATAGATTACCTGGCTGCCGGTTTCTGATTTTATTCTGTAAAAGGAAATTTTGCTGTTTAGTTCAGTATCGGTGTGAGCATAAAGCCTTGATGTGTTTCTGTTGGCCTGAGCATCAAAAGCGGCAATATCATAAAAATGAAACCCATCTACACTCTTTTGCAGCACCAGCTGATTCAGGTCAGGAAATGCTGTATGCAACCATTGGATGTATACATTACTGTTATCTGTGTTAATTTTAAAATTCCTGATCAGTTGCGTCTCAGTAGCAGTGGAATCCACGATGATATTTTCTGAAATACTGCCTGGTAAAGTATAGGGTTTTACGGCTGTGATACGAATCCGGTAGCTGCCTGAAGGTAATCCTGAAGGGATACTTACCCAGAGCGGATTACTGTCTCCGTAGCCTATTATGGCGGTATATTTACCCTCATTGTCCATCAGTTCGGCCTGCAGCTGCGTTCTTTCATGAGGCAGAAGTGTCGTTTTATAGGCAACCGGAAAGGAAGCCCCCGGAAAAGTGCGGGAAGGGACAGCCCCGGTATGAATGGTGCCTTTGGGTATAATGGGTACGACCTGCGAAAAGAAATTGTCTGATAGATTGCGGTCCCACGCCTGTGCAGCCAGGGATAAGCCCTGCGGTCCGTTGGGGATATTGGCAAAATGACCGTTAAAACGGGGAACCTGTATGGTGTCGGTATTGGGGCCCGGCCAGGTGTTGAGCCCTGTTGTGGTGCCCAGCTCTATCTGTGCATGGGTGATCGGATGAACCGGTTGACGGCTGCCAAGTGAAGCTCCGCCTACTGCAATTGTCCAGTTGGTATTCAGTCCGGACACTTCCCGGCTTTCATTGATGATAAAGGTGATGTTATTTACATACTCCCGCTGGGTGTGATTGGTGTATTCTGCGTCGGTTTCGCCATGCGCCCATAAAACAGAGCGTATACCCAGCCATGAGTTGAAATATTTAAGGGTATTTACGATGTTGGTATAAGGCTGTCTGAACGGCCAGTAATGGCCGATGTAAAAGTTATAGGCATCATTTCCTTCTGCATTGGTACGGTAATCAGCTGAATTGGCAGCAGCCCAGCCTACATTGAGAAATAATACAGGGCAATTCGTCTTCTGATAAATTTTATCTCCCAATTCGCCCCAGCACCATGCCGACTCCCCCGTTGGGTATGCGTAATTTTCAGCTTCATACCTGCTGAAGACCGGAAAATCATAGGGCTGGTCAGGAACTACCGTAATGCCGTCGTTATCAAGTGTCTTATTGACCTGATTAAATGATATGACATTGGATGAGGCACTTTTGGAGCCATGATCAGCCATCCCCATTGAATTGGACGCGCCGCCAATCACAAATATTTCACCGATACCTACCCGGTTTACCTGGGTTACAAAAGATTGTCCTTCGGGTGAAGTACCCCGTATTTCCAGTTTGTGCCAGCCTGCTGATCCCTGTATTGTGCCTGTAAAGATGCCTTCATCAGCTTCTATAGCCAGTATTTGCCACTGAATGTCAGTGTTTTCCGTATTTTCCGGGACCAGTCTTGCTTCAATAAAAGACAATTTTATATCATGGTAACCGGTTATATAAATAATGCCTGTTCCGCTGATGTTCCTTTGAACAATCTGATTTTCAACAGGCTGGCTCAAAGATATCCCGGTTAAAGCCTGTTGTGAAAAGGTATTGCAGGTACGGAAAAGTAACCCGGCTGTAAATAATATGATTATAAAAATTCTTGTCATAAACCTATAGTGTGGTTAAACAGGTTTGTTTATTAATTAATGAAAAGTATTACTTTTGGCCGAAACCATCATCCAATGATAACCCATGGCAACATGTATTTAAGACTGAGCCTTATTCTTGCTCTAAAGTTACTATTAATCGTAAATTCTTACGCATTTCAGTCTGATAGTACACAACCCTGGAAGGTTCATATTGACAATCGGTTTCAGTTTGTGGATAAGGAAGTCATGGAAATGCTGGGCACCAGTGCAGGATACAGCTGGGGTAAACAGGAGGATGAGGTTACGATCGGATACTACTGGCTTAATAATAATGGTCGCCAGGCTTTGGACTGGACTGCCCGCCGGAAACAAGGTTATCCGGTGACTGATTTTTACGAGCGTCTGGACAAATTCAGGTTTGTAAGTGTAGGTTACTGGTATCATTTTTATGACTCTGAACGCTGGAAATTTGGTGTCCCTGTTGAATTGGGCTATGGCAACGGGGTTGTCCGGTATTTTTCAGGATCAGCCGAGCCACTATCAGGATATGCTTTGAAACAGTCGGTATTCCCTGTTCACATTGCAGGTTACGGCGAATGGAGAACCACCAAATGGGTAGGTGCCGGCCTTCAGGTGGGTTACCGGCATTACCTTAACGGGCATCAGTCGTTTGAAGGTATGCACGGTTTGTTCTACCGGGTCAGGATAACCGGGTATATACAGGCTTTCAGTGATTGGAAGGATTATTTATTCAAAAAGAAGAAATTAAACTCACCCTTTTACTGATCGATGGGGGGGGAACATCTCTTTGTCTGTCGTTGTTCAAAAAAACTACCTGTAAATATCACCTGCCGGAGCACAGTTTAGCATGTTCCTTACAAAACTGTCTGCTACTTTTTTCGTACCTTTGACGACCATTTTAATCATGATAAAGGTATGTCATTAAAAAGTCAGGTAGAAACCGGAATAAAAGAAGCAATGAAAGCCAAAGACCAGGACAGGTTGAGGACGCTTAGGGCTCTGAAGTCCCTGATCTTGCTTGAAGAAACCAAAAGCGGAGCGGTAGCGGAAATGTCATCTGATGATGAAATGAAGTTATTGACAAAAGCAGCAAAACAAAGACGGGAATCGTCCGAAATTTACCAGACACAGGGCAGGGAAGATCTGGCTGCCAAGGAAGAGGCTGAACTGGCTGTTATTGAACAATTCCTTCCCAAGCAGCTGACTATGGATGATCTCAGGCTGCGTTTGCAGGAAATTATTGCACGTGCGGGAGCGGCTGGTCCGTCTGATATGGGTAAGGTAATGGGCATAGCCACCAAAGAACTTGCAGGCCAGGCCGATGGCAAAGCGATTTCAGCTACGGTGAAAAGTCTGCTTGTCTGATTGTTTTAGCTTTCTCTTTTTCCGGATACCATGCAGCTCCTTGATCTTCTCATTCTTATCCCTTTGGTGTATGGCGCGGTAAGCGGCTATAAGAAAGGGATGATTGTGGAGCTGGTTGCTATTATTGCGTTCGTAACAGCCATGGTGATGGGTTTTAAGTTTCTGGGTCTTGCAATGGAAATTATTGCTCCTTATACCGGAGAAACGATTGCAAGAAGGGTCTTGCCGTTTATCGGTTTTTCTGCTATTTTTTTTCCGACCATATACCTTGTAAACCAACTGGGGTATGCTATCCGCCGTACCATCCGCTATACGCTCTTAGGGGCGTTTGATAGTCTGGCCGGCGCAGCATTGGGTTTGTTTACATGGATTTTTGGAACAAGTGTATTCTTTTGGCTGTTAAGTACTATTGGTATCAGAATTCCGGAACACAGGATCGAAGGGACCATGATTTTTCCGTTGATAGTACCCATTGCTCCTAAGGTCATCACAGCGGCAGTGGAATGGCTGCCAGCGGGAAGTCAGCTGATTCAGGAATGGAAAAAGGAATATCTGGATTAGAATACAATACGAAGTGAAAGAGGTTTCAATTGAACAAAATATGCAAAAATCAGATATCCGGAAACTCTCGGCAGACCAGTTAAAAAACTGGATGACAGAGCAGGGTGAAAAGGGCTTCAGGGCAAAGCAGATTCATGAGTGGTTATGGAGAAAGTCGGTTTCTTCGTTTGAAGAAATGACTAATATTTCTCTGAAAACAAGGGAATTGCTTGAGGAACACTTTCTGATCAATTCATTATCAGTTGCCAGCCAGCAGAAAAGTAATGACGGCACCATTAAGTCTGCGTTTAAGCTGCATGACGGGCACCTGATCGAAGGGGTGCTGATTCCGGCAGACAACCGGATGACTGCCTGTGTGAGTAGCCAGGTAGGATGCTCGCTGACCTGTAAATTCTGCGCTACAGGTTATATGGACCGTGCCAGAAACCTGGAACCTTCAGAAATTTATGACCAGGTGGTGGCAATTACCCGGCAGGCTGAAGCTCATTTCAATCACCCGCTGACCAATATTGTGTATATGGGAATGGGTGAGCCTTTGCTTAATTATGCCAATGTGATCAAGTCGGTAGAGCTTATAACTTCGCCGGAGGGGCTGGGAATGTCACCGCGCAGGATAACGGTTTCTACTGCAGGGATAGCCAAAATGATCAGAAAACTGGGCGATGATGAAGTGAAATTCCGCCTCGCGTTATCATTGCACGCGGCCAATGATCAGAAAAGAAACCAGATCATGCCGATTAACGAAACCAATACCCTTGATAACCTGGCAGAGTCACTGAATTATTTCTACCGGAAAACAGGGAATCGCATTACTTTTGAATATATTGTGTTCAATAATTTCAATGATACCCTGCAGGATGCAAAGGAACTGTGGGCATTTGCGAAGAAAGTCCCTGCCAGAATCAATATTATTGAATATAACCCGATAGCAGAGGCCGACTTCAGGAATACAGAAGCGGATAAACTCAGTCAGTTTGCTGCTTTCCTTGAAGACAAAGGGGTAACGGTCAGTGTGAGAAGAAGCCGTGGGAAAGATATTGATGCCGCTTGCGGACAATTAGCCAACAAGAACAAGGAGGAGGTAGCCTGATGTTAACATTAAGGTAACATTGCGCAGAGGTTTTTTTTATAGTTTTGCAAAAATTTGAACTTAACAGATTTAATCTGACTAAGATAATTCACCAATTGCTCACTTTTATACTATCCTGATGTTTGGCTTAGAGACCGACATTTTTATTCTTCTCGCGTTTAGCCTCCTGGCCGCCTGCGCATTTGAATTTGTCAACGGATTTCATGATACTGCTAACGCGGTCGCGACAGTTATTTATACAAATACCCTCAAACCCAACGTTGCCGTCATCTGGTCGGGTTTCTGTAACTTCTTAGGTGTTTTTTTCGGAGGGATTGCCGTTGCAATGGGAATTGTAAACCTGTTGCCGGTTGAATTACTTATTGATCAGAACATCTATCACAGCGTGGCGATGGTCATGGCCTTACTGTTCAGTGCTATTATCTGGAACCTGGGTACCTGGTATTTTGGTCTGCCAAGTTCCAGTTCACATACCATGATCGGGTCAATCCTGGGTGTAGGGCTGGCTTTTACTTTTATGCCTGAAAATACCCGTGGGGCGGGCGTAAACTGGAGTAAAGCGCAGGAAATTTTTATTTCACTGATCGCGTCACCCCTTTTCGGCTTTTCACTGGCTATTATCCTGATGTTCTTACTAAGGAGGTTCTTAAGCAAACCGGTGCGTCAGCTTGTATTCAGTGAACCAAAAAAGAATACGCCGCCTCCCATGTGGATCCGCGGGATTCTGATTGTCACCTGTACGCTGGTAAGCTTTTTTCATGGGTCAAACGACGGACAGAAAGGAGTGGGACTGGTGATGTTAATCCTGATCGGAATTGTGCCTGCAAAGTTTGCACTGGATGCTAAACTGGATCCGGAATTAATGAAGGGTAACCTGATTACCATTGAGCAGACCATCGGACGGATGGATACGAATTTGCTTTCGGCGTCCAACCGGGCCCTGCTTACCGAGACACAACTTGAAATTACTTCTTTGAAGGAGCAGGTATCTCATCCTCATCCTGAACATCGTCTGCCGGAAGATGAGCGTTTGAAAGCCAGGAGATCATTGTTGCTGATTAACCGGAATGTAAAAGATCTGATTGACAGCGGGCAGGCCAATTTTTCCAAAGCTGATGAAGAGATACTGAAGTCCGAAACAGGTATTGAAAACGGCCTTCGCCGTTTTACGGATTATTCACCTGACTGGGTAATTCTGATGATTTCTCTTTCACTGGGATTAGGAACGATGGTGGGCTGGAAACGGATTGTCGTAACCATTGGAGAGAAAATAGGGAAACAACATTTAACCTACGCACAAGGTGCATCTGCTGAATTGGTAGCGGCCAGCACAATCGGTGTTTCTTCTTATCTGGGATTGCCGGTTAGTACCACTCACGTGCTTTCCTCAGGGATTGCCGGTACCATGGTTGCCAATAAAGGCGTGAAAAACCTGCAGGGAGGAACTGTCAGAAATATATTTATGGCCTGGGTATTAACCTTGCCTGTGACCATGATCCTCTCAGGTACTATTTATGCTGTTTTAAGACAGCTTATGTGATCCATATAAAGCCAAAAAACGGATCGCGAAAGTTTTTCACGATCCGTTTTTGTTGCAGAAAAAAATCATTTACCGACTTCTTCCATAAAATACCTGAGTATCTGTGCAGAGGCATCTGGTTTTTCCACCATACCCATATGTCCGGCTTCAGCGATAATAAAATGATAACTTCGCTGAGGTAAGCGGGTAAGTTCAATGAGTTTTTCGAATGGCATTAACTGATCTTTCATACCGAAAATAAAAAGTACAGGTAATGTTGTCTTCTTCAGTATATGCGTACGATCAGGACGTTTGCCCATGGCCAGAGAACCTGCTGCAAGCGCCTTGGAGGGCAGTGTTGAGAATTTTTCAATATAGCCCTTGTATTTAGCCTGCTTTGTCTTTCTGAAATGCCCTCCAAACAGATTGGGGGCCGTGAGTCGTATAAAGGCTTCAGAACCTTCTTTTTGAAGTAAATTGGCTACTTTTTGTCGTTGTTCTTTTTTTTCGGCGGTATCAGCATACGTGGTTGAATGAAAAAGTCCGATACCTTCTACCATGTCAGGGTGTTTTTCTACAAACGCGAGCGCAATATATCCACCCATAGAATGACCGATAAGGGTGATTTTCTGGATGGCCGCACTATCCAGAAACCGGTAAAGCTCATCAGCATATTCTTCCATTGTCGAACACGTTGAAATGGAAGAAAAATTAGGCTTAATTACCGTATAATCCTCATTTAAGTCGGTATAGACTTCATCCCAGATACTGTCGTCTACACCATGGCCATGCAATAAGACTAGCGTTTTTCTCAGATGATTCATAGGCAGATGATTTGAGGTTAAGGAAATAATGTATTACTTAACTAACCGGATTATTCAAATAAATGTTTCCAGATAACTTCATAAATGTCAACAGCCTCCAGTTCATTTTTTCCGGTATTCTGATCTGTAATGCATACCGGATAGTATTCTTTCGGAATATTGGTAGCTCCGTGCGAGCCGCTGACCAGCTGCGCATCAAAGGGAATAAGGTCCATTAAGTATCTGAATCCCAGTTTTTTTCTTGCCAGTTTATAAGCAGCTCTCAGCTTTATAAACGGGTTTTTCGGATCCATGAACATTTCAACAGGGTCATAACCCGGTTTGCGGTGGATATCCACCAGATGGGCATAGTCTGGTGCTTTTGTGTCATCCAACCAGTAATAATAGGTAAACCAGCTGTCACTTTTTGCAATGGCGATCAGGTCACCGGCTCTTTGGTGGTCAATATGGCGGGTTTGTTTTTCTGCTGTATCCAGTACTTCTTCAATACCCTCCGTTTTTTTCAGTAATGCCTTGATACGTTCTTTGTCTTCCTGATCTTTCACATAGATATGAGCGATCTGATGATCGGCTACTGCAAAAGCCCGGGAAGCACCGGCATCGAGCAGTTCATACCAGCGTTCATTTCTAACGGCAATATAGCCTTCCTTACGGAGCAGCTTGTTGATATGCACCGGCCTGTTAACCGGTGTGATGCCGTATTCGGATAATAGAATGATCCTGGCATTTTTTTGTTCATAATGGCTTACCAGACCCTTTACAATGTCGTCGATTTCATTCAGTTCTTTACTGATTTTAGAAAAATCATTGCCAAATTTCTGAAGGCAGTAATCCAGGTGCGGCAGATAAACAAGGGTGAGTGTGGGATCGTATTTCCGGTCAACCCAAAGTGTAGCGTCGGCAATCCATTTGGTGGATTTGATATTGGCATTGGGTCCCCAGAAATTAAAAAGCGGAAAAGTGCCCAGTTCCTGTTGTAATTCGTCTCTCAGTGAAGCAGGGGATGCATAGCAGTCCGGAGCTTTTACGCCGTCAGCATGATATTGCGGGCGCGGCGTGACAGAGTAATCAGCAGTGGAGTACATATTGTACCACCAGAACATTTTGGCACAGGTAAAAGATGGATCCTTTTTCCGGGCAGCGTCCCAGATCTTCTCTCCTGATACCAGATGGTTGGACTGTTTCCAGAATTTGATTTCCGCATCTTCGTGATCATACCAGCCATTGGCTACTATACCGTGTTCTGACGGCCATTTTCCGGTCACATATGTGCTTTGTGAAACAGTAGTGACCGCGGGTAACACAGGTTTTATGGGTGTAAGAGTTCTGCTTTTCAGATAATTGTTCAGAAACGGGGTATGTTCGCCAATCAGGTTTTTACTCAAACCAACAATGTCAATAACTACAGTCTTTTTCACGTTGCTTTACTTTTTAGTTTTAAAATAGCGCTTCTTTGCACTAATATGAGGAATCAATCCGTTGATGGCCGCTGCCGTTTCGTTAGGTAAATCTGATTCCAGTACACTTGCGCCATCTTTGATAATGTTCCTGTAGGCCTCGGCTCTTTCTTCTTTTGTACTCAGCTTATCATAAGTGGGTGCTGATGAAATCATGCACATAATGCCTTTACCATTCAGTAATCTGTAAAGTTCCTGATTGCTTTCTTTGATATCCGGACCGATATAGGCTATCATCTGTGCATTCGGAATGCCTGCATTTTCGTATTCATTAAGCTGTCCGGGGGTTTTCACAAAAGCCGAAAACATGGTCCGGGGGTTTGCCTGATAGTAGAACAGTGCGTCGCTTCCGTTATGGACAGTGAGCATGGTATACGCTTGTGCTTTGTGTTTTCTGATGGTCTCTGCAATCATAGGCAATGGCACATCCTTTTTATCAAAATTAAGAATGGTTTTACCTTTCGCCCATTTCAGCGTTTCTGCAAGAGTGGGGATGCGGTAAGTGGTGACATTGCCGTTTTTGTCTTTCAGATAAAGTTGTTTCAGCTCAGCCAGGGTGTAGTCAGCAACTTTGCCCTTACCGTTGGTCGTTCTTTCGAGTGTAGCATCGTGCATCAGTACAATAACGCTGTCTTTCGTCAGCCGGGGATCTATTTCAAAAATAGCAGGAGTATGTCTGAGTGTATTTTCAAAAGCTTCCAGTGAATTCTCCGGATAGCCGTCTTCCATACCTCCTCTGTGGCCGCTGACAATCGGGATGTCCTTACCGGTCCATTTGAAAAAGTCATGCAGTTGAGCTGTATTTTTCAGGTTGATGACATGCAGTGGCTGTTGTGCCCGACCATCTGCTATTGAACACCCGATAATGAAGAAAAATAACAGTAACTTTTTACAGCGGAGATGCATAGCAATTGAATTCATAGTTACAGTTGATTTTGCACCCATGCCAGCTCCCTGGAAATGGATTCGGTTAGCGGTTTCTGCATCTCAGCCGGCAGCACTCCCCAGGTGTAGGTTTCTACTTCCAGATAGGAAGTAAAAGGTGCTTTCTTCTGAAGATCAAGAACCTCTTTAATCTGTGGTTGTGTTGAATTAAGCATTCCGTAAGTCTCGACGAACAGCGGAACATGAAAATGTACACGCCATTCCTGATGTTCAGGACTCCAGTGCTGCAGTCCTTCCTTCAGATCACGAAACTTTTCCAGTGTCCCGTCAGGTTTCCGTGCTACCACCTGATGCAGGTATACAGGTTCGTCAAATGTGCTGATGGCCGCCAGTTTTTCATCCTGCTGGTTCCGGAGATCTATCTGCAGGGCAGAGCTGACCTGAATCTTGCCTACACGTATACCTGTTTCCTGAAGTTCTTTCAGAATGGTTCCGGGATTTTCATAACTGATGGCGAAATGGCATACGTCGTAACAAAGCTGAATATGGGTTAATATCGTTTCTTTTGCCTCTTCCGCTGAATACCCGTAAGTCTGCTGTAGGTAGGGAATGCCGGTGGGTAACAGGACATCCTTATACCAGTTGATAAAATCACGGCCATTGTCCAGTATTCCATCGGGTTCCGGTTCAATATCCAGGTGCATGGTTTTACCGGTACTCTTTTTCAGCTGGATCAGCGTGTCGACGACCTTCAGCATATTTTGCGTGGATTGCCGGACCGCCTCCTCAAGACTTTCCTGTGTTTTCCACCAGTAGCGATAGGAAAGGGGGGAAGTAGAAATACTGCCCTCCATGTGTTCAGGCAGCAACTGAGCCAGAATCCCGAAAAGCCGCTGAGTATAAGTTGTGCGTTCTTCTGTTGTCCAGTCAGGAGCATGCACCTGGTCCTTTACCTGAGTAGCATGAAAACTGCCGTAGGGAAACCCGTTCATGGTAAAGACATAAATCTGGTTTTCCTGAAGCCATATTTTAAAGCGGTTAAGCTGACTTTCGTCCGAAAGTGTATGAGATCCTTCGCTGGCAATGCGTAAACCTAATCCGAAAGGCTGGTCGGGTGAAAGGTTTTGCCGGATGACCGGCACGTGGTTTCTCAAAATCTGAAAATGTTCTTCCCAACTGGTGCCGGGATGAATATTACTGCAATAGGTCAGGTGACCGTGTGAAGTTTTCATTCGAACTGGATTTGGGTGTTAAAATCAGCTAATGACCGTTTGCTCTACTGCAGAAGTTCTGTAATCTGCCAGGAAATTGACGGCATCAATAATCAGCTGGTTGTCCATTTCATGGACTTCCACTCCTTTTCCGATCTGGTCGAGCAACATAATAGTAAGTCTGCCACCCAGATGTTCACGGAATTCATTCAGACCGGCAATCAGATTTTCCTTATTGTTTTCCTCCAGCTTAGGATGATATAAATCAAAACCCAGTTTTATAAATATCTGTAAAATCCGTTGTAAGTCATCCAGAGAAAGCCTGCCTTGCAGATATGAATAAGTGCAATCCAGCGCGATACCAATGGCTACGGCTTCACCGTGACGGACTTCAAAGTGCGTCAGGTATTCCAGCTTATGCGCGGCCCAGTGGCCGAAATCAAGCGGGCGGGACGAGCCGGATTCAAAAGGGTCGCCACTCCGGATATGTTCAAGGTGCATTTCAGCACAACGGTAGATCAACTGGTTCATGGTTTCAAGATCACGCTGAGCCAGGTTGCCGGTCTGGGATTCAATCCACTCAAAGAACCGGTTGTCTTTAATTAAAGCTACTTTCAATGCTTCCGAAATCCCTGAGCGCCAGTCGCGGTCATCCAGTGTTTTCAGGAATTCACTGTCATTGAAAACGGCAATCGGCGGAACAAAAGCACCCAGAAAATTCTTTTTCCCCTGGAAATTAACACCGTTTTTCACACCCACTCCCGAATCATTCTGTGATAAAACGGTAGTGGGAATCCTGACATGCTTCACCCCCCGGTGTGAAACCGCAGCGGCATAGCCGGCCATATCCAGTACCGCGCCACCCCCTATGGCGATCAGGAATGAATGGCGGTCAATACCATGCTGATCAACGGCTTCGATTACCTTGTTCAGTTGAGCGGTATCATTTTTAACTTCCTCACCACCCGTTACTACGATGATTTCAGAAACAAGTGAAACCGCAGTACGTTCCTCCGTAAAGTAGTGCTGAATCTGCTGAATAAGCTGAGGATGAAAGGGTAATAATCCACTGTCGATAACAAAAAGAGCTTTCTTTTTAGATTCCTGAAGGCCAAAATTATTCAGAAAATCAGCCAGCATGTGATTGTCAGGATGGAATAGGTTTTGGGTGAACGAGACGGAATAGGAATATTGGATTTGAAAATTTTGCTGCAATGGTTTCATAATGGGATTAACGGGAACCGGATAAATGAAATTTGATGATTTTATGTTGAAATTGTATTACACAAATTTGCAATATTAAAATGATAGTAGCAATGGGAAATACTGCTTTCAGGTAACGGCAAAAATTTTACCCAGCCATAGCGAAACAGGTAACAGAAGGACTACGATCAAAGCAAGGGGCCAATACCCGAACGCTACACACCAGGCTGCGTTCATGATAATCAGGGCAATAACACCTGACTTCACGGCTTTGCCAATCAGCGGTCCCACCGGGTTTTTCCAGGCATTATACAGCGGTTTGCCCACCAGCCATGCATGGGTAAGAATAAACGGCAATGCGAACAGGCCGTTTCCCTGCCGGGTGGCTACGGTCAATTGTATCAGATGAACAGACAAATAAAAAATTCCGGCCAGTAATAAGGTTCGTTTCTGTCCGCCGTGTACTTCATCCTGACTGATGAGTGTAATGGCGGCAATATAAATAACAGGTACCAGCGCAACAGGCCACCATTGCATCATAGATTCAGTTACTGCGCTCATGCCGAGCAACAGATTACCGCCACGGCAAAGGCCCATCACCAGCGGTCCTGCTACTTTATGATGTTTGGCAAAACGGTTATATAAAATGGTTGTCAGCGCAATCAAAAAAGCGATAAGGGCACTTTCCGGCGTATGGAAACCCGATAGTAATATCCCCGACAGTAATAACACGGTTCCCATAATAGCTGCCGTCTTCAGACTTACCTTTCCACTGGGAATAGGGCGCTCAGGACGTTCAATAGCATCCAGGCTGGCATCAAAAACGTCATTAAGGACAACTCCTCCGCCATAAAGGCCCACTGTTGCCGGTAGAAGCCAGAAAGGTGCTGATTCTGAAAAGAGAAACTGACCGATGGCCATACCCGCCAGTATATCGGTTAGTGCGGTTACAAGATTAGCCGGCCGGGTTAATTGCAGATAGGGAATAAGGGAAGATTTATGCTTCGTTTTCAAGGTAGTTGATTAATAACAAAATAGCTTATCAGGGTAACCGTCCGTATAATTCACTTTGCAAAGAAAAATACAGCAACTTATTGATTAACGTCAGATCGGGATAAATTCAGCACCTGAGGATCTCATTCTTTCAGAGGTTCAGTATAACGCAGTTCTCCCCTGTTTTCTGTCTTCCGTCACCCGGACCAGTCCGGATGCTGTATCCTATCACCGCTTCGCAGTTAAATGAACGGGTATTTCCTCTTTTTCTATAATTCTGTCAGCCCTTCGGACTTAAAATAACCACAAAGTGGCGGAGTAATTATAGAAACAGGAAGAAGATAACGCTTATAAACCCTGATGTCAGATGGTAAACTTATCCCGGACTGACGTTATTTAAGTTATTCTTCAAATATAGTTATTTTATCTTTTTCCAGTTGACCACTTCAAACTGTATTTTTTGATAATGATCCAGTTCAAAAAGAATACCGATCGTCTGTTCATCTATTTTTACCAGATCAGAATAGGCTGCATAATCTTCCTTGTCAGGGTCAAAGGCAATCACTTTATGCACCGGCCAGGTTTTTCCTTCATCATAACTGATTCTCAGTGTAAGGTTATTCCGGAGTTTCTGGTCTGCTGCGTTCAGAAAAGCCAGGATGTTTTTCCCGTCTTTCTTTCCTATGTTCAGAATGCTGCCCTGACAAATGGGATCGGGGAGATCAGGATCAAAGTAAGTGCTGTCCCATGTTACTCCACCGTTACTGCTGAAAGCCACTATCCGGGAGCGGATATCACCCTTCTGGTTG
>JBEBXQ010000042.1:0-31904 GCA_040391535.1 Telluribacter sp. | reverse complement strand
AAGTATTATTAAAGATGAGAATCCGTATACGATAGAATGGATCAGGTATCATTTAAATTATTCTTATAAAAGTTGATTTATACCTTTATAAACCGAATGTCTGTTCTTTGTGTAAGTCTTTTTTAAAAGTTATATTAAATGTCATTGTTATTTTGCTTCTGTGGCGATAGTTTTTAGTGAGTCATTGATAAATAGATTCATCAACCTGCTTAGTATCAGTGGTCTGTAAACAGAGCCTGTTAATATCAACTGTCACGGGATAGAATCTGTGGTAAATTTTGTTGATAAAAAGGTAAACAGTGTTTTGGATTTATGGATCGTCAATTGAAATTATCTATCGTAGAATTATCACCTGTACCGGTTACGGGCGACAGGCATCAGGCTATATTGAATTCTGTTGAGATGGCTCAAAAGGCTGAAGAGTGGGGTTTTACCCGCATCTGGCTGGCGGAGCATCACGGCGCTCAGGCCATGGCCGGCAGAGCACCTGAGGTACTGATACCACTTATCGCGGCCAAAACGAACCGTATCAGAGTAGGTTCGGGATCTGTATTGCTCAATCATTACAGTCCGTATAAAGTGGCTGAAAACTTCAGTACCCTGGAGGATATGTTTCCAGGGAGGATTGATATGGGTATCGGGAGAGCCACTACCGGGGTTTACTCTGATATTGCCCTGCAAAGAAACCGGTCATTCAGACAAACTTCCGAAGACTCGGCTGAGCAACTGGCTGAACTGTCTTCGTGGATGAATGATACCTTTGACGAGGAACATCCGTTCAACCGGGTGAAAGTGGCCAAAAACGGCTCAGTCCCACCCTTCTGGCTGCTGGGATCCAGCGCCTGGAGCGCGTCTGCCGCCGCTCAGCTCGGGCTTAGATATGCCTTTGCCGGATTTATCAATCCTGACCAGGCTTATCATATCAGCCGTACGTATTTCAACCATTTTAAACCATCTTCCCATCTTACCGGTATACAAAAACCGCAGCTGATTCTGTCCTTAAGCCTTTATTGTGCGCCCACTATGGAGGAGGCCGTCAGGATGACAGCACCCGTGCGGGTCATGATGCATAAGCTCAGGACCGGAGATATCAGTGGTATGCTTCCGACAGAAGAAGAAGCAATCCGTTTTCTGGGCGGTGTACCGGAGCCTGACCTGCTGGATGACCCTAAATCGTTTCCCCGTATTATGGCCGGAACACCTGATCTGCTCTATGACTGGGTGCAGCAGATTGCGGCTGTTTTTGACGCCGGTGAAATTATGATACAGTGCATCACACCCGACCATCAGGCAAGGCTGAGATCGCACAGGTTGCTGGCAGAGCGGTTTGGCCTGAACGGTTCAGCGGATAAAGTATAGCCCAGGCCAGGTAGCCGTTAATCCCGCCATGACACTGAAGCCGATATTGAGCAGTGCCACAAATGTGTTTCCGTTTTCGATACGGGTCATGTTATCGGTCATGAAAGTGGTATAGCCGCCGCAAAAACCTGTAATGAACAGAAATTTGATATCCGGACTGGTCAGCTGCTCTTTTTCAAACAGGCTGAGTAAAATACCAATGATAAAGCACCCCGTGATATTGGCTGCGAAAGTGGCCCATGGAAACAGGGAAGCGAGATTTTTATGAATATAAACAGCGGTGAGGTACCTGAAAATGCTGCCGATACCACCGCCGATTCCTACGAGTACGATAGCACATAACATAGCTGAACTTACTTTTTTCAAAATTGAAATAATTTCTCCGGAATAGCTGATAAATATCATTTTTTTATTTCGGATAAAAATGTCTTAAATAAGATTCATTCATTAATTTTGCAGGGAGATAAAGAAAAGTACCTATGAATGAACGCAGAGATATTCAGACACTGGAAGATATAAAGCTGCTGGTAGATACCTTTTATGGTAATGTCCGCCGGAATGAACTGATAGGGCCGGTTTTTAATGAAAGGATCGGTGATCGCTGGCCGGAGCATCTGGACAAGATGTATCGTTTCTGGCAGACCATTTTACTGGAGGAGCATACTTATCATGGCAGTCCGTTTCCTCCGCATATTCAGCTGCCCATCAGTGGCGGGCATTTTGATACCTGGCTGACTATTTTTTACAGTACTGTAGATGAACTGTTTGCAGGTGAAAAGGCTGATGAAGCTAAATGGCGTGGCGGGAAAATGGCGGAAATGTTTCGTTATAAACTGGATTATATCCGTGAGAGCGCGGGAAAACCTATTTTTTAAGGATGTCCGGAAAGAATAATCAGCCTGTTATTATAGCCTGTGTTTTCACATGGCTGGGTTTTGTCTGTGCCATCAGTTTTATGGAAGCCTGGCTGAAATTCCAGGCTCCGGGTATTACCGTGCCGCTGGGTCTTGGTATCGGGCGGCTTGTTTTTGGTGCGCTTAATAAGGTTGAATGGGTTTTTGCCATTGCCATCTATATTTGTTTTATCAGTAATAAGCAAAGAGTGCTGAGTCTGAGCAACTGGCAGTTCCCGCTGGTACTGACCGTGCTTATGCTGCAAACCTTCTGGCTGTTGCCGGCTTTGGATGAGCGCGCCACACTGGTTATAAAAGGGGAGGCTGTAGCAGGGTCTTCACTGCATTTTTATTACATCATCTTTGAGGTAATCAAGGTTGGTGTGCTGTTTGTAATGGGTATTCAGGCTTTCCGCAGCAGCACGGTTTCAGTCATTTCTGCAAGAAAATAAACAGTTATGATTTCTAAATCAAGTCAGTATGCCATCCGGGCTGTCGTTTATCTGGCTGCACACAGCAGCAGTTCCCGTCGCCTGAACGTCAGGCAGATCGCCGCTGAAATTGATGCACCGGAAGCTTTTACCGCTAAATTATTGCAGCTTTTAAACAAAAACCGGATCGTTACTTCACTCAAAGGGCCTTACGGAGGTTTTTTCTTATCCGACCAGCAACTTGATAAATCGCTGCTGGAAGTGGTGGAAGTGATAGACGGACTCGATGTTTTTTACAGTTGCGGTCTTGGATTATTGCAATGCTCGGAGCTAAATCCCTGTCCGATGCACCATACTTACAAAGCACTCCGTACACAGATGCTCGAAACGTTTCAGAATACCAGTATCCGTTTGCTGGCCGGGAATCTTCATTCCGGTGCTATCCTGAAAGCAATATAGGATCAGGATCCAAATGTGTTATGAGGCGTTTCATGAAGAAACTGCCTCATAAACATCTGAGTACTTTATGGAAAGGAAGGAAAATCAGCGGTCTGATTTAACCCAAATTCCGCATTAGCTCATGGCCTACAATTTTATTTTGCTTCCTATTCGCTTCCGCTCTCTTTTGACCTATCCCGATAGGCCTGCAATCGAGCATCACGAATAGTTTGCAAAAGTCGAGGGCGACCCCCGCTTATTTCGTCAGCATTCCTAACGCGTTATCTGGGTTTAAATCTGCTCAAAGTGATCTACGATAAAATAGTGTACTTTTTTGTCCTTAAAATATAAACGTACCTGTTCCATCCTGCCTTCTGATTCAGACCAGTATATAAATGTCCAGGGTTGCTCTGCCCTGACCGGATCATAGATAGCATACTCATATTTTGTAGTAAGTACAATACGCTCAAAATTTCGGGAAAATTCGGGTTGATTGCTGAGTACAACGAGTTTGCTGTAAAGCAGATCTGAGGGATCATTTATCCGGACGGCTATCTTTGGGTCTGCTGTTTCAGGCCATTGGGTGAGCTCCTTACCTTTATTCAGCCTTAAACGCTTTACGGCTCCGGCTTCCAGCTGAATCTGCACACCGTTTTCTGTATCAGATTTCTGATCGAGTACAACCCATTCAAAAAAGCCGATCCGGTTTTCAATATCGGTAATATCAGAGAAATAGTTATTCACCGCTCCCAGATAGGTAATCATTTGCTTTTCACGGTAATCTTCCAGTATCGCAAAGGCATCGTCCAAAGTGCTATGGACAGAAATCCCCCTGTAATCTCCTGTAGCAACACTATCCCGTTCTATGAACTTAAGAGAAGGCTCAGGCTCGGGACCGGTGATCTCCGGGCCCGGATGGTTTGTACTGCAACCGCTTCCGGCAAGTAAAAAAAGAGTAACTACTCCAAAAATAAACTGATTTTTCATAATGGATTCAGGATTGATCATATACAGGGGAGACTCTGACGGGCCTGAAATAGTTGGAAAGGGTTTTGTTATTTCAGGAATTAATGATCAACTACAGCTAAAACTACTGTAGTTTAGTTATACACTCAACTACAGGCACAGATAAAAACACATTGATATCCTGTTGATTATAAATGGATATGAAGTAGGATCCCCGCTGAATTTTTTGTTTAGGCAGAACAGATTGGATGCAAAATATAATAATGAAATCAGGGGAAAGTGAAAAATAATATTCAGAAAAGTGCCCGTTGCACGAAAGCATTCTTTATTTTCGCGACATCGTATTAAATTCAACTGATTCCTTTACCCTGCAACATGGAAGAAATAGTCAATCTGATCAATGATATTATCTGGAGTAACGCGCTCATCTTTCTTTGTCTGGCTGCCGGTATTTATTTTTCCTTCATTACAAAATTCCTTCAGGTACGTTATCTGAAAGATATGATCACCTTGCTTTTCGACGGAAAAGCTTCTGATAAGGGTGTCTCTTCATTTCAGGCTTTTTCCATCGCTATTTCCGGAAGAGTAGGAACGGGTAATATCGCCGGTGTGGCCACAGCCATTGCGATGGGAGGGCCGGGGGCTGTTTTCTGGATGTGGCTGATTGCATTTCTGGGAGCATCTTCTGCATTTATTGAAGCTACATTAGGACAGATTTACAAAACGATTGACGAGAGCGGACAATTCAGAGGCGGACCGGCCTACTACATTGAAAAAGGATTGGGCATAAAATGGTATGCCGTTTTGTTTGCAGTGGTGACGGTGTTAAGTACTACCGTGTTCCTTCCGGGTGTGCAGAGCAACAGTATTGCAGTGAGTGTTTATAACGCGTTTGATATTCCGGTGGAGGTGACGGGAGGTATTATCGTGGTATTGCTGGGGCTGATTATCTTCGGTGGTGTCAAAAGGATCGGAAGAGTGGCTGAACTGGTGGTTCCGTTTATGGCAGGTGCTTATATTCTGATGGCTGTTATCATTATTTTTATTAATATTCAGGAAGTGCCTGCGGTATTCCGATTGATTTTTGCTTCGGCTTTTGATCTGGAACCGGCTTTTGGAGGGATATTCGGTATGGCGGTTGCGTGGGGTGTAAAGCGTGGGATCTATTCCAATGAAGCCGGACAAGGCACCGCACCACATGCGGCAGCGGCGGCAGAAGTAGATCACCCGGCCAAGCAGGGGATTGTCCAGGCTTTTTCCGTGTACATTGATACGCTTTTTGTATGTACGGCTACAGCATTAATGATCCTGTTTACGGGCCAGTATAATGTGGTCAATCCTGCCGGTGGGTTTATTGTAGAAAATATTCCGGGATCGGCCATCGGTGCGGAATTTACCCAAATGGCTGTTAATGCCCATTTCCCGTCTTTGGGAGCTGGTTTTGTAGCGCTTTCCTTATTCTTCTTCGCCTTTACCACTATTATGGCTTATTACTATATCGGAGAAACGAACTTCAGTTATCTGAAACAGAAAGTCGGCGGGAAATTCTGGAATGTACAACTACTCAGAATTGTGATACTGATTGCTACTTTTTACGGATCGGTGAAGTCAGCTGAGCTGGCGTGGGCGATGGGGGATATCGGGGTAGGGGCTATGGCCTGGCTTAACCTGATTGCGATTTTTCTGTTAAGAAAACCAGCAATGCAATGTCTCAAAGATTATCACGAACAGAGAGTTCAGGGGAAAAACCCTGTTTTTAATGCCCGGAAATGGGGGATAAAAAACGCAGAGCAGTGGGATAAAGAATAAGGGGAGAGGTATTTTATATTCATTTTAGCCTGATCTAAAGGCTTTCGCACGAATATCATTCTGCTTTAAATGAATCATTTTCCTTATCCTCTATCCAGTTATATTCAATTTCAAAGGCGGTATTTCTGGCAAACTCTATGCCGTGGCGGTCGGCCAGAAAACCTAATGCCATATCCATCCCGGCACTCACTCCCGAAGACGTGTAATAGTTGCCATCCACTACCCAGCGAGCCTGTTTATCCCATTTTACATCTTTACCCTGGGTTATCACCCAACCAAATGCCCTTTTGTTGGAAGTTGCTTTTTTCCCGTCCAGCAACCCTGTTTTAGCGAGTAAAGCACTTCCGGTACAAACGGTATGTACGAACGTACTTCTGGCAGATACCTGTCTGATCAGATCGATTAATAAAGGGTTTTTGACTTCCTTACGAGTTCCGGGCCCACCGGGAATCAGGAAAATATCTATATTACCCTGAACAGAACCTAACTTTTCGGTTAAGATGGAAATGCCATGAAGGTTTTTTATCAATCCGCCTTCCTGCGAGTAAAATCTGACAGAATAATGGTCCCGAAGCCTGCCAAAGATTTCAACCGGACCAAAGACATCCAGTGTTTCAAAGTCTTCAAATAATAAAACAGCTATTTCCATAACGTTGGTGGTTAAAGTATTTCAGTGACTGGAATCGGGGGTATTTTCAGGCTCTTCAAAATATCACCGTTTCAGGATTTTGCGGGTGTTATCTTCTCCCTTTGTTTCTATAATATTTTCACCGCTTCGTGGTTATTTTTAGCCTGAAACGGCCGCTTTGTGATGGGAATATACAGGATTTACAGATGACAAGCAATAGTTTTATCATCATGAACACATTTCATATTTTTATGTTTAATGAATTGATATTCACAGTTTTGATGTTATGAAGCGAAATGGTTATTGTGTGCGGAGAGGTAAGAAAGGCGCATAAAAAACGGAGATTTTAAGGGAACCTGTTGACCGGTTCCCTTAAGTGTATCGTATTTATAAAATCTAATGTATTATTTCTGGTTTTTCTTCATAAAAATGGTGAACCACGACCTGCGTGCCAGCCTGTAAATAAAGGGTGTCAGAAGAATGAATATCGGAATAATACTGATCAGGAAATAATTGTAATAATCCGAAAGGAAGGTGGCAAACAGCAGAAAATAGATCACCATGAAAGCCACGTAATACGCGTAGCTCATATAAAGTGCACCCTGGTAAAATCCCGGCTCGGGCACCAGATTTTCATTGCAGTGCGGACAGTGCTTATGCATTTTATCAAAATTCCTGGTATAGGAAGAATTGGTAATGAAAAAATTACCTTTCCCGCACCGGGGACATTTATTGAATAAAATACTGCGAATCGGATGTGTATCGGCCATTTGTATTTAAAACAGATCAGAAAAAAACAGAAAGGTTAAAATCCTTTCATAAGGGAAATTATACAAATATCGTGTTTTTATACCTTAATATGAAATTTGATAATTGTATTATTTTAATTTACCCTTTCCTTCCATTATTCTCAGGCTTACCCTCCGAACCGATCAGAATCGTACCCTTTTACAGGCAGGTTTTTAATCACAAAAAGACTTCCGGCCAGGGGTTGTTTTTCTTTTTCGGCGGCATCAAGCCGTGTATAGGCAGAAGTTACATATAAGTCATTCAGGGTGTCTCCGCCAAATGCACAGGAGGTAATCCGTGCTGCCGGCAAATCAAACTTTTGTAATAATTCTCCGTTTTCAGGGTTATATCGTGCGATACCCCATCCGTCCCATAAAGCGATCCACAGCATACCTTCCGTATCAATGGTCATACCGTCAGGATAACCCGTCCCTTCCGGAATGGTAACGGCCACCCTTTTATGGCTTATATGACCCGTTTCTTTTTCAAAATCATAAGCATATACCTGACGTGTGGGTGAATCGATATAGTACATGGTTTGCTGGTCAGGGCTCCACGCCAGTCCGTTTGAGCAGCCGATGTTACTTTCAAAATGCTCAATATGACCATCCGGGTCTATACGGTACAGGTTACCGGCCACAAGACTTTCGTCAATTGACATGGTCCCGGCCCAGAATCTCCCCTGCGGATCACATTTTCCATCATTAAAGCGGTTTCCGGGCAGATGGCTTTCCGGGTCTTTCAGTAGCGTTAGAGTTCCTGTGGTTTCGTTAATTTCATAAATCCCATGATGCAAAGCACCCATGAGCCCGCCTGACTGCCGCAGGACGGCCGCGCCGATCATCTGACCGGTTTTGAGCGTGGTATGTTTTTGTTCTTCGGGATAATACGAATGGATTTCACCGGCGATTATATCCAGCCAGATAATTCTTTTACTGACAGAATCCCAGACGGGACCTTCACCGAGTTCACTGGTATGGTTCAGAACAATTTCCCAGGAAGATGATATCATAATAATGAGAGGTAAATGAGGTATTGTTTAAGATTATAGGGTTGTTAACTGATATTTGCTTTCTGACTAATCAAAGGGGTATGAAGTACCTTCCGGCAGTGCTTCCACCACCAGTTTCATCCATTTTCCGTCTACTTTGATAACGACGATGTTTCGGTCTTTATCATAGAACATGGTGCCGTTGCCGCTCTCTTTCAGTTCTCTGAAGTTCACGTGACGGGCGTCCTCCCCATAGTTGGTTTCTGCATCTTTGTCGGGTTGGGTACTGAGTAAATCCTCTTTTCCGATATTACCCAGTGTAAAAGCATTGGTCATTTTGAGGGAACCGTAAAAAATGGCCTTATCACGGCTGAACATAAAGGAGTGCTGTCTGACATCCGATCCGATCCTGAACCAGTTGTACGCGGCTTCCGAATGATTGTATACCGTTCCGTAATAATATAGCTCCGCAACCGGTTTTACTTCCTCTACGTGCTTATTGACCAGCATGGTAATCCGTGATTTATCATCCATGGCATAGCCTTCAAATACATGAAAACCCCAGCGCTTATAATTCCGTTCATTGGAGTTTCCCCGCACCTGCAACATATAGTTTGTACTCAGGATTCCGCCGACGTTTATGTGCATAGGTGTTATTTTCGGGTTCAGGCCAAAGTTATAACCGCGCTCCTGCCACTTTTGCCAGGTTGTATCAATATCGGAGGTGAGCTCAAGCCGGTTATGGGGCGAACCTTCCGAGCCGGGAACCAGTTGAACATACGGGTTGCGGTTTTGTGCGACAGCCCCGGAGCATCCCAGCAAACCAATAAAAAGAAATATGTTTTTCATGAAATGAATGTAAAAAGTACCCCACTCATGAACAAGACAGACACAGGGTAATTCTAATGTTCTGAAAACCGGATTTGTTGAAATGACCTTTTCCCGTTTCTGCGGAAAGGGTTAGTAAAATTCTTTCCTGCACCTGAATAAACTCAGCTTTGTTTACTGTAATTTATATAGTTACGGAAATACTTACATTAACCGACCTGTGAGCAATGTCCCCATTTTTTTATTTGCCACTGTTGTTGCATTTTTTGCTTCTCATTTTAAGGACTTCAAGGACAAGCAGGACATCAGTTTGTGTCCTTAATTGTCCTGCTTGTCCTTAGATATTCAGCGATAATCATTTTTTGTTTCTACTTTCAATTCTTGCTTTGGTCATTCGCTCTCGCAGGCCGCCTTCTTTTAAAAATGCTTGTTCAAGTGATTGTAATTGTTTGCTTAACAGATAAGTGGTGAGTATTATTAAACCTATCATTGCATTGGCACAAATTTCAGGGCTTTCGTTTTCAATAGCTTTTTTAAAAGTTTCATAAGTGGCGTTTGGTATTTTGTTTAACTCCCTAAGTCGCACGGTTAACTTGTGTTCCTTATCCCATAAAGGAAGTTTATTGGTTCTCAAAAAATCTTTGTAATCAATTAAAAGTTCTTCCAAAGAAGCGCGGGCTACGTTAGTCAGTTTTATTTCGGTTTCTTTTGAGGTAGCCGAAGCCATACTTGCTTCTGCAATATTTTGTTTACCACTACGTGCTGCTTGTACCATCTGGTCAATGGTTCTGTCGTATTTTGTAAAAAAGCGTTTTGTAAAATATACCGTGCCGTCATATATGATTTCGGCTTTTTGGTAGGTTATCAGTTTTTGATAACCACCGTGTTTTGGTATAAATCCTTCAGTGTTTGTTGTCAGGTCGCTCATTTTCCAATTATCAATTATGACAGCACTTTTGTCATCCAGTGCTTCCATTTACAGGTTTTTTTCAGAAATCGACGGTCTTGTATTTACGGATGGTAAAATGGATAATCGACCCCATTTTTACATCCGTTCCGGGTGGAATATGGATTACCATTTCATGTTTTCCGTCATGGTTTTCAACCGAAATATTAACCCGCAGAAAATCACCCAGGTACCACAACTTTTCCACGGTTCCTTTCAGGACCGGTAAGTCAGTAGGGGCGTCAGGGTGGGTTTGAATGTATTCCGGACGACAGAAAATGCGTGCTGTCTGATGTGTTTTGTCACAATCCTGGCAGGGAATAAGCCCGAAAACGGTCTGAAAACCAGTGGGTAAAGCTGTGGAGTCCAGACAGTTGAACTTTCCGAACAAATGCGCTACATAATCCGAAAAGGGAGCTTCGTAAATATTTTCAGGGGTATCATACTGCAATAATTTTCCGTTGGAAAGAACAGCGATGGTATCAGCGGTACAAAGGGCGTCTTTGGTATCGTGAGTTACAAGGATGGCCGTAATACCTGCTTTTTTAATAATCTGCTGCACTTCTTCCCTTACCTGATCGCGCAGGATGGTATCGAGGTTACTGAAGGGTTCGTCGAGCAGGAGTATGTCTGGCCGGGGCGCCAGTGCCCTTGCCAGTGCCACACGCTGCTGCTGGCCGCCCGACAATTGATGCGGATATTTATTGAGATCTTCGGTCAGTCCGGTCAGGGCAATGGTTTCACGGATGATCGTATTCTTTTCTTCCTTTGAAAATCCCCGCAAACCAAACCCTACGTTTTCAGCGATTGTCATGTGGGGGAAGAGTGCGTAATCCTGAAACACCAGGCCGATATTCCGCTCATTGGCAGGAACCGCCTTTTTCCCCTTCACAATTTCAGCACCGTTCAGCAGAATCACACCCGCATCCGGGTGTTCGAGTCCGGCGATCATTCTCAGTAAGGTGGTTTTTCCGGAACCACTTTCACCGACCAGAGCCAGAATATCTCCCTTCTTCAGCTGAAAGGATACATCGTCAATGGCCAGGTAATCATTGCCTTTGTATTTTTTGTTGATATGTTGAAGTTCCAGGATATGCATTTTCAGGCTCTGTTACGGATAATTCTGTTCAGTAGAATAATAGGAATGACACCGGTTAAAATAACAATTAATGAAGCATTGGCCGCTTCGGGCACCTGTTCATTGGTAGCCATATCAAAAGCTTTGGTGGCCAGCGTATGGAAGTTAAACGGCCTCAGAATAAGTGTCAGAGGCAATTCTTTGATTACATCGACAAAGGTCAGTAATAATCCGGCAGCAAGGCTGTTTCTGATCATCGGCAGATCCACTTTCCATAAGGTGTTCCATGAATTGCTTCCCAGTGTCCGGGCTGCTTCGTTTACATGCTTGCCGGTTTTCTGAAAGCCCGCGTCAATCGCATTATAGCCTACCGCCATGAATCTGACACAATAGGCAAATATCAGCATAAAGATGGTTGACGAAAGGAGCAATCCTCCGGTGCCGCCATTGATACTGAGCAGCCACTTGTCAAATCCGATCGTCGGTGACATCACACCTACTGCGATTACTGCGCCGGGAATAGCATATCCCAGGGAAGCGATACCGGTCACATATCGGATCCATCCGAAAGTACTTAACCGTAATGCATAGAGTAATACGGTGGCCAGTATCACGATGAGCATGGATGTAAAGCTGGCCAGCATAAAACTGCGCAAAACCAGCATCCAGAATTCATGATTGATGATTTTATGGGCAGTCAGTACAACCCAGTAAATGAGCTGTGCAAGCGGAAAAATAAAGCTGATACAAAGTACCGATACGCCTGAAAAAATACCCAGCGCCAGGCCGGGGCCCTTCAGCGTGGTGCGCAGCGGAGGAGATGAGCTGGTACTGCGGGTTACCCAGCCACGGTTTCCGCGGCTCCGGTGTTCTAGCCATATCAGCAGCATCACGATAAGCGTCAGAATGGCGGCCAGTCTGATACCTGTGTTCAGGTCACCAAACGAAAACCAGGCGCGGAAAATACCCGTTGTAAAGGTATCCAGCCCGAAATATTTGATTGTGCCATAATCGTTCAATACTTCCATGGAGGCCAGTGCAATACCACCAGCAATGGCCGGACGCGCCATCGGCAGGGCAATCCGGAAGAAGGTACGGAGGTGAGTGCTGCCCAGCAGATGTGCCGCTTCCTGAACTTCCCGTGAACGGGAAATGAAGGAAGTCCGGCAGACCACATAGATATAAGGGAAAAGGCTCATGGTAAATACGAAAACAGCTCCGGGCGTATTCATGATGTCAATCAGCGGACCAGTGATTTTCAGCCCGGTCACTTCACGGATAAAGGTATGTACAGGGCCGGTGTATTCCAGGATTCCTACATAGGCATAGGCCATCATATAGGAAGGAAATGCCAGCGGCAGAATCAGGAGCCATTCCAGCTCTTTCCTCCCGGGAAAATCATAGGCCGATACCAGCCATGCCATCCCGACACCTACAATAAATGTACAAGCGGCAACACCCAGCAAAATCAGCAGCGTGCCCGACAGGTATACAGAATATATTCTTGAAGAAATATACTCCCAGTGTGAACCGGGAGTATCGAATAACTTAAAAACAATGGTGAGAATCGGTGTGGCGACCAGTAACAATACCAGACAGGCTATGCCTGCCCAGTTATTCCACCAGTAAAACCGCTTCCTGTTAATCTGATTACCTGTCATCTGACTCTTATTTCCAGCCTGCCTGATCCATGATCTTCACGGCCTGGTCGTTGTATTTGCCGAGCAAAGATAAGTTAACGGAATCTTTTTTAAATTGACCCCAGCTCTGAAGCAGTCCTGCCATGGGTACTTCCGGGTTAACAGGATATTCATAGTTGGTCTGGGCAAGAATTTCCTGCGCATGGTTGCCTGACATGAATTCGAGAAATTTAATGGCATTTTCCCTGTTGGGCGCATGTTTGGTAAGGGCTACCGCACTTACGTTAATATGTGTTCCCCGGTTATCCTGATTCGGATACACGATCTGTATACCTTCCGCTGCCTTTTTCTCTTCTGCACTTTCTCCGTTCAGCATTAAACCAATATAATACGTATTCACAATTGCCACATCACCTTCACCGGCAGCTACCGCTTTCACCTGATCACGGTCACTTCCTTTTGGATTGCGTGCCAGATTCGCTACAATTCCTTTGGCCCATTCCAGGGCTTTTTCTTCTCCGCTGGCCAGTAAAACAGAAGCAAGCAACGACTGATTGTATATGTGTTCGGAAGAGCGGACCAGGATACGCCCTTTCCATTTCGGATCGGCCAGGTCTTCATAGTTGTTAATTTCGCCGGGTTGCACGCGTTCTTTGGAGTAGGCAATAATTCTGGCGCGATAGGTGACCCCGAACCAATAACCATCCGGTTCACGGAACTGGGAAGGGACATTCGTTTCCAGTACAGCAGACCTGACCGGTTGCAGTAATCCTTTTTCCTGAGCACGGTTCAGGCGTCCGCCGTCTACAGTGATCAGCACATCGGCGGGGGAATTGGTTCCTTCTGCTTCCAGTCTTTGAATGAGTTCATCTGCATTCGCGTTCACTACATTGACCTTAATGCCGGTTTCTTCGGTAAATTTCTCATATAATTTACCGTCAGCTTCATAGTGACGGTGAGTATATACATTTACTTCCTGGCCCTGCTCGCCGCTTCCGCAGGCAAACATCAGGCCTGAAACCGTACTTATGAAGAATGCTTTGACTATGTTTTTCATCTTGATCGTATAGAATTTGAAATGAAATAATGCTTCTGCCTAATCGCCGTCACTGTCGCTGAACGTAAGCAGAATACCCAGGTTATTAACTACATCAACTTCCAGGAGAACCTGAAGCTGTTTTAAATCGGTGAATAGCTGACCGACTTTTTCCTTATCTTCAAAAACGGCAACCTGCAGAGGCTGATCAATGGCGTCAATCCGGCTATAGATTTTTGCAAACTGATCTTTGATTTTCCCGCTGAGAGGTTCACCACCGGCCTTAGCTTCCAGCTTGTCCAGCAACTGATCGATACCACCTGTATTGTTAGCCGTAAAAAGGCTTTCAAATCCCTGGATTTCACTTCGCAGCAACGATAACGATTGTCCGCTTGGGATGGCCTCGACGAGTTCGGGCTGGGGTTCTCCGTTATTACGGTTTCCGGCCGGGGCACCCACCCGCTCATCCTTGAGTTGATTTACCTGCGAAACCAGCTTATTGATCAGCACCCCTAATGAAGCACCGGCTTCGCGGCCATCTGCTTTTTCAAATTCAGCGGTATAGTTCCCTTTTTCAGGTAACCAGGCTTCGATAATACTGCCGGCGCTGATCCTGATGTTTTCAGCAAGTGCTGAGAGGTACATGATCCGCTGTGAGCCGGTTTTGCCTGAAAATGTTGCCAATATCTTGTCGGGCTGCGAGCCATCCCCGAACAACAGGTATTCGATGGCTTTTAATCCTTTAAGGCTGCTGCCCCTGGATGTAATATAAGCGTTATCTATGTCCTTGCCTTCTGTAATGGCTTTTTCAATATTAGGGTAATGAACGCTTACGTAATCAATGGCTCCGGAAAGGAACATGTCTTCTACCGGCCCCTGACTGAAAACGGAAGCTTTTTTCCAGGAAACAGCAGCTTCTGTCCATTTTTGCCTCGCCTCTTCTAAATGCGATGCATCAGGGGTTTCGCTGAAAGCAAGCACGGCTTTTTCTAATATTTCCGCTTTGTTCTGAAAGTCTTTGAATGCCGGGATAACAGCCTTTTCAGCGGTGTTGGTCAGCACCGTTTTCCGGTCGGTATTATTGATTTCATTTTTACCTCCCCCACAGGATGAAGTAAGTAATGCGATGCATAAAAGCATCGGCAAAAATGTACTGGCTGTATTGATGAACCGTGAAAATTTACCTGAGCGGATGATTACTTTCATTTTCAAATATCGTAATACTCAATGATATATAAAGATTCCTACAACGAATCAAGAAACTTTAACAGGGCTTCCCTTTCCGTTTTATTCATTTGCATAAATGATTGTTTAGCCTTTTCTGCTTCACCACCGTGCCACAAAACAGCCTCCTCGGCATTACGGGCCCGTCCGTCATGAAGATAATGGGTATGCTTACTGACCGTTCTTTGCAGCCCCATACTCCAGAGGGGGGCGGTTCTCCATTCTCTGCCTGTGGCTTCAAAGTCAGGACGATGATCTGCCAGTCCCTCTCCCATATCGTGTAGTAACAGATCAGAATAAGGGCGTATCACCTGATTGGCCAGATAGCGGGGTTCGGCATTCGCAGAAGTGGTCATTTTTGACGTGTGGCAACTTTCACAACCTGCTTTTATAAAAAGCATTTTCCCTTGTTTTACCTCTTTTTCCTGCCAGTTGCGACGGGCAGGCGTGGCCAGCGTTTTGATATAAAAGACAACATCCTCCAGCCCCTGATCATCCAGTTCGGGTGTGCCGCCATTAGGAATATGTGCCATCAGCTTTGCCTGTACGGGCGACAGGTTTTCTTCGGGGAAAATCGCGGAAGTAATGCCCATATCTCCTGAAAAAGCTCCGGCAGTTTGTTGTTCTACTGTAGGCTCATTGGCTTTCCAGCCGAATTTTCCGAGTACTTTTTTCTGTTTTCTGACATCCCAGACATAGTTGGGACGGCCCGAAATCCCATCGTTATCGGCATCATCAGGATCAGCCTTAGCCAGGATGGTTTCGTCATCTAATGCTTCCAGAAGCCCCATCCCGGCCATGGGCGGAGCCAACCTGGGAGAAACCATCAGCTCAGGATGCATGTCTCCGTAATTAAGATCCGAAAAAAGGAAAGCCGGCTTCCGGAGACTGTAAGGTGTGCCGTCAGGGTATGTTCCGGAAATTTCTTCAAAAGTTACACTTACATTTCCCTCCGGTCTGGCATCCAGAATGGACTGATGAGCAAATTGCGTCCCGTATACCGGATCAGCAACGGGTCCGCCGTGCTCGTTTTTGCCCGGAACGGAAAGACGAAACAACAGGGATTGAGTAGGCTGATCAGCTGAATTAAAAGGATTTCCTTTACCATCCCTCACATGGCAGCTTGCACAGGCCGTCGCATTGAAGAGCGGGCCCAGCCCGTCACGGGCGGAAGCCGAGGCAGGTGCCGCCACCCAGTTATTACGGTTGAGTGAATTACCGATCTGAAACTGTCTGATTTCTTCATGGGTCAGGCCGGAAAGCGGCTGCCCGAGGGCATCAGCAGATTTAATAAATACAGTAGCGGCTGTACCTCCGCTGTATTCTTCTTCAGCATCTTCCGTATCCGACTGCATATTCCGGCAAGCCAGTGTCGTCAGAAGAAAGACGGTCAGAATACTGATTATGTTAAGGAACTTATGTAACATTTTAACATTCACAGAATACCGGCTGCAATACCGGAATTCCTTCTTATTATAGTCTGGAAAGGGCTACTTTACAGACAGATTTTTATTCATTTGTTTCCGGAATCACGAGGGTCAGTCCAATCGTTGATGCAATATTCTGTACTTCATCCGATTGTTTTCTCAGTGCCCGGATAGCTGCCTGTACTTTATCCGTATGATGAATAATGGCCTGGTCAAACGGTGCCGGAATTTCCTTACAAGCTTTCAGCGCATTTTCAAAAGCGGCGGTAATGCTCTCTGCAACCGCAGGATCATAAGCCGCAACCAGATCGTCGAAGCCGGGTCCTTCAATCACCGTTCCGTCAATACGGGTATATTTCCCCAGATAGACATTCAGCATGCCTACTTCATTGTATATGATATCATTATGTGTGTTATCCGAAAAACACGAATGCTCGTCTTCCTGATCCTTATTCTCAAGGGCAACGGTCATTCTTTCTCCGGCCAGTTCACCTTTGCTCAGTTTACCGATGCCAGAAAGGATGTTATTCAGAGCGTTTCTGCTGTTTTCTTTTTTGACAAATTCGGTTCTGTATGTGCTACCGGGCTCCCACAGGTCTTTTAAGGTTTCAAGATGTTCTGCCAGCAGATCCGTCACTACTTTCAGATATGTTTTGCGGCGATCAGCGTTGGTGGCTGTGGTATAATCAGTAAAAGAACGGTTACCCGGGCCATCGTCAGAAAGATCCTGTCCCCACAGTAAAAATTCAATGGCGTGATACCCCACTTTTACATCAGCCTCTCCATGAATTTCATTTTCTTTCAGAAGCACATCAGCAGTGATATCCGGAAATTTATCAGGCTCGTTTATAATACCGGTCATTAGTATTTTTCCGGCATTGGGATCATAGACATAGTCAATAAAGTTTTCATCCAGCGGCCATGAATTGATATAGGGTTCCAGGCCGTCTTCATCGTCGATCGGGCCACTGTAAAAGCGGAATGCCTCCGTTTGGGAATAGGCAGGGCGGGCGTCTAACCATGCCTGTCTGGCGGCAGTAAAGCCTTCTTCCGAGGGATTGGCAACGAAAGCGTCAATTTTTGCCTGAAGGTCTCTGGCTCTGAGAGCCGCGTCTTCGTAGTTGGCATACACCATATTTGCATAATTTTCGACCACCTGCTGCTCCAGTTGTGTTTTCTGATCGCTGCAACTGAAGAAAAACGCTGAGGAAAAGATAAGATATAGTACTTTTTTCATTATAGCTTTTTAAATGTTATCAATGAAATCCCGGCTGAATTCAGGTGCAAAGATAAGCTATAATTGACTTAATGTTTAGATTTTGTCTAAACTTTAATAAGAGATGAGCAAGATCATCTTATGGGGTTATACCGGATGGTTACTGACAGAATGAGGAACCTCTGTTCAGGGTTTATTTATATTATTCTGATCAGGTCACCTTCATCAAAGCCGAGCGTTATGGCCTGAGCGTTACTGAAGAAAGAGTGTCTGAACTTGTCGGTTCCGGTGAATTCGGTGAGTTTGATCCGGACTTTTTCCAGAATCTCGTCCCAGGGCAAACCTTCGAAACCGATTTCAACGATCGTATGATAATTATCCTGGGGTTCAAAGTCAACATTGGCAATCCAGTCATCATCACCCTCATGAAAAACCGCCGATCCGACCAGGTATAGCGTAGCAGAACCTTCCAGGTTTTCAAACAGGCCAAAATGATAAGCGATGATAGAGTTGTCAGGTGTTTCTGCATCGCTGATTGCGTAGAGCCATTCTTCCAGTTTCATAACGTATAATTTAGAATACAGTGAGAAATTATTTTTGCCCGGTTACCGGCATTTTAATGGGTGAATGGTATCTCCTTTTACTATGCATCTTTTTTACAATCAATTTACTCAGTTTTTCTTTGCTCTGATAACACTCAGGGTCTGTTGCGTAATTCCTAAATAGGAGGCTATATGCCCCAGGGGAGCACGCTTCAGGATATCCGGGTGCTTGCTGATCAGGGAAGTATAGCGATCCTGAGCAGTCTGAAACTGAATCGCATACAACCGGTCTGAAAATACTTTGATCATCTCAATAAGCAACTCGCGTATAAACCCTTCAAACCCGGGGATTTTCAGCATATACGGCTCAAAATCCTGATATTGAATACACCTGACGGTTGTTTCTTCCAGTGCTTCCCACCCGTATGGAGACGGACGTTTATAAAAAATACTCTCTAAAGGAAGGTTAAAGGTATCTTCCGGGAAAAAATGATGGGTAATATCCTTATCGTCTTTGATATAATAGCTCCTGATCAGCCCTTTTTCTATAAAAATGATTTTCTGTGATTCATTGTACGGTAACAGCAGATGGTGGCCTTTATGAAAATGTTCACGTTTAAAGGAGTAGTTCAGTTCTTTCTCAATTTCCGGAGAAAATTTTATTCCTTTTCTGAAAAAATCCATTAGTTCCATGTAGCACCGTATAGTTTGTCTTAAAGGTACTAAGTATCAAAAAAGATACAAGCAGCTGGCCTGAATTTTTACAAAGGGAGCTGAGCAGGTTAATGTTTGTGCTGAAATGTAAATTTTCAGGTAGAAATCAGTATATTGGTACTATTTGTTCATACTTATCAGGATATTTATGAAGACAGCTGAAGAAGAACTGATGCAGATGGCCATAGCGCTGTCTGTAGAAAATGTGAAAAAGGGATGCGGACCTTTTGGTGCTGTTATCGTGAAAGAGGGTGTCATCGTTGCTACGGGCGTTAACTGCGTAACCACCGATACAGACCCTACCGCACATGCTGAAATAACAGCTATCCGTAACGCGGCACAGAAACTCGGAACCTTTGACTTGTCGGGATGTGAGATTTATACCTCCTGCGAACCCTGCCCCATGTGCCTGGGCGCTATTTACTGGGCCAGGATCGGGAAGATGTATTATGGCAATTCAAAAACAGATGCCTCGGATGCCGGTTTTGATGACTCGTTTATTTATAAAGAGATAGGGCTTAGTCCGGACGAAAGGCGACTGGAGGCGATCCGGTTATTACCTGATGAGGCATTGGAGGCTTTCCGGATATGGGATAATCTGGATATAAAAGTGAAATACTGATTTTACAAAAATTTAATAAGGCTGTATAGGCTGATTTGAGATCAGAATGGTATTAAATTTGATCGTGATTTAATAACCTTTTTAATACTTGAAAATGATGAGATTTTTTCTGCCTCTGGCATTGTTAGTTACCCTTTCTCTTACTACTCTTTCTGCACAGCAGCTCAGATTCAATACTCAGGGCAAGTTCAAAATCGTTCAGTTTACGGATATCCATTATAAAGCAGGGGCTGAACCTTCTCAGCATTCGGTGACGATGATGGAGGCAACCCTTGACACTGAAAAGCCGGATCTGGTAGTATTTACGGGCGATATTGTGGTCAGTGCGCCCACCAAAAAAGGATGGGATGAAGTGCTGGATGTGGTGATCAGCCGGAATATCCCTTATATGGTCACTTTCGGGAACCATGACGACGAAAGTGAAATGAAACGGCATGAAGTGGCTGATTATGTGGCTGCCAAAAAACTGCTGGTAAATAATAAAGCCAAAACCGATCAGGTAGACGGTTATCTGAATGCCGCAGTACCCATCACAGGGAAAAACGGAAAAGCCGGAGCGGTACTGTATATTATGGATTCGCACGCCTATTCGACCAACCCTAAAGTCAAAGGTTACGGCTGGTTCAGTCAGAACCAGGTGGACTGGTTCAGTAAAGCAAGCGCACAATACAAACAGCCCGGAGCGGATACATTGGCCGCGCTTGCCTTTTTCCACATTCCTCTTCCCGAATATACCACCGCCTTTGATGATATGAAAAACAAGCGGCTGGGTATCCGGTATGAAAAGGAGTGTCCACCGGCTATTAATACAGGTATGTTTGCTGCTATGTTACAGGCCGGTGACGTACTGGGAACCTTCGTTGGCCATGACCATGTGAATGATTATCTGGTCGATTATTATGGAATAGCCCTGGCTTATGGTTGCTGGTCGGGCAGTGCCAATACGTATCAGCGGAATAAAAACGGTGCGCGCATTATTGAACTGACGGAAGGTCATCGTGGTTTTTCTACTTATCTTCGCGAATCTGACGGAAATGTACTTTATAAAACGGATTATCCGTTCCCGCAGAAAAAGAAATAGCAGAGTCCAGCGTTTAAGCAATATCACTGAAACTAATGCAAACACGCAAATACACATTTATGAAAAAAATCTCCGGATGGCTGTTGGTGGCGTCATTATTCGTGGCGGCCCCGCTTTCAGCAAATCAGAAGCAGGAAAAGGTACTGACTTCGCAAAAGGTGGTATCTGACCGGATTGTTACCGGTGCAGATCAGACCCAGGCTTATCTGCCCTTTCTGGAAAAGAAGCGGGTAGGTCTACTGGCGAATCCGACAACGATAATCGGTACCAGGCATCTGGTAGACAGCCTTCTTACGAGAGGAATTAATATTGTAAAGGTGTTCGGGCCTGAGCATGGTTTCAGGGGAAATGCCAGCAACGGAACTGCCGTCAGCGATGAAAAAGATCCCGCAACGGGTATCAGAATCATTTCCTTATACGGTAAAAAGAAGAAACCATCCGCTGAAGATCTGGCTGATGTTGATATTATGATTTTTGATATTCAGGATGTAGGTTGCCGGTTCTATACCTATATCAATGTGCTGCGTGAGGTGATGGATGCCTGTGCGGAGCATAACAAGGAATTAATAATTCTGGACCGCCCCAATCCCAATGGCTACCTGGTGGACGGGCCTATTCTGGATATGCGCCTTAAATCAGGGATAGGGCAGTTTCCTGTTCCTATCGCTCATGGTATGACGATCGCAGAGTTTGCACAGATGATCAACGGTGAGGGCTGGCTATCCGAAAAAAGGCAATGTAAGCTGAAGATCATTCCGGTTAAAAATTATAACCATGATATGGAATATACGCTGCCGGTGGCACCGTCACCCAATCTGAATACGCAGCAAAGTATTATGCTTTATCCGTCTACCTGTCTCTTTGAAGGAACCTACCTCAATCATGGCCGCGGGACGCAATATCCGTTTACCATTCTGGGAAGCCCCTTACTGAAAGGTAAGTTTGCATTTTCTTTTACGCCCGTCAGTATCCCAGGGATGAGTGAAAGTCCGTTATATATGAATCAGCAATGCTATGGTATTGACCTGAGAAATTACGATATCAGTGAATTAAAGGCCAGAAAACAGATTAACATTGACTGGCTGATTGATCTCTATAAGGCATTCCCCGAAAAGGAAAAGTTCTTTGACCGGAGCCTGAGCAAGCAGATGGGCAGTATTGATTTTCTGGCAGGCGATTATGAATTTAAAAAACAGGTAATTGCCGGCAAATCAGCAGATGAAATCAGAAAAACCTGGGAGCCTGGCCTGTCGCAGTATAAAGAAATGCGGAAAAAATATCTGCTGTATCCGTAACGGGAAATAAAGCGTGCTCAGAAAAGTGGTCTCCGAAGCGACGCCGGAGACCACTTTTCACGGTGATATCGTAACTCAAACGGTGTCATTGGAATAACCGGATAGATATTTTATTGAACCTCAGTCCGGATTTAGGATCAGATCACCGCTTCGCACTTAAATGAACGGGTATACTGTCCTGCTTTCTATCATCCTGACAGTCCTTCGGCTTAAAAATAACCACGAAATGGTGGCATGACTATAGAAAGTGGAATGCTTATGGAAACAGCAAGAAGATAACGCTCATAAAATCCTGAAAAGGTGATACCATTCAGATGATAACCTTATTACGAACCCCCGTTACTATTATTATATACCCTTCAGTACGATAAATGGCTGTGCCTGTTGCCTGACTTTCCGGAAGGCGAATGCACAGCCGGCAGCGAGGGTCAGAAATAAAGCGTCTATCAGAAAAATATCCACTGCTCCCTGTTGCCAGGTAACCCACATCCAGAGGCCTGTTGATATTCCGTTAGTTATGGGCACGAAAAGGCAGAGTACGCCCGACAACAGCAATGCCTGCCGGTTTATTAAGGGAAGGTTACGGCGTACGATAAAATAAACGGCTACTGCCAGCCAGCTGTAAAAATATACCTGGTAGATAACACTCTGGTTGATAACCGGTAATAGTTTTACCATTATAAAAGTAAAAGCAGTAACGGGTAACATACTCAGGCAAGCCGAAAGAAACACATTGCTCGCCCGGAAATTAAATTTTCGTTTATAAGCCGGTATATGCGTCTTGTCCCTCGCCACAAGCCATATCATGATACCTGATAAAATCACCACACAGCCCGTCAGTCCCAGGATGAAAAAGATAATCTGTAACGGCAGCCCTCCGAAATCACCAAAATGCAGATGGAAAATCAGGCTTTTTACCTTATCTGTATAGGTCGCCTGATGATCGGGTGATTTTAATTCCAGTATTTTTCCTGTGGCAACTTCCTCCCTGACAAACCCTGATCCGGCAAAAGCCGTTTTAGGAGCAGGTTTGGCTTCTATGCCTATTTCCATCTGCTGGTCCTGGAAATTGCGGATGAAAATTCTTGAAATCCGGCTGTTATCCCATTGTGCCTGCCATTTGCCAAGCGTGGCGTTCATGTCAAACTGCTGCTTTATCGGCGTATAGGAATACTCAGATTTGAGTTTATAACTGTATCGCAGATTTTCATAAAGCTGTTCCTGACTTCCCCCGTATAACAGATTGCTGAACGGGACGATCAGGCCAAAGTTGGCAATGAGTACAATCCCGGTTACTGCATAGACAAACTGGAACGGAAAGCCTATTACACCCAATACGGTATGCAGGTCTGTCCAGACGGTTTTCCATTTACTCCAGGGCCTGAAGAGAAAGAAATTAGTCCTGATCTTTTCCCAATGAAGCAAAAGTCCGGTGATCAGGGCAAAAAGAAACATGAAGGAAACAATCCCTGCCAGCAGATATCCGAATGGGGCACCCAGACGGATAGGGACCTGATTCAGCTGAGCCAGAAAATGGAGCCTGTAAAGAAATTCACCCATATCATATTCATCGGCATAGGTAGTCGGTCTTTTATCTGAAAAATAATACAGGAAATAGGCAGGATCGTTACCGGGGGAACTACTGATTACGGTATCACGGGAAGCACTCATACTGACGTAAGCGCCATTGCCCTGGCGCAGCACGAAGAATTCGAAATCACGGCCCTGCAGCTGGTGGTGCTGTGAAAGTGAATCAAACAGATAATTGTAATCAGGCATTACCTGTGCGGTAACATTGGACCTGCCTTTCTGCCAGGCACCTATAGGATCCCTGAAAAAAGAAAACGAACCCGCAAAAAATATTACGTACAGTAATGCAGCAATAAAAATACCGCTGATGGTATGGGTATGAAAATAGATATTGTGCTTTCTGTGATCCATATTACAGGTTTGATTTCAATAAACAGGGTAATGCAAAGAGAATGGTAAGCAGGATATACACCAGCCACACACGCCATACATTTTTCTCAATAAATGCCCACAGCAGTAAAAATGCCCATAGGATGTAACCTGAAATAAATGCGGTAATCACTACTTCATCTTTGGGTAAAAAGGAAGTCAGCAGCACATGAAAGCTGAGCATGACGGTATATCCTCCGACAGTTCCTGCCAGGATTTTGCTTAGCCTGATCCAGGGGGACCGGGTAAGGTATTTTTTGTTTGCCGGCATATGCTTACACTAAAAGTTCCAGTAGGATACAAATCACGAAAAGTACGGCAATGCCTCTGACACCCATATAACGGAACGGGAAAAACAGAACGCAGAGGCATCCCATCGCCATCAGTATAACAACAGCAGCAAACAGCCCGCTGCCTGTGCCCATCATGTGCGTGCATAAAGCGGTAGCTGATCCGATAAGAAATGCGGACAGGTAACGGCTGTACTGTGGATACTGCGCCAAAAAGGTCATAACAGGCCTTCGGTCAGACCATGAAATCCGTTTGGAAGTATTCATCCAAATGACAAATCCCGAATAGAAAAGCAGACAGGTAATACTGAACATAATCATTAATCAGGTGTTGATAATAAACAGAAACCACTATCTGTTTCGTGTAAAAACCCATTGCCTTTCAATAGACAGTCATGGAAAAGCAATAGCCGGTTTCTACTCAGGAATCTACTCTGCCAGAAAACTCGTCGTAAGTCCCTGCCAGTTCTGAGAATAAGGTTTCCCGTGCCATGTTTCGTTTACATCTGTCGTATGACCGAACTCCACAACATAGACACCTTTCCAAAATGCTTCAGCAACGATTTTGCCCTCAGCATCAGTTTTATAGGTTTTGGACCAACCCTCCGGCGACATCACAACGATATCCTGATCAACGAGCGGTTGACCGTCTTTCGTAAGTGAAATCTCTACTTTGCTGCCCCTGGTATATTTTTCAGGAGCGGTAAAAAGCTGATAAGGAAGTGTACCATGCTTAAATCCTGAGCCTTTACCTACTTTGACGGCCACCTGTGAGGTAAATTCGTAACGCATGGTACCGCCCAGTTCTTTGGTGGCATGACTGGTGGATATCAGGTAGGTACCCGCCTGGTCAGGTGTGAAGGTTGTTTCCAGAAATTCACCTTTATCTGTCAGCTGTAATTTCACTTTCGACTGGTCGGGCTGAAGGACTAAAACCTCCAGTTCGCGCAGGTCTGAATACCAGTCAGCCGTTTTTTCGAACATTTTTGCCTCATACTCTCCATAGTAAACCCGTACGACATGTTCTTTTGCTTTGGTACCATTGGGTGCACTTTCTATCCATACGGCATGAGCTTCCGTCAGCTGTATGCCAGTGAAGAAGCCTGTTATTGTAAGCAGGAAATAATAGATTGCTTTCATGTATATATGCTTTTGTGAAACATGGTAAGTCTCCGGGAAGACTTACCATGTTGTTAAGGATTTTATGAAATACCGGAAACGGTTTGTATCAGTCAACAATAATATCAAAGCCCTGTACCCTGCCACTTTCTTTCAGGCGGAAAGTTTCTTTGGTTTCTCCTGTTTCAGGATTATACTGATATACACCGGAAAACTCTTCGGTAGCATTATTGGAAACGAAATAGATTTCACCATTATGGAAGAAGGGGTTCTGCGTGCAATAGAAATTATCAGCATGCATATTCAGCCGCTTTGCTTTTTTTGTTGTTACATCAATTTCATTCCAGTACCAAATATCATTCCGGTACCTGACACCATGCTGACCACCTCCGTAATAGGATACCGCACGTGAAGGGATGGTAGTATAGATCTTGTTATTGTGAACAAATAACCGGTTAAACTCAGCCGGGAACTGGTAATCTTTAATGTCAATGGAAAAGGTCTGATCAAATTCCGTTTCGCCGCTTTTGATGCGGAGGATTTTAGAAGAATACTCAAAAGGCTGCTCTTTCATGTCAGATACCGACGCAATGTACAGATCGTTGGTTACTTCATCTATTCCCCACAATACATGGTCAATGAATACACCCAGGTTGGTAGTGCCGGCAAATTTGGTGACTTTCTCGATTTTATCGGCTTTCAGATCATATACCGCAATAGCCACTTCGCGGGTAGGAGGGGTGACCTGCCAGTTGCCCGGAGCTTTGGTTCCCAACAGGAGATCAACATAGAGCTTGTCGTCACGTTTGGCGATAATCAGCTGACCGGCCGACTCATTCGGCAAGCCTTCTGAAAGTGAGCTGAAGTCAATTTCACCGGTACGTTCCATGCTCGTCGGGTTAAATTTCTGCACTTTCAGGCCGCCTCTTACATCATCCCAGTAATACCCTTCGGTTTCACTCACTACCAGGTAATTGGTGATGTAGGCATTGGAAAGCGAAGCCAGAAACTTATCTTCGATCACTTTTCCTTCTGCATCAAGTCCCATTTTCAGAATACCCTGCGCATTGGAGGCACTATTTACTTTATAGAGCTGACGGCCTGATACTCTGCCACCTAATGAACTGCTTAACTGGAAAAAGGGGATTCCGGAAAGATTAATTTCGCGCGACTTTTTGTCTTTCAAGGCATATACACCTCCGCTCCAGTCGGCATTTCCGTTATAAATAACCCAGGTTTCATTTTCCGGTAAATTATCCCCAACGGGGTCGGGTGTTACCTTGTCATCATCTTTGTTACATGCAGCAACCAGCATCATCGCAGAGATTCCAAGCAATAATGAGCGAATTCGGATTCCTGATTTCATAGTAATTTCAATAAAAAATATAATTAAAAAATTTGATAAACTAACTTGACATGAAATGATCTTCCCGGCTTTTGTACATTGAAATTGTCATACAGCCTCACGTTTGTAATATTTCTGCACTCCGCAGAGAGTGTCAGTCTGCTTTCTGAAAAATGATAATAGATGCCGGCATTATTGGAAAACTGTCCCAGCCGCCCGTCACGCGGAATGATCAGCGAAGTCTGGAAATCCTTTACTTTCCCGAATAGTGACGGCTCCTGATTTTTTGGAATGGCTTTCAGGAAAAAACGGTGGGTATAATTGGCGCTCCAGTTAAAGCTCAGGTTATCGCCTGCGCTGAACACATTGCTGAAATGCGTATTGAGCCAGAAATTGCCAAACAAATAAGGCACATTGGGTACTCTGGAACCTTCCAGGCTTTTGTATATCGACTCTTTGATATCTACTCTTCTTATGTCCTGGTAGGTGAGATTGGCACCGAAATCAAAACGTTTACCGGGTGTGTAACTGGCTTCGGCTTCAAAACCTTTGACATTGGCCCGCTCGTAGTTGATATAGCGGCTGAACGGAATATCCAGCTGCAGAAAGATAATATCCTTTACCTTGCGGTAGAAAAGTCCGGCTGACAAGGTGAGGTTCCTGTTGTCCTTTTGTACGGTATATTGCCCGTTCAGGTTAATGTTATGGCTTCTTTCGGGATGCAGGTCCAGGTTTTCCTTTACCATGATGGCATCACCGAAAATCTCGTATTCATCGGGCAGGCGACTGGCATATTCATACGACAGTTTCATCAGATAATGATCATTGCTCCACCGCAGGCCCGCGAGGTAGCCAAGCTGCTGTTTGCTGGCAGAAGACCGCCACGCAAAGCCGTATTTATCCGTCGTATAACCTTTGGTGCTGAAATGATAATATTTGAGTGCGGCAATACTCTCCAGGCTTTTGTTCAGCCATGTTGAGCGCAGTCCAAGCGCCATATTGTCTTTTTGATAAACGGCAGGAACGGTGAGTACATCTACGAGCTCAATGACGGATATGGCACCTAACGGATCACTTCCTTTTCTTCTCTGCCGGTAATACAGTTCATTAAACTCCAGCACATGTTGTTCACTAAGCTGATAGGCAACGTTTAACCGGGCAGAAACAAACTGGTAATTCAGTCGCTGGTTATTGCCGGAATTGATTTCGCCCGGTTGCAGGTTCTGACCGATTTTGTGGCCGTCCCAACCATACCGGGCGGTAGTGGTGTCGATAAATTTCGTATTAAATGCACTGTAGCTTCCCAGCATACTGACCTGCAGACGGTCGTCCATCCAGGCCTTTTTGTAATTAAGCAGGCCCGTATAGTTTTTTTCTCTGGAGAAAGCTTCGCCGTAAACTTTGTTCATTTCGGCATCGTGCTGTATTTCCTTGTTAAACTGTGAGTTGATAACTGTCAGCCGCATATCGTCCACCCAGTGCCGGTTTTTGATTCCTGCGAAAACCTCGGCATAGTAGGTGCTTGTTGCATCATGAAAACGCCTGGCGTCCTTCAGTTCCTGTTTACTGGTATGCGGGTCATAAAAGGGTACATTGACCTTATAATTATTGTCGGAATAGTTAAAAGAAGCATTGCTGCCGGCATACCATCTGTTGTTTTTATTCAGCCAGAGGAGATTTGCCGTAGCCCGGTGGGTGTTGAAAGAACCCAGCTCATAAGAAACCTCGGCATAGTTTTTCCTGGAAGTGCGTGTAACCATATTAATACCACCGCCCAAAGCATCGGAGGCCAGATACAGGGGCATCACCCCCTTATAGATTTCCACCCTGTCGAGCATATTGACCGGAATGGTCCCCAGGCTGAATCCGTGTCCGAACAGTTCTATCGGAATACCATCCTTAAATAACCTTACCGCTTTACCCTGCAGGCCACCAAGATTGATTTTTACCGAAGAACCCAGGTTTCCGTCACTTCTGAGTTTCACACCGGAAGCACGGTTCAGAAACTCACTGACGTCACCGGTCTTGTGATGGTCTTTCCGGAGGTCGATGGCCTGTACTGAAAACGGAGACTGATCGATGATTTGTTTGGCCGTGATGGATTTTACGGTTACTTCATCCAGGTCAACTGTACGATCCTTTATAGTATCAAGAATAATCCTGACCCGGTTTTCCCTTTTGCAGCTGACCCGGATTTCTTTCTGTGCCAGCCAGGTACTATCTTTACTAAATACAATTGAATGGACGCCTTCGGATAAAGACAGTGTCAGATCACCGTTCCGATCTGTTTGTCCTGAAATGGTTTTATCTGCTGATACATATATATCTGATATTGAATTTCCCAGCGGATCTTCCACGTGTATAATTACGGGACAGGTATAGGCTGAGAAAGAGATAAACAGTAGTATATTTATCAGAATTTTAAACATTTCTGTTTTTATTTATACTAATTATAATCTAATTTTACGAGGGCAAAAGTACCTGATTTTATATTCGGGTATTTATGAATATGGAACTGTTAGTTATGAAAATGGAACTATTATAATGGGGTTTAAAATTGAAGGGGCAGACTTTATTGATTTTATTTCATCACCCGATGAGGATTTTCCGGTATCAACCGATGAGGAGGTGAATGAGATAAAACTGACTACTCCAAAAGGCGATATCCATTATCAGGAGCAGGTATTGAGAGAGGATCTGTCCATTCTTCAGGGCAACTACCTTATGCATGACGATGTTACTATCTTCGGGAAAGCCGATGTTCCTTTACTGGAAGTGCAGTTCAATCTTTCCGGTAACGATATTTTTTACAAAAGTAAATCCAGAAAAGAAAACATAACACCGGCAATGTCTGCTAATGTGACTTTTCTTTCATCGGATGAAAACCAGGCTGATATTCTTTTTGAAAAGGATATCCGATATAATACTTTTGATATCCACCTTCCGCTGTCACTTTTGAATAAGTATGCCGGAGAATCCCGGAAAATGGATAGTTTTCTGGATCAGATTGAAAGGAATATCAGCAGCAAGCTGGGCAGCGGCACCATCAGTATTAATGCCGCTATGTTCAATACCATACAGGATATTAAGAACTGCCGGTATAACGGGCTGACCCGAAGAATTTATCTTGAGTCCAAAGTTTACGAGCTTATTGCCTTCATTTATGAAAGTGCGGAGAACAGTGAAGCCGTTCATCACCTCAGCAAGGCAGACCTTGAAAGGATTCAGCTGGCAGCTTTGCTGATCAGAGAAAATATTGAAAGTCCTTTTACCATTATCGAGCTTGCCCGTCAGGTAGGAATCAACCAGTCCAAGCTTAAAAGCGGTTTTAAAACGGTATTCGGAACTACGGTTTTCGGTTATCTTCAGCAGATCAGAATGGCTGAAGCGAGGAAACATCTTCTCGACACACGATTATCCGTTCAGGAAATCAGTAATCTGGTGGGGTATCAGAATATGTCAAATTTCAGCGCTGCGTTTAAAAACATATACGGGTATTCTCCTGCTAAGCTACGGTCCTGATGACGGCTGCGGTCAGGTTAATCAGAGTGTTTTCGGCTGGGCGGCATGGCCAAATCCGGCTTCTGTTCCTGACCTGAGCGTTAAAGTCCTGGTTTTGGCTGATCCCCTGTTTGCCTGTATGCATTGAAATGAACCGCATAAGAAAAAGATCATGAGAGAAATTGCTGAACTTTCTGACAAGACTATCACCATTGAAAGAAATGAATTTCTGAAGGTAAAGGGAAGTATTGACACCAATGTGTACTATGTTGAAAGCGGCAGCCTGAGGATATTCGTTTCAGACGACTATGAAGAACAAACGATCAGGTTTGGTTACAAAGAGAATCTGATCGTTTCACTGGATTCTTTTCTTACCGGGAAACCTTCTGTTTTTTTTATTCAGGCTATAAAAAAAACGGTAGTAAAAGTGATTACCAAATCGCAAATGGACAATTTCCTGAAAAGTGAACCGAACAGCGTTCTGTGGACTAAAATTTTAGAAAATTTAGTTTTACAACAAATGGAACGCGAAATTGATATTCTGACCAATTCGCCGAAGGAAAGATACCTGCGGGTTCTAAAAAGAAGCCCGCAACTTTTTCAGGAAATTCCGCACAGGCATATTGCCAATTATTTAAGGATGAGTGCTGAAACTTTATCCAGGCTGAAAAAGTCTTGACATCAATCAAGAATCCGGGAGATAGCTTTTCAGACCTTTGCATAAAATTCAAAATGATATGCAGTCAGAAAAACTAATTCAGTCACTTATTGAGCAAACGAGGCAAATCATTAATCAGGTTGAGAGACTTAAAAACTGTGATTTGCACACTTTGACCTGGAGAGAAAATCAAAGCTCCTGGAACATTCTGGAATGCCTGGAACACCTGAACCTGTATGGCGACTTTTATCTGCCGGAGATTGAGAATAAAATCAAAAACGCTGGTACGAAGCATGAGGCCGAATTTAAAAGTGGCTTTTTAGGCAATTACTTTGCGAAAAGTATGTTGCCCAAAGACAGGCTGAACAAAATGAAGACTTTTAAAGACAAAAACCCGCTCCGTGATGAACTTGATCATGTGGTGGTTATGGATAGGTTTATTCATCAGCAAATCCGGTTACTGGAATTGTTAAATTTATCTGAAAATGTGAGCCTGAATAAAGTTAAAATCCGGACTTCAATTTCACGTTTGATAAAACTGAAACTGGGAGATACTTTTCAGTTCCTGATAAACCATATCATCCGGCATTTAAAGCAGATTGACAGGATTCAGGAAGAAATGAAAAATGCCGGACAGGCTTCATTTTAATAGGATGAACCCATGTAGGTTTACCGGGATGCAAGCTATGGTTTCAATTATTCTGCAGTTCTATTCCAACCTTTCCGGACAAAAGGGTATCATTAAAGTATACTAAAACCCCTAATGGACAAAAGCATGAAAATGATTACCTGGGTATTGTTATTGCTTGCTCTTGGATGCCGCAGCAAATCGGATATATCTATCGATCCCGCTCAGTTAACGGGGACCTGGATCACCCGGTCGGCGGATACACCTAACCGGTGGACTTTTGACCCCACTTACCTGTATATGGCAAACGATACATTATCTTCCTGTCAGCCTGCAGGAAATGTACATCAGCTCTGGGAATACCGGACAGAGAAAGACATGCTGATCACCCGTTTCGCCGGTATTACCAATGGTCTTTTTCCTGTTGACGATGTACATTTTTCTATTGTTT